>CAZLFU010000012.1:0-16994 GCA_964558895.1 uncultured Candidatus Peribacteria bacterium
CACTATCCATTTCCGAGTCTCCCAGAATACCAAGATGTGTATCCGTATCCTCATCCTGCAAATACCCTCGAGTCATACATCAACTCTCTTCGTCAGCAGGATTACTGTGTAGGAAAGTTCTACGAACGCTACGAGAAATATACAGATGGTCATACGCATCTTTTTATTACAGCAGATACCTCTTGGCCTATCAGCCTGCATGACCATGCACTCAACGATAAAAATGCTTTCAATGATAACTTTGTAACATTTTTGACCTACATTCCCCCCAAGCCTCTTACGACACCCATCGTGCTGGATTTTATTCCTGCACAGACAGACCTTATCGCTACAGTACTCGATCTTCTCACCGGCCATCCCCAACAAAATTCTCTCGTACCTTTTTTCCAAGGCAAAGCTACTTCTACCGATCAGCTCTATGAAGATTGTCATATACTTACCCAACCCTATGGCATGTCGAAGATTGTCGTGATTCGTGGGAAGGATAAGTATCTCTATACCATTTCAGAAAAAACAGTCGTGCACTACGATATCGATGCCGATCCCTTCGAGCAGCAACCTCTCAGGATTGAGAAGAATGTAAGTCATGAGGCATTTCGAGAGCACTATTACTGTGATCGCTTCAAGACGTAAGTTCTTTCGGATTATTCTTGGTTCGTGAGGATTTTTGCTGAGGTTTGGTTCCTTTTCTTGCATTCTCTGCTACTCTTTTTCTATGAATCAAAAGACGATTCAATCACTTTCTATAGCATTCTTTGTAGTTCTCCTCATTTGGGGAGGATACTCACTTTTGTACTATCTTGGTGTTCCAGTCCATATTTCGGTGTTACTGAATGATGCAGCCAGAGAAATGGTGAATGCTTCTTGTGGTCTCGATAGTTTTGTATGTAGAGGATGGCAAGCGCTCTTTCCGTTCATTATTCGTACTATTGGTAGAGCGGGTCCATTTTTGTGGTACACGGTAATCTGTGGCCTTTTGTATGCCATATATCTTGGATGGCAGGGGCTTCGTTCTGGTTCTTTTGCACTGCGATGGCATCTTCGTCCGTGGCATGTGTTTTTGTTGTTTTTGGGGTCTGTGTGGTTGCTGTTCTCCACACTGAGCTCACAAGAGATTGATGGGGTATCCATCCGTCGTTTTGTAGAGCCTCTACCACAGGTGTATCAAAATGTTGGCCCAGAGGGGATTGCGGAACTACAGAAGAACTATGAACGCATGCAAGAGAGAAATTGTTTGCGGCAGCAGGGTGAGTTTGGGAATGGTGCCAAGGTCTTTATGATGACGACACCATGCGTACAGTCTTTCTTTTTTACAAGGGTTATTCCTCCACTTTTGTTCGTTCTTCTTTTCCTATTTGAACTCGTTGTGTTGGGAAGATTTTTGTTGCATGCACTTCGGTTACGTAGGACATCTTTGCTTTCCGAAACCATGATGAGCGTAGGACTCGGTGCGTGTGGTTGGATGTTAATTTTATGGACTGTGGCAGTTTTGGGTATTCTCACCATGCCAATTGGATGGATAGCATTTGTATTGTTGCCGCTTGCTCTCTATCGACATTCTCTCTACTGGATTCGTATATTCTTGTTTCATGAGTGGGAGATGGAGCGCGATTGGTATGACATTTTGATTCTCTTAGGGTGGCTTCTTCTTTCGTATCTTGCTCTCAATTTCCTCTTTGTTGTTCGTCCTTTCCCCATTGGATGGGATGACTTGGGTAGCTACCTCAATCGTCCTCGGTTGATGGTGAGTTACGGTTCCTTTGTATTTTCCATGGCACCGTTCCAGTGGGAGTATCTTACATCGCTTGGATTCCTACTTTTTGGGTATAGTTCCGCCCTGGGAGCCACCACTTCTATGATGGTAAACTGGACCGCAGGTTTACTTGCCGTGTTCGTTATCATCGCGTTTACACAAATGTTTGTAGGAAAGGGGAGAGGACTTGTTGCAGCATTGATGTACTACATGCTTCCTGTGGTTGGGCACTTCTCTTTTGCAGATATGAAGATCGATAATGCGGTCTTTCTTATAGGAGGCCTGAGTATATTTGCTCTCTTTCAATTTCTTTTTCAAAAAACAGAGGATGGTTGGGTCACCCCCAAAGATGCTGCATGGAAACCAGAGTGGTCTTGGCTTATTGCCGTAGGAATTTTCTCTGGTTTTGGACTCGGGATGAAGGCTACCACCGTGATGGTTACTATGGCAGTTGGTGCCATGATGCTGGGTGGCATCCTTCACTGGACGGCACTCCTTGGCTCTGTATTTTTCATCTTTATTGTCTATGTATTACAGGGGGTGTTGGATATTTCTAAAATCATTACGCGAGTGTACGGGGATGGCGTGACGGTAAGTAAGTATGTCTTTCTTGCAGTCTGTGCGATCTTTGGATTTGGATTCATCGGTTTTGCACTTTATAAAAGAAAGGAACATGCAGTGAATGCCCTCAAGAGCGTAGCGCTCTTTGTGGGAGTATTTTTGGCAAGTATTAGCCCTTGGCTTCTTCATAACACTATTTTGCATGGAGATGGTGTTGAGCATTTGCAGATGGGTGCACCCAATTCATTTACCCCTGTTATTGATCTCTCTGGAAAGGGGGAATACAAAGAAGGGGTACTTGTTCGCAGGTTGCCGGAGGAACTTGCAGTAGACACAACAACAGAGGCTTGTACACCTACTGGAAGTAAAGAAGAGCTCGATAGATATTGGGGTTTTGGAAGTGGGTGGAAGCATTACCTTACATTACCGTGGCGTTCCACGATGAATTTGGATAGTGCGGGGTACTATGTCACGACAACATTCGTCTTGGTTCTTGTTCCACTTCTTCTTCTGCTTCCTTTTTTCTGGATGAAATCTGGAAGTTGGGTACGTCTTCTCTTTGCAGGCACAGTACTCATGTTGGTGCAGTGGGTGTTCTTGGCGAATGGAATTCCTTGGTATGGGATTGGTACATTTTTTGGGTTGGTAATTGGGTTGGAAGTATTGGTTGCCAAGGCACCAGATTCTCTAAGTAGGTGGGTTCTAGGTATTTTCTTTACTCTTGCAATTTTTAGCATGCTCAGCCACAGGTTCTGGCAGTTTGAGCAGCAGCGAAATCTTTTGGAATATCCCTTTGGTAAAGTAAGTGCCGCTGCATTACGCGAAAGAACCATTCCACATTACGATGATATTTCCGAGATTGCAGTGGAGCGCAATGCAACGTTGCCCGATCGGCCGTATCTCTATCGTATTGGGACCTTCATTCCATACTTCATTCCACGGAATTTGGAGATTATTGGTGCGGCAGATCATCAGCTCGATCTCTTTAACTGTTTGTATCAAGAGCGTGATGCCAAGCTTACATTGGAGCGACTCAAGGCTCTTGGCTTTAGTAGTATTATTTTTGATACCAACACAGCGACCATCGAACGAGACCCCAATGGCTCTCTGCATCAAAAGGTGAATGCACTTGTTGGGTTCCTCAATACAACAGAACTTGGCCTACAAATGATAGTCAATGATGTATCAGCTGGTGTAGCGTACGTCCTTATTCCATAGGAACTATGAAAATTGTTGCTGTAATTCCCGGCTATAACGAAGCCAAGCGTATTGGCACTGTTATCAAAGAGACGCTTCCCTATGTACAAGCGGTGATTGTAGTGAACGATGGATCGACCGATGATACAGCAGAAGTTTCAAGAAAGGCCGGAGCCATTGTTGTGAGTCATATCGAAAACTGTGGAGCAGGTGCAGCCACGATGACTGGTATAGAAGCTGCGCGTCTTTCTGGTGCATCTACAGTGATTACGTTGGATGCAGATGGTCAGCACAATCCAGAAGATATTCCTGCGATGCTTTTGCCCATTCAAGACGGTTCTGCAGATGTAGTGTTTGCAAACCGCTTTGGACAGCGTAATAAAATTCCTCTCATTCGTCGCATCTTTAACTGGGTTGGTAACCTGGTGACACTGCTTGCCACTGGCAGGTGGGTGGCAGATAGCCAGTGTGGGTTTCGTGTGTTTGGGAAACATGCTCTCTCTCAAGTAGATCTGCGTATGAGTGGATTTGAATTTGCTTCGGAAATTGTACGAGAATCTGTGCAGCACAAATGGCGAATTGTACAGGTGCCTGCCAAAGTTCTCTATTCCGAATACACGCTTGCAAAAGGGCAATCGTTTGCCAGTGGTATTCGTACTGCTTTTAAAATTCTCCTCCGGTCGTTTCTTCGCTAGTCTGTTCGCTGGTTTGCTTCCATATCTTCTATGCTTACCGTTCTCACCCCCTATCAAATTATTGTGCCACTTGCGTCACTACTTGCAATTGCATACGCGTGGAACCTTGCTTTTAAGCAGAAGAAGACCATCTGGGAGTCTCTTCTTTGGACGGTATTCTGGGGTGGCATTTGTGCCATCACGCTTTACCCCAAGCTCATGAGTTTCCTCGCAAATATTGTAGGAGTGAAAGATCGTGAAAATGCAGTCTTTATTACCTCCATTGGTATTCTCTTCTTCATTGTGTTCTATCTTGTCATGCGTATGGAAGAAATGGAGCAGAGGCAGACACGTATGATTCGTAAATTGGCTTTGCGAGATGCGAATTTGGAGGAAAAGGGGGAGAATTGATTGTTGCAATACACAATTTCATGGTTTCATGACTACATGATTAAATGATTCGCAAGCGATTCATGAATGTTCTTCTTTCTTTCGTTAGACTAAGGATGTTGCATCAAAGCTCGTTCATCATAAAATCATTGAATCATGTAAGTATCATTCCTACTATTCTGTGACCGCACTTACTTCTCCAAAAACGATTCTCCTCATTAGTCCGTACTGGAAAGAGCCTCATCGCTGGATGATCAGTTCTTTAAAATTATCCGAATTGTGGCAGAGGATGGGCTACAAAGTAGTGGTGGTATGCATGGGGTCCGAAACAAGTATTGAGGAAGTTTCTCCCACACTTACAATCCACCGCCGTAAAGATATTTTCCTGCCAGATCCTCTCAACTTTGGTATTTCTTTTGGCTTTAGTAGATACGTACAGCGTATACGTAAAGAAGTGAAACCAGATCTTGTGATAATCAATAAGATTCTCTTCTGGCCCTCTTTTTCTGCACCAGGTTTGCGTCTTCGCGGAGTCAAAATTCTTCAACTTACCGATGCTCTTGTTGGAATGACGTGGTGGCCACGCACAGTAATTCCTCGCATCATTATGGCTTGTGGTGCCTGGACAATGGGATGGCTTGTACTTCTCTGTTGCAAAGAGTTTGTGACATTTCATCCGCAACCTCCTGCGCTCTTAAAGAGATTGGGCATCGCAAAGAAAACTCGCGTCATTCCAACAGGTATTGATCCTGCAGATTGGCCAATGGGAGAACGGGAATCTGGAATCCCGAATCCTGAATCTAGAATTACAGTGACGTATCTGGGAAGACTGGAGTCGGTGAAAGGTGTCGAAGATTTTTTAGAAGCCGCTATTCCACTAAAGAAAGATCACCCAGAGATGTCTATACAGGTAGTAGGTCATTACAACGATGGACATCCACTTGTAGAGAAATATAGTAGAGATGCTGTGTTTACAGGGTACAAGAAGGAGTACGGAGATATTCTTCGTTCGTCTGATGTTTTCGTTCTGCCAAGTTATAGCGAAGGCTTGAGCAATGCATTGATGGAATCTATGTGCAGTGGCTGTGCGTGTATTGCATCCGAAGTAGGCGGAAATCGTTTCCTCATTGAAAATGGTATATCTGGTTTTTTGTTTACTCCTGGCGATATCGATGCACTACGCTCTCATATCCGCCGCTTACTTGAGGATTCCGCAAAGCGAAAACAACTTGGCTTGGGTGCTCGTAAGCGCATAGAAGAACACTTTAGTTGGACGAAAGTGGCAAAAATGTACCAAGAACTTTTTGATGAGTTTCTCTCTTAAAAAGCTTTAAAGTTTCTCGTTTGTAGTTTTTCGTTGGTATCAGTTTTGATTCTACGAAATACACAGTAGATGAAAAACAAAAAACGAAAAACTAGCAACCAATAATTAGTATAAGTAGACTCACAACTATGAAACCAAAAGTCGTCATCCTCTCGGCCTTTCTTCGTCCACACAGGAGTGGAGCAGAAGCGTGTGTGGAAGAAATTGCACAGCGACTGGCGGATACGTATGACATCACAATTGTCACAACGCAGTGGCAGAAAGATCTTCCCAAGTACGATGTACTGGAAGGCAAAGTTCCTGTGGTACGCGTTGGGTTTGGAAATACGTTTGATAAATGGCTTTTTCCATTCTTGGCGCCGTTTGCAGTGCGCAAACTTAAGCCAGAGCTCATTCATACAGTTTTAGAGTCGTACGCAAGTATTGCTATGATTATCTGTTCGTGGATTATGCCGAATACGAAGCGACTTCTTACATGTCAAAGCACCAATACATCACTTTTGCTCAAGCCAATTCACAAAAATCCTCATGCCATTACTGGTATCAGTTTTGTCCTGCAGGAACGAGCGAAGAAGCTTGGACGCGATGATCTCATCATTATTCCCAACGGACTGACAGTCTCTGCATTTGAAGAGGGGAGAAAGAAGTACGAGAAAGTACCAGGGCGCATCGTGTTTATTGGTCGCTTACGTCCTATGAAAGGGGTAGATATTCTTCTTCCTGCTTTCCGCACATTGATTGATATGCCAGATGCTCCAGAAAATGTGCATTTACATCTTGTTGGGGAGGGATTCCAAGAGCAAGAATTGAAACAATTGGCAGAAAAGTTGCAGCTGGGAGATCGTGCTGTTTTTCTGGGATACTTGCCACTCGAGGGAACTATCAGAGAATTTTGTGAGGCAGAGGTCTTCTGTTGTCTTTCTCGTCACGAAGCATTTGGAAATGTATTTGTGGAAGCACAGTCTGCAGGATGCGCTGTCATTGGAACAGATTGTGAGGCAATTCCATCGCTCATCGAAGATGGTGTCTCGGGACTTATCGTCCCCATTGATGATGCAGATGCTGCAGCTGAGGCACTACGAAAACTGGTTACGGGTTACGGGTTACGAGTTCAGTTATCAAAAGCGGGTATCGAAAATGCAAAGAAGTACGACTGGGATCCCATTGCAAAGCGATATGCACAGGTTTATGAGAGTCTCCTCTCTCGTACGAGTTGAGAAGCTTGGAAGAGGCTTTCAAACGTTCCTGCGTCTATCCACTCCTGTTTTAGAATTGTTGCAGAGATATTTCCTTCTTTGTGATACCACTTTACTACGTCTGTAATTTCAAATTCTCCTCTTGGAGAGGGTTGGAGGTTTTGGATGACATGGAAGCACCTGTGATCAAACAAATAACATCCTGTAAGGGCCAGATTACTCTTTGGGTTTGTTGGCTTTTCTTCGATAGAGAGAATGGCGCCTTCGCTCAATTCCACCACACCAAATCTCGTAGGATCTTCCACCTCCTTCAAAAATACCTGTGCTCCACCCCCAAAGGATGAAATTGTGTCCGAGATAGCATCGAAGTACACGTTATCCCCCAAGATGGCACAGACAGAATCCTCATCGGCAAATTCTTCTGCTAGCCCCAGAGCTTGAGCTATTCCTCCCGGAGTTTCTTGTACTTTGAAGGAAAATTCGCAATCAAATTGAGAGCCAGATCCCAAAAACTTCGCAATTTGGTCTATATGCTCTGTTCCTGTAACCACGGCAATTTCTCGTATACCTGCATCGAGAAGTACCTGCAATGGATAGAGCAGAAGTGGCTTATCGTACACAGGAAGGAGGCTTTTGTTTGTTACATCCGTAAGAGGACGCAATCTGGAACCTGTGCCGCCGCAGATGAGAACACCTTTCATAGGGAGAATAATAGAGTACTTGAGTACTAGAATACTTGAATACCAAAGAAAACGTGACTGAAATATTAGAAATTACTGGGTAATGCACTTCAAACCCAGTATTCTAGTACTCTATTATTCTAATATTCAAGTATTCTCAGAACTCTTATGAATCTTCTCGTTACAGGTGGTGCCGGCTTCATAGGATCGCATTTTGTTCTGCGACATTGTAAGCAGTATCCAGATGATTTGGTTCTTGTGCTCGATAAACTTACCTATGCAGCAGATAAATCATTTTTGGACCCTGTGGCCGATACAATTATTTTTGTAGAAGGGGATATTGTTGATCAGCCACTTGTGATGAAGCTAGTTGAAGAGCATGCAATCGATACCATCGTCAATTTTGCAGCAGAGACGCATGTAGATAACAGCATCCGCAATACAGAGCCATTTATTCATTCAAATATTCTTGGCATGCAGAGTCTGATAGAAGTATGTAAGGAGTATCCAAATCTTCAACTTGTGCATATCTCGACGGATGAAGTGTATGGAGAAATATTTGAGAATGAGCCTGCTTGTACCATCAACTCTCCCCTACGTCCGGGGAATCCCTATTCCGCCACTAAAGCCGCAGCAGACTTGATGCTGCTTGCAGCTGTGCGAACGTATGGCATTCATGGTCGTATTACGCGTTGCACCAATAACTACGGTCCGCATCAAGCAGATGAAAAGTTTTTGCCAACTATCATTCGCAATGCACTCAAAGAACAGAGTATTCCAGTGTACGGCGAAGGAAAGCAAATGCGTGATTGGCTCTTTGTGACCGATCATACCGATGCTGTTGAGTGTGTTATTGCACAGGGTAAAGATGGAGAGGTGTATTTGATCAGTGCCGATGATGATCGTGCCAATATCGATACCGCCAAATCGGTACTAGATGCATTGGGAAAATCTCATGCTCTTATTTCATTCGTACCAGATAGACCAGGGCATGATTGGAGATACGCTCTCAATTCTTCTAATACCAGAGCACTCGGCTGGAAGCCCAAAGTCTCGTTTGAAGAGGGATTGGAAAAGACAGTAGAGTGGTATTCAAGGCGAGTAGGCGGGTAGGAAAATAGGATTGCAGCTTGTAGTAATTTTTTACATTATGAAAATAGTCCTTGCCACTGGGATTTACCCTCCCGATATCGGAGGCCCTGCAACGTATGTTCATGCGTTGGCAAATGAATTGGAAAAAGAACATGAGATAGTTGTTATCACCTATGGAGCCAGTCAAAATTCAAAATTCAACCCACTACGCCAAGGCTACGAGGGTCAAGAAATTCAAGATTCACGGTTCGACGAGCTCACCGTGACATCAGAGGCTCGTGGAAATATCATTTATGTTTCCAAAGCCGGTGGCCCATTTCTCCGTTGGAGAAGATATGCCAAGGTATTGCAGGAACATGCTACAGATGCAGATATTGTGTACGCATTTTCTTCTGTAAGTTGTGGCGTCCCATTATCTCTCGCAAAACTAAAGAAGCCCAAAAAGGTTTTGAGATTGGGGGGAGATTTCTGCTGGGAAAGATACACAGATAGGGGTGGATTGAAGAGTTTGCGAGAGTGGTATGGTTCCAAGCCCCACGTGCAGAAAGTTATGGCTTCTCTTCTCAATACGTTTGATCACATTGTATTTTCTACAAAGTTTCAAGAGGACATCTATAATGAGTTCTACTCGCGCCTTCCATCTCATAGTGTTATTCACAATGCTCTTCCAGAGGGAGAGGTACGGCATCACGAGAAGCACGACCCACTTCGTGTCTTGTTTATGGGGCGTTTTGTAGGATTCAAAAATCTACCCAGACTCATTCGTGCTCTTGCACCCCTTACAAACATCACACTCACACTGGTAGGCCATGGACCAATGGAATCTGTCGTACGACAATTAGTTGTACGATTTGAACTCCAAAAGAGAGTGCGCTTTATGGAGCCACAGCATGGCGGAGACAAGCGAAAAATCTTTGATGAGCACGATCTTCTTATTCTTCCATCTGTGACCGAGATTAGCCCCAATGTTGCTCTGGAGGCATCGGCAACGGGACTTCCTGTCTTTTTGACAGAAGAAACAGGCCTAGAGAATGAATTGGCACAGCGTGTTCGTATTTGTGCCCTTCGTACAGAAGAGGAGATAACAAAGGCATTGAATGAGTGCATAGAGCAGTATGAGACGTATGCGCAAAAAGCAGTATCGCCATTGGAGCACCGTTCGTGGCAGGAGGTGTGCAAGGAGCATGTGGAGTTGTTTGAGAAGCTAATTTTAGGATGAGCGTGTCATGGTGAGTTGTCATCTCGAGCTCGTCGAGAGATGAACCAGGGACACGCGATGTCGCCTTCGACGAGCTCAGGCTGACATCGCTTTTTTTGTATTACATAGTTAAAAAACAACGTACTCAGTGTATTATAAGTTTAATGAAACTTCTCATGATTTCCCTCCTTCGCTCTCAGTCGTCTACTTCACTGTATACGTTTGAGGAAGGTAATCTCAGTGGCAAGCTTCGGAAGGGCGAGCTGGAATTTTTCTATGCTTTATTCTTTTGTAGTGTATGAAGTTATTAATGATTTCCGGCGATCGATCTGTGCTCTCTGGCAAGAAGGGAGCATTTTGGTACACGCTGCTGGAGTTTCGTAAATATTGGGAACGCATCGATGTGATTACGCCGCATATTGAGGATGTGAGTGTGGAATTTGCAGGGCATAATCGTGTGGATATGCAGGATGGTAAATCTGTCTTTTTTCATCCCTGTCCCAAAGGACTCTGGCATCAGCCACGATGGATTCTCAAAAAAGGTAAAGAGCTCTATGAAAATTTTCATCATGATGTGATGACAGTGCATGAGTATCCACCGTTCTATAACGGTATTGGTGCGAAGAGGTTATCCAGAAAGACGGGTTTGCCCTATGCCATAGAAATCCATCACATCATTGGCTATCCAGAGCCTGCATCTTGGAGTGAGCGTATTGGACTGTGGATGTCTCGACACTATTTAAAGCACGATGCCAAGCATGCAAAGGCAGTTCGTACGGTGAATCAAACAGTGCAAACCAAGCTTATAGAATGGGGAGTTCCAGAAGAGAAGGTGAGTATTGTACCGTCCTTTTATTTGCGCAAAGACTATTTACGAGGAACGGTAAAACCTCCTATAGCCTATGATGTAGCTTTTTGTGCTCGGCTGGTTCCCAACAAAGGATTGAAACATCTCATAGAAGCTGCAGTGAAATTACCATCACTTCGAGTGCTTGTCGTAGGAGATGGACCAGAGAGAGCTGCATCGGAGGCACTCGTACGCAAGTACAACATGGGTCATCGTTTTACATTTGCAGGATGGCTCTCTACACAGGAGGATGTCATTGGCGCCATGCAGAGCGCTCGTATGTTTGTGATGGTTTCCAGAAGTGAGGGAGGCCCCCGTATTGCACTGGAAGCTATGGCAAGTGGTATGGCAGTCATCAGTACGCCCGTAGGGGTAATGCCCGATGTCATTCAAGATGGTTTCAATGGGCTCTTTACCACTGGTGAACCAGACGATTTAGCTACCAAGATTACATTCCTGCTCAATGATGAAGAAGCTCGTGCGAGGATGGGATACGAGGCGCAAACAGTACTCGATACGTTTGATGGGCCAGAGCTGGTGCGTCAGTATGCGAATTTTTTGTGGTCAATTACTTAGGGAGTAGGCAGTAGGGTGGTAGGGTGGTAGCCTGATAGAAGCTGAGATCTACGTATCGGGTAGTAGATCATTACTTTGCTACGACCTACTAGCTACTTGCCTACCAGTTCATGAAATTACTCATTGTCACCCAAAAAGTCGACCGCAACGATCCTATCCTAGGATTTTTTCACAGGTGGCTTTTGGAATTTGCAGCTCATTGCGAGAAGCTTACGGTGATAACGCAAGTGGTAGGAGAGCATGCACTTCCCGCCAATACCCAGGTTATTTCGCTTGGAAAAGATGGAGAAAGGCCAAAGTTTCTACAGGTACTCCGGTTTTGGTCTCTGCAGTGGACTCTGCGTAAAGATTACGATGCAGTGCTTGTGCATATGACACCTATTTGGGTCGTCTTTGGTGCTCTGCCGTGGTTTCTCCTCCGTAAGCGAACATATCTCTGGTACGAAGCAAGAGGCGTGCGTTGGCCCCTTAAAATTGCTCTGCGAACTGTGAAAAAAGTGTTCAGTGCTTCCGCACATGGTATGCCACTCATGACTCTCAAAAGCGTTATTGTTGGACATGGAATAGATACTGTAGTTTTTTCTCCTTCTACAGAGACGCGTGATCCTCATTCTCTTGTCACAGTAGGGCGTATTACCAAGGCGAAGAACATAGAGGTGATACTTAATGCGCTTGCAGAGCTACCACCAAACGTGCATTTGGCTGTTATTGGTATTCCTATTACTCAAGCAGATGAAGTGTATGAGCAAACACTCATGGATAGAATAAGGCGATTGAATCTGCATAATCGTGTGACGATACAGCCATTACCGCAGGTTGCTATTATCCCACTCCTTGGTCGGGCAAGTATCTTTGTTCATGCAAGTTCCACTAGTTTAGACAAGGCAGTTCTCGAGGCCATGGCCTGTGGCACAATTGTGGTTTCGTGTGCAGAAGCTGCAAAATCTATTCTTCCAACGGAGTGCCAGGCTGCGGAAGGGTCTATGCCCACGGTCATTCAATCCTTGCTTACCATGTCCTTAGATCAACAAGATGCTCTGCGCGTGCGCTTACGAGAAATTATTGTTCGTGATCATAGTCTACAGAACTTGATTCCACGTTTGATTACAGAAATGTCTAACAGGTAGTCTATCGAAGAATGAATAGCACGTCAGATACTGCAGGCGCATCTCCTCTCAGGCTTTCTCTTATTATGCCTGTCTATAATGAGGAGAGAACACTTCCACAAATTATCGATCAGATTTTTACCGCGTGCGGCACGTTCTGTGAAGTCATTTTTGTGGATGATGGCTCGACGGATTCCTCTCTACAGATTCTAAAAAGTCGAGCCAGGCCAGTTGATACTGTTCTTACAAAGCAAAATGGTGGCAAAGGATCTGCAGTACGTATGGGTCTTACGCATGCCAAGGGAACATATACGGTTATTCAAGATGCAGATTTGGAATATGAACCAGCACAACTTGCAGAAATGCTGCAGTTTGCGGAAAAGAATGCTTATCCAATTGTATTTGGATCCAGAAGACTTACAGACCAGAAGCAGTATTCGCACATTGCCTACTACATCGGTGGAGTTTCTATGACGGTCTTTTGTAATATGCTCTATGGCACAAGGCTTACGGATCAGACAACCTGTTATAAATTAGTTCGCACAGAGATCATGCAAAGTCTTCCTCTACAGTACAACGATTTTCGTTTTGATATAGAACTCACAGTTCTTTTGGCCAAGAGAAGATTTTCTATTCATGAATACCCTATCAATTATCATCCGCGTTCTGCAGCAGAGGGGAAGAAGATCCGAGCAACTGATTGGATAAAAGGGATGTGGCTGTTATTTGTGATGAGGTTTTGGTAATTATAGCTAAGCAAATAGAATTCATCATACAAAACCTCCTTCCTTGCACCTCCGTTGCAGCATACTTTTCAGTAGTCTTTGTTCTTTTTGTGCCCAAAAAGAACCAAAAAGCCTTGTCCGCTGCAAGCTCGCGCAAAGCCATCCTTCTTTCTTACAGACCTGTGCGCGCTCTCAACCAAGCTTGCTGCGCAACTTGGCATTCGAGCGCTAGAAAGGAGAATACTGATGTAGTGCTTCGCGCTTCCACCTTCGTCAGTCTCAGACTGACTACGGTCGACAAGCAGACATGTGCAGCGGACACGAACATGTTTGGAGTAAATTGCGTTGGCTTTCGTATATCTTTTATTAACCCGGTGACATGTTGGGAAAGTCCAGTTTGTCATCCTGAGGAAGCCGAAACGGAGTGAAGGCTGTCTCGAAGGGTGACATAACTGAACCATCTCGAAGCGTGAGGGTATTTTTACAATGCCACTCTTAATCGATCACTCACTTGCTCATGAAAGAGGGAATCTTGATCTTCTCGGAAGTACTTCTTGTGATTTTCCATCAGCTTCTCTAGCACACTTCGACTGGGGAGTGATGGCATGGGATATTCCATTCCTGTGATTTCTTTGTAGAGTTCGCAGATGGTGCAAATAGAAAGCATGGCCGAGAGTGTTCCAAAAAGAACGTTCCCACTCCACTGTTCCTTAGGGGGCGCATTATAGAAATCCAAAATAGCCTCTGGTGTTTTGAAGATATAGAGAAGCATCACAGCGCCACTCATGCCTGTAAATCCTGTAAGGTACTCTTCCTGCTCTTTTTCTGGAACGACAAAGCAGTCGTAACCTTTCCGAAGTAAGATCTCGTTTGCCTTGTCGAAAGTATCGTAACGCTTTGGTGGTTTACCAATGAGCGAAGGATGCTCGTTGCCGTTTGCAGGAGCCAACGAGAGGTGCTCCTTTTCTACAAAAATATCTCTATTGAATGCTGTGCAGTAACTACTACTTGGTTCGTAGTGTTTGCCATCGGTATCGAAGTACCACCACTTACGGGAGCGAAAACTTATAGATGCTGTCTTAGGATTTGCAAATTGTTCCTCGAGCACATCGACCATCTTGGAACTGAGTGGAAACATGTCATCGTCGCAGATCCAACCAATCTTTCTATTCTTTGCGATGTGATACAGGAATTCATCGGACTTAGTTGCAGCGTAGAAGTTGAGGAATTTATAGACGTTTGCCTGGGGAAATTCTTTTGCGTTTAGTTTGCCAGAGCAATCAAAAATAGTGATATCCACTTTGTCTCCCACATACTTCTGTACCAGGTGATACCACACTGTCATCATGGGTGGCAGAATATTCATAGTAAACAGAGCTGGTTTTTCACTTGGTGGCAACGCAGGCCGCGTAAGATAATAGTTGGCTGTTGGAAGTGCTGTGCGAAACGCGCTCTGGATGCTAAAGCGCTTAAACGCATAGGGGAGCCATTCGTGGTATTGCCTTGGCATGGAGATAGAGTATCCGTGTTTTACTAGTTATGTATAGAAATTTGTTTTGTATGTAGTATTCAAAATATAGTAGAAAAACACCAGTTCCTTTATAGTATCTACTATGTTGCAGTCCGAAGAGCGCACACGCTGGGCAACCATCTTAGCAAGTTGCTTTATTGGCATCGCTCTCCTTATGCAGGTGCCTCAATTTCTACACGTAATGCAACCAGAGTGGAAGGGAGTACTGGTGCATCTCAATTCCGATGAATATCACTATCTTCCTCGCGTGATGGAAGCGCTTTCTGGTAGACCAGAGCAGGCAGCAGAGGGAATTGTAGGAGATGAGCATGTTGCGCCACTCCAGGGAGCAATGTTGGAATCTCTCTCTGGTATGCTTTTTGGATGGACGGGATTCCGTGCAGCAACCGTTTTGCAAATTATGGATTCGGTTGTTCCTCCAATTCTTTTCTTGGTGCTCTGGTGGTTCTTTACTCTTAGTGGATTTTCCAGAAAGGAAGCACTGGCAGGGTCGCTTATTTTTGTCGTGCTAGAATTTTATAATTTAGGAAGGCCAATTCATCAGCGTATGAGCTTTCTTCTCGTTTTGCTCGCGATGTGTACTACTATTACAGCGCTGCACAGAACATGGTACATGGGTTTGGTTGCAGGTTGGCTGATGGGGCTTCTTGTTGGTGTGTACTTTTGGAGTTGGACGTACGTGTGGGCCTGGTGGGGCATTCTCCTCTTGTGGGAAGTTGCAGAGTGGCTGTACTTAGAAAAGCATGAATCCAAATTTGCACAGGTAAAAGCCACAGTGGTGCGAAGTATTCTCAAAGGCATGCGGCATTTTCTGCCACAACGTAAACAGAAGGAAGTGCCGTATCAGCATAGGTTTTTCTCCTGGCAGTGGTTACTTATCTTTGGTGTATTTGGAGCATTGATAGCGATTCCATTTGTTTTACAAATTATAGGTGTTTCCACGCATCCATTTTTTGAAGTTGCACAACTGCGGAATCAAATTCATCACTCCTTTGCGCCGGAGTCTTGGATACGCAGTGGCCTCTTCTTTGGAATGGTGCTGGGAATTGCTGTGGCTCTTTGGCAAGGGTATCACTTGGTGAGACCATATAAGTATACAGTAGTGGCAGTAGTCGCTTCTTTTGTAGTGCTCAACCAACAAATGATTCATGGCACTGTGCTGCAATTTTCTTCGCATTATCTCTTTCCATTGGTTTTTGGAGGGGTGGCATGCCTACTTCTCAGTTTTGCGATTTCATCACGCTGGATGATACTTTCTGGAGCGTGTGCTGCGGTATTCCTTGCTGGTATTGCCTATGATGGTCGCTACGTTTTCCGTCAGTTCGAAGTGCGTGCAGAAGATTTTGCAGAGCAGCACTTTGCGACATTGCTTCCAGTTTTGGATGTACTGCCTCGTACACGTATTCTCTCCGATCAAGATACCTCTCTCTTTGTTGCAGGTCATACCAAGCACGACGTGGTGTATTCCCCGTATTTGGTGCACACACTTCTTTCCGATGAGGAACTCTTACAAAGATACTGCCTTACTCGTTTGCCTATTCTTCCTGATAATCGTAATTACAAGCAGGATTTGAAGAATCCTCTTTTGCTCCCTCAGATGCATTCGGATGCAGCTTATTTGGATTTTGCAGCTTCGGAATTACTTCGTGTGTGTAGCGAGATTGATGTAGAGCCAGAAGTGGCAATACGAAACTTTGGAGTGCATTACATTTTGTGGGATGAATTGCGACAACCAGAATGGAATATTAATTCTATGAATATTTCTTTGCAGGAAGTGAAGAGAGGAGCAGGTTGGTCGCTTTGGGAGGTGTTGTAATTATCTGATGCATCTTATCAGCCTGAGCAATCTTGCCTCCATTTCATCTTAAGCTTCCATTTGTCATCTTGAACACAGTTTTGTCATCCTAAGTAAGTCTTCCCTTAAGAGTCGAGGGAAGAAAGAGGGAGAACCATCAATGAGATCAATGCTATCTATTGAGTAGAATAGTGCACCCTTCTCCCTGAGGGAGAAGGGATGGGGATGAGGGTTTTCAATTCCTTTCCACTTTCTTTTGACGCAAAAGAAAGTGGAGAAAGAAAACAGTCGCTCAGAAAAAATTCCTACGCATGCTATGGCTCACAGGGCTGAAAAGTGCAAACTCCTC
>CAZLFU010000013.1:0-16410 GCA_964558895.1 uncultured Candidatus Peribacteria bacterium
CTACCGCTCGAAATATTCCGTTTGTGGAAGCAAAAGGAGAGGCGGCATTTTATGGCCCCAAAGTAGATTTTATTGCACGAGATTCTATTGGTCGTGAATGGCAGGTTGCTACAATTCAATTGGATATCAATATGCCAGAAAGATTTGATCTCTATTGTATCAATGAGCAAGGTGACAAAGAGCGCATTGTCATGATTCATGCAGCGATCATGGGTTCCCTCGAGCGATTCCTTTCTATTTTTATAGAGCATCATGCAGGTTTATTCCCGTTGTGGTTGGCTCCAACACAAATTGCACTCCTTCCGGTTGCTTCTCCGCACGAAGAATACGCCAAGAGTGTAGAATCTTCTCTCAAAGAGAAGGGGATTCGTACGGTCTATCTGGATCCTTCGGAATCTTTGGGAAAGCGCATCCGAGAAGGACAAAAGACCAAGGTTCCTTATCTTCTCGTTCTTGGAGACAAAGAGGTAGAAGGAAAGTCTGTAACAGTGCGTTCCACGAAGACAGAAACCCAAACAGAAGCTCCTTTCGATGAATTTATGAAGAAGACGGTGAGTGATGTTGTAGAGAGGAAATTGGAAAGCAGCTTTTAAGTGAGAATTTTGAATCTTGAATTCAGAATTCAGAACGAATAATGAACCATAATTCATAATTCAATATTCATAATTCTTCTCTTTGTTGTTACACTTGCAGAAATTACCCCTCTTCACGTATGGATTTTTTCTACGATTACATTGGTTGGAACCTTCTCTGGTTTATCCTCATTGGTGCATTTGCCGGATGGATTGCTGGTCGTATTATGCAAGGTCGCGGCTATGGCGTCTTTGGGAATATGATTATCGGAATTTTCGGCGCTGGTATTGGTGGCATTCTCTCTAGCTTCCTTGGCTGGGGTTCTGGAGGATTTCTAGGCTCTGTTGTCTCAGCAGTTATTGGTGCCATTATTTTGATGGCATTGGTTGGGTTTATCGCAAAGCGAAAAAAATAATGTTTACCATATACCTGTGGGGACGTGCCTGAGGCACGTCTCCACAGGTATCATTTTCGATCATGCAAGAATTTTTTCCAACACCTCCACAACCTGTTTTAGTTCTTCTTTTGTCGTATCTTTTCCAAGACTAAAGCGAATGTTTTGCATTGCTTCTCCTCGGGAGCGCCCCAGGGCCTGGAGAACATGACTGGGTTCGGTTGCACCTGTTGCGCAGGCCGAGCCAGAAGACACGTAGATACCTTTTTCATCCAGTTGAATAACCAGTGTTTCTGCACTTTTGTTTTGAAAGTGAATATTTACATTATTGGGGAGTCTCTCTTCCTGTGAACCATTGAGAGAGGTGCCAGGTAGTTCGAGAATCTTTTCGATAAACCAATCGCGCAGAGAAGTCCAATGCTTTGCATTGGATTCCAATTCTTCCATTGCCAATTGGAGCGCTACTGCCATTCCAACCATTCCTGGAACGTTTTCCGTTCCTGCACGGAGGTCAAACTCCTGTCCGCCTCCCATCACCTGTGGTTGCAAACGAACACCTTCTCGCACAGTGAGTACCCCAATCCCTTTGGGTCCATAAAATTTGTGAGCAGCAATGGTCATCATATCGGGGAGAACTTTTGGGAGTGCTAGCTGACCAATTGCCTGCACAGCATCACAATGAAAGGGAACTCCTGCATTCTGGCAAAGCGCTGCAATCTCTTCGATGGGTTGAATGGTTCCTATTTCACTATTTGCCCACTGGATACTCACGAGTGTCGTTTCGTCAGCCAGTGCATCTCGAAGATGATGTAAGTCGAGGATTCCATCATCTTTTACAGGAAGCAGCGTAATTTTCCATCCTTTCTTCTGGAGAACATCAATAGCTTTGAGACTACAAGAATGTTCTGTGCTAAGAGAGATGATATGCCCGGGAGATTTGTGATTTAGCAACCATTGTTCTGCAGATCCAAAGAGTGCGAGCGAATTTCCTTCGCTTCCACTCGAGGTGAAAATCACTTCGTGAGCTTTTACACGCAAACACTTGGCAATTGTTTGCCTGCTCTCATCCATTGCCTTGCGAGCTTCTCTTCCTTTGCGATGCGCCGACGAAGGATTGCCCCATGTTTCATGCAGATGTGGCTCCATCGCTGCGAGAACACGAGGATCTATAGGTGTAGTGGCGGCGTGATCTAAATACGTCATAACACGAGAAGTATACCCATGGTGCGAAGCGAAAAAACAGAATGTGTAGCTATTTCTTCTAGGCATTTCTCCCAGCGCAAGACTTTGCTATGCTACTTGTATGTTCGAAGCCGTTGCCGTCGGGCCGTTTCTTGTCTGGACGCGTGTTGTATTTCTTCTCTTAGGAATTTGGCTTTCTACAGAGTTTTTTCTTCGTCTTTCCCAGAGTGCTCATCTCTCTCTCCAGCATTTGCGAGATCATGCGTGGCGCTACGTGGCAACGTTTTTTCTTTGTGGTCGCATTGTTGCACTGCTTGCAGAGTATCGTATCTATGTACGAGACCCATTGAGGATCTTTATCTTCTGGGATGGTGGTTTTAGTTTTCTTGGAGGTGCAATGGGTATTGCTATAGTGCTCTATTGGGCAACAAGATCTCATCGTGCAACGTATCTTCAATGGCTGGATGTACTGGTTCCCGCGACAACTTTTGGTCTCTTTTTTGAATGGATGGGAAAATTTGCATCGGGCAATGCGTATGGATAGCCAACAGATATTTTCTGGGGTGTCACCTACGATGCTATGAACGTTCGCTATGTGGTACCTGTCCATCCTGTGCAGTTATATTACGCAGTCTTCTTTTTTCTTCTCGCATTTCTTCTTTTGATAGTTCGGCGCTATGCCAAGCGAGCAGGGGAGGAAACTCTCTTTGCAATTGTAATTGGGAGTATTGTTACGTTTTTTCTCGAATACTTTCGAGGAGACTTTAGTATTCCTGTCTTTGCGACCAAACTCGATTTTGGTGTGCTTATTGCGCTCTTTCTTAGCTTGGGAGTATTTGCCACTATCGAACTTACCATATCCAAACGTGCACTCATCATGTACGAAACAATTTTGATGGTTGTATTTGGAGGATATTTACTTCTTCGACCATCGCTTCCATTTGCTACTTTTGAATTACGCTTCAGTCAGTTTCTTGCGATACTAGCATTACTCGCTACTGTCGTGTACGTTGTTGTCCATCGAAGAAAGTACCCTCATCTCTAATGTCGAGCATGCTTCCTACATCACTTCTCGATCCTTGGTTTGTTTTCCTTGCAGATGATCCTTTTTTGAGATCTCTACAAGCAGCACTTCTTCTCCTTGGAGCTCTCGCAGTGTTTCTTGTGTTCTTTACCACACGAGATATTCTTCTGCGGTCTAACTCATTTCTCTACATGTTCTTTTCCATTGCCCTCGTTGCCATTCTCCCGTTTGTAGGTTTTTTACTTTACTTGCTCGTTCGTCCTGCGCGCACCATCAAAGAGAGAGAAGTAGAAACAATGCTTACGGAGCTTCTCTCGCGTAAACCTGCGCAAGCCACTTCCAAAGTGACCTCGGAAGAAAAGCCGACAACAAAGGCAAAAAAAGCTAGCTCTTCAAAAGTTTCGTAGTAGTATTTCTCCACTTCACGTATGGCAATCTTCACGTATCTCTTCTGGCCCAATTTAGGAACTTCTACCTACAATAACCCTCGGGTTATTCTCTTGTTGATACTGTGCCTGCTTCTCATAGCAGCCCGTTTTGCCATTGCAATGTGGCGAAAGAAGCTCCAAAACCCTGTTACCAAGAGACTGAGTAACTCATGGGCTTCTTCGAGCTTTTGGTTTGGTTTTGTCGGTCTCTTCCTTGTGGTTTCTCGCGTGGAAGGCATCAGCTATATTTCGATGAGAATCTGGTGGATTGTGTGGGCTCTTGCCTTGTTGCTTTATTTGGCATTTCAAGTACGAAGGTTTCGTGCAAAACATTACGAGAAAATGCCAGTAGAAGTAGTGCTGGATCCTCGGGACAAATATTTGCCGAAAAAAAAGGCTGCTCGCTAGGAGGTGTTTCGCGTGCGAATCTTCCCTACGTCTACAGTAGTTTGCGATATCTTCTTGCATCCTTGAGATGAAACATTTTGAATAGGGGGGAACTTTCTCGATCTCCTCGTTTTTTTTCATGCGATCACTTACGTACAAAGGTATCACGTGGCACGATGATCCAAATCCTAAGGAATCGGATATACGGTCTCTCCAGGAGAAGTACGGTTTTCACGAATTGGATATAGAGGACTGTTTAAGCGAGCATGAGAGGCCAAAAGTAGAAGAGTACGATCAGTATCTCTTTCTTGTTTTTCATATTCCCTACATTCATCAGCGAAGTAGGCGTGTCCTCAAAGAAGAAGTGAATATATTTTTGGGGCAGGATTTCATTATCACCTTGCATCAGGGAAAAATTTCCATTTTGGATACCATGTGGACGCAGTTGAAAGACTCCCATGCAAAACGCACAGAATATTTGGAACACGGTACAGGATTTTTTCTGTACGAACTTATGAGTGCATTTTTTGATGAAGTGTTCCCGTTGGTGGATAATGTGCATAAAGACTTAAGACGCATAGAAGATGAGCTCTTTGAGAGTGACGAGGAAGTAGATTTACTTCGTGATGTGATGATTCTGAAAAGAAACATTATTACCATGCGGAGCATTCTTCTTCCTCAGAGGACACTTATTGCTACATTGGAGCACAAAAATAAGAAGTTTGTGTCTGATGAACTTGCTCTCTACTTTGACGATATTCTCGATGCCATCGAGCGCCAGTGGTCGCTTTTGGATACTGCAAAGGAAATGAGTGAGGCTCTCCAGGATACACACGAGACATGGCTAGGTCACAAAACCAATGAGGTTATCCGGGTACTTACAATTTTTTCTGTCATCATGCTTCCGCTTACATTCCTTACAGGTTTGTACGGTATGAACGTGGGATTACCATATCAGAATGATCCTTTGGTGTTTATCGGTATTCTCTTCCTTATGGTAATGTGTGCCACTAGTCTTGTTCTGTACTTTGCAAGGAAGAAGTGGTTGTAGACGGGTTACGGGTGACGGGTTTCTGGTTACGGGTTCCTGGTTTCGAGTTACGAGTTACGAGTTACGAGTTCTTCACTCGCCACTAGTCAACCGTCACTCGCCCATACCACTCATCAAAATTGGACAAACCAGCATATTTAAGTATAATAAATTATATGAGCCAGGAACGAAGAGTCACTGATTTAATTACTGGAGATACAACCCCACAAGAATTTCAAGGTCTTCTAGATGAAATACTTGAAAATAGACCAGAGCTGGAAGGAGTTCTTGGAACAGATCCTCGGGGAAAATTGGAGCGTGCCTTTCTGTATCCAGCAGTATTTGTTCCTTCGCCTGCAATCTTTCATAAGAAGCATTTTGCAGCAATTTGTTGCAAGAATGAGCAGAGCGGTCAACCGCTGCCAGATGAAGAAGTAGAAGCATTATTGGAACTTTGTACTAACCAAAAAGTTCTCCAAAATGAAGGTAATGACAAATATTCCATTAGCAGTGATACAAAGATGGCATTGGAAACCTTATTAAGAAAATACGAGTAGCAAGCATGCCAGTTGCGACTTGAAAACCCGTAACCCGCCTGCCAGCCGAAGCCTTGGCGAAGGATGGTAACTAGTAACCCGCAACCCGCAACCCGTCACTCACCGTAGGTGTTGAACCTTTTTCGTGTTCGATGACGCTAAGTTTGGTTGACAGAGGGTTCCAAACTGGGGATCATACTCCTCCTATGCCTCTCAAGCACGCCACCGAAACATTCTTCGTGTTCCTTCTAGGAGTCATCATTGCGGTGACGGGCTTTTTTGCAGCTCTGCTCCCAGCACTTCCAACCGGAATTATCCCATGGGCAGTGCTGTTTGTGTTGGCACTACTCTATCCACTTTTCCTGTCTCCGATTTTTAGGAGAGATAGGGCAGACTACTATTTTCGCCTTTTACACTGGGTGCCAGTGGCCATTCTCCTCGTGTGGTTCCTCCTTCAAACCGCTACGCTTTATTTCCCAGCACTTAGTTCTGTTCTTGTCATTCTTACATGGGGGTGGACACTTCCACTCGTAGCACTTGGATTCGTTCTCATTACTCTTTTCTGTCTCCATGTGATTCGAAGGCGAGAGCAGAGAATTGCTCTCCTTCTTGTTGCTCTTGTTCCCTTTACAGCGCTGGCTCTCGCATTCGAATTTTCCGAGGACGACTGGAATGCACAGATTGCATCCATGCTCTGGAATGGTGGTGCATGGTCTCAGTTACTTGGTACAGGAAGCCATCTACTTACAAAGGTAGAGCCTACAACATCTGGAACAGGGGAGTTGGCCAATCTTGCTAAATCTGAAGATGAGTCCGAAGAGGCTTGGCGCCAGAGGCTTCGTGCCATTGAGCGACGCCGCGAACGTATAGAAAAAAGACTGGAACAAGGCTCTAGTGTTTCTTCGGAAGATGAAAGTAGCTCCTCTTCCGATGAGCCAGATCTCGCATTTGTAGATATGCCAGACCCAGAGATAACAGGAACAGGTGGAGAACTGAGAGATGTTGATTCTAAGCCCAATGCACTCCCTGCTTCTGGTGGAGGTATGGCAGCTATGAGTATCTTGATGATTGCAGGATATACATCCACGTTGCATAAGAGGGCTCTTGCTCGTTCTTGAGGCATCTTTGCCCTTATCCCCGGCCCTTCTCCCTGTAAGGGAGAAGGGAGCTCTGTATAACAAGTAAAAGTTATGAGGATCCTATCCAGAGCTTCCCTCTCCCATCATGGGAGAGGGAACAAGGGTGAGGGCGACGGCTAGGGTGATAAAAAATAATTTCCTGTTTCCTATCTCTCTCCTATACAGTAGGGAGGAATTTTTACGCTTCTCTTATGTCTACTCTTTCTTCACTTCGTGCACGACAGATTCTTGATTCTCGAGGGAATCCCACTGTAGAAGTTGATTGCACACTGGAAGACGGTTCTTTTGGTAGAGCTGCTGTGCCTTCTGGTGCTTCTACAGGCTCGCACGAAGCCTTGGAGCTGCGAGATGATGATAAAAGCATCTATGGTGGAAAATCGGTACACAAGGCAGTAGAGGCTGTAGATGGTGTAATTGCAGATGCTCTGAAGGGAATGCCTGTAGCAGATCAGCGAACTATTGACCAAACACTACTGGACCTCGATGGCACTCCCAATAAATCTAAGCTAGGTGCCAATGCAATTTTGGGTGCTTCCATGGCAGTGGCCAGAGCACGAGCAGTTTCCGAAGGCCTTCCTCTTTGGCAATCTCTCGCCAATCAATTTGATGTGCAGGATCCATCGTTCTTACCTGTGCCGCTCATGAATGTAATCAATGGTGGAGCGCATGCAGATAGTGGTCTCTCTTTCCAGGAATGCATGATTGTCCCGACTGAGTTTGAAAGTTTTTCGGATGCACTCCGTGCAGGTACAGAGGTCTTTCATACTCTCAAAAAGATTCTCAAAGATGCTGGTCATATCACTTCTGTAGGTGATGAAGGTGGTTTTGCTCCGCACCTTACAGGAAGTGAGGATGCCTTCGATCTTCTCCTCCAGGCAATTGATAGTGCTGGTTATACTGGCAGAGTAAAACTTGCGATCGATGCGGCAGCATCGGAATTTTTCCAGGATGGTCAGTATACAATTGATGGTGAGTCACTTTCTTCTGATGCATTCACTGCTAAATATCAGATGCTTTGCAGTAGATATCCTCTCGTGAGTATCGAAGATAGCCACAGCGAAGATGACTGGGATGGCTTTGCTGCCATGATGAATGTGATGGGGGAGAGCATGCAGCTTGTAGGAGATGATCTACTTGTGACAAATGTAGAGAGGATTCAAAAAGCGATAAATGGCAAAAATGCGAATGCAGTTCTCATCAAACTTAATCAAATTGGAACAGTGAGTGAGACAGTAGATGCTATCCAGCTAGCACAGAACAACGGGTGGAATGCAGTGGTAAGCCACCGCAGTGGCGAAACGGAAGATACCTTTATCGCCCACTTGGCAGTGGGTTTGAAAACTGGGCAGATCAAGACAGGTTCCTTGAGTAGGACAGATCGTGTGTGTAAGTACAATGAGCTTCTTCGAATTGAGGAACAGCTTGGTAAGAAAGCGAAGTATCACTCACCGTTTTGAATTCAATAACGTTTTTTCTCGATATTGCAGGATCTTTCATTTGTCTATTTTTGGTCGGGGCGACCAGCCTTCGTCAGCCTCGGTCTGACTTCGGCGTGGCTCGCTGGGCTCCCTTCGTCAAATTAATCCTCAATTTGCTCAGGGTAAACTTCTCGCGTGTTTAGAGTATTGCAGGATCTTTCATTTGTCTATTTTTGGTCGGGGCGACCAGCCTTCGCTCCGCTTCGGCGTGGCTTGCTGGACTCCCTTATATTCTTGGTCGGGGCGACTGGGCTCGAACCAGCGACCACACGACCCCCAGCCGTGTATTCTACCAACTGAACTACGCCCCGTGTTTTCATAATAGCAGAGAACCAACTGCTTGTCGGCCGAAACTTTAGTGTAGGCCGAAACTACGCTCTGAACTTTCATAAAATACAAGAACAGCAAAGCTACCGCCAGAATTACCTGCTAGAACCCTGTCTCCTACAAATCTAGGCATCTTTGTAAGAGAGATGAGTTGTCAGTAAAAACAAAATCTGCTTTCATGTCCCCTTATGCAAAATTTGACTGTATAAGGCACTTGAAACGAGATAGTTGATTTATTTATATAATTATGTTATAATAATACGTTAATGGTACTTCAACCACACGACTTTGCGGCAGCCACCAAGGCTATAGAGGAGCATAAGCGCATTCTAATCATTCCACACGCCAATGTGGATCCAGATGGCCTTGGGAGCGCTTTGGCCTGTTATCAGCTCTTCCAGAGCCTTGGAAAGGAGGTCACAGTTATCTGCCCAGATACGCCACCAGATTCCCTTGGGTTTTTGCCAGGGTTTGAAAAGCTGATTCAAGAAATTCCAGAAAGTCAGAATTTTGTCATTACCGTCAATCTTGCAGATGGTGTGGAAGTAGATAAGTTGCGGTATACCGTAGAGGACAACAAAGTAAATATTATCGTAGTGCCAAAGAAAGGTCGCCTCACTTCCCAGAACATTACCTTTGGAGAGGGGGAGAAGAATTACGATCTCATTGTGATAGTAGACACTGCAGACTTGAATTTGCTTGGCTCTGTGTATAGTGACCATATCGATTTCTTTTCCTCTATTCCCGTACTCAATGTGGATCACCACATTAGCAATACAAAGTACGGTCAGTTACAACTTATCGATCCTACTGCTGCGAGCGCGACAGAACTTCTCTATGAATGGTTTATGCAAGTGCCATCGTTTAAAGGGAAAATTACTCCAGATATTGCAACTCTTCTCCTTACCGGGCTTATCACCGATACGAGAAGCTTCCAAAATCCCAATACGACCCCTCGCTCACTCGAGGTTGCGGCAGACCTGCTCGAGATGGGAGCAAGGCAACAAGAAATTATTCAGCATATCTATAAAACCAAGCCACTCAGCACACTCAAGATTTGGGGACGTGCGCTCAATCATATTCAGATAGATCCGCAGGCTGGCATTGTCTGGTCGGCTATTAGCAAAGAAGATTTGCAGGAGATGGAAGCAACCAGCAAAGAGACATCGGGTATTTTGGATGAACTTATTTCTACTATCCCTGATGCAGATGTGCATGTGCTCTTCACAGAATTGGAACATGGTGGACTCAAAGCCAGTACACGGTCTACTACTGCCATCGATGTGAGTAGACTAGTTTCGAAGTTATTTGGAGGAGGTGGGCACCCTAGAGCTGCAGGTTTTCGTATTGCACATTTCGATAACTTCCAACTGCAGGTTTTGGAGTGTGTACAGCAACTCAAAGCTGGCATGGCAGAGCAGCGAAAAGAAGTAGAGGTGTATGTACGAGAGGAGGAGAAACCACAGGTTCCTCAGAAAGAAACAGAAATGAAGGAAGAGAAACCACTTCCAAAGAAGGCTCCCGAGCCAAAAAAGCCAACAGGAGTAGACATCCTCGAGGAGATGCAACAGAACAAAGAGCAGTCCTCTTCACAGGGAATTGTGGAGCAGATTACAGAGAATGATGATCAAGCCTCAGCACAGTAAATATCATACTTCGAGACAACCCAGTCATGTCATACTGAGTGCCTGCTTGCCTCTTTCGATACGCCACGTCGCTCGCGAGCGACGTGGCTACTCAAGATGACAAGCAGGTGTATCGAAGGAGACTGACTGGGTTGTCTCAGCATCATAAGTGCGCCTTCTTTTGCGCTTTTACTTGTGGTCTTTACACAGTCTGTTAGACTGTTCTTGGCTTTTTACGTAATTTTATGCGCCTTGTGCAGGTTGCAAAAGCATTGGGTATGACCGGACAAGAACTCCGGCATGAGCTTGCCAAAGTGGACTTTGGCGTCAAAGCGACCGATCGTGAGATTCCTGATAATCTCGCGCAGGGTGTATTGCGCTTTTTTGCGCGTCAGAAGGGAATAGAGATCGATATGAACGCTCTTGGTTTACAGGTAGATGATGTAGAGCCTCAGGAGCGTGTAGCGGAAGATGACGAAGATGGAGAAGAGGAAGGCGAGCAAGAGACGCAGAAGCCAGTGGTACAACAGGCTTCCTCTCTCAATGTTCTTCGTAAACTTTCTCTGGAAGATGTTTCTCAAGATGCCATCAAAAAACAGGAAGAGGTACTCAGCAAGAATGAGTCTTCATCCGAGACCAAACAAGTAGCACAGAAGAAGGGAGAATCTCCAAAGTCACAGGCACCAGCAAAGAGTATTCATCAGGAGCAAATTAAGAAAAAGGAGGGAATCATTGTGCTTCCAGACCAGATTACTATAAAAGAATTTGCGGAAAAAACAGGAGTACAGATACCACAGGTTATTCAGGCACTTATGAAGAACGGTGTGATGGCGACTATCAATCAGACAATTGATTTTGATACTGCAGCGATTGTGGCAGCAGACCTCGGAGTAGATGTACAGAAGGGTCAATCGGTTGCAGTGATCGAACACCTGCTGAGCGGAAACTTGGATGAACTCCTCAAAGATGATCCAGAAAACTTAACAACTAGGCCGCCAATTGTGGTGGTGATGGGGCATGTCGACCATGGGAAGACAGCAATTTTGGATGCGATTCGCGAAACCAATGTAGTCGATGGGGAAGCAGGTGGTATCACACAACACATCGGAGCCTATCAGGTAGTACACACAACTTCCGATGGTGTCATTCATCCTATTACGTTTTTGGATACGCCTGGTCATGAGGCTTTCACGGCCATGCGTGCACGCGGTGCACAGGTAACAGATATTGCAATTATAGTTGTGTCGGCAGAAGAAGGTGTAAAGCCAACCACCATCGAAGCAATCAACCATGCCAAGGATGCTGGTGTACCCATTCTCGTAGCTATCAATAAAATTGATCGTCCCAATGCAGACCTAGAGCGAGTGAAAGGGGAGTTGGCTGGTCAAGGTTTGCAGGCAGAAGACTGGGGTGGCAAGACGCCTATGGTTCCTTGCAGCGCCAAGACAAAGCAGGGTATTCCAGAGCTTTTGGAACACATTGCGCTCCTTGCAGAGTTGGCAGAACTCAAAGCAAATCCCACTAGAGATGCAGTGGCAACTGTCATCGAGAGTCATTTGGACCCTTCGCATGGACCACTGGCAACTGTAGTGGTGAATGCAGGAACACTGCGTGTAGGTGATATTTTCATCTGTGGCGTTACGACAGGAAAAGTACGTGCCATGATGGATGCAACGGGGAAGCGTCTGGATGATGTGCCTCCTTCTGGAGCTGTGCGTATTTCTGGTTGTACTTCTGTGTCGGAAGTAGGAGATATCTTGCAAGTTGTTCCCACAGAGCGACAAGCGAGAGAAATGGTAGAGGTTGCCATGCTTCAAGTAGAACAGCACAAAAAGCGTAGCTTCTCGGACTTGGTAAGCAGGCTTTCCGAAGGAAAACTGAAGCAGCTTAAATTGGTCGTAAAGGCAGATACGCAGGGGTCACTGGAGGCTATCAAAGGGTCTCTTGTGAAGATTGTGACCGACGAAGTAAGTGTGAAGGTGATTCACGGAGCCATTGGCGCAGTCTCCGAAACAGATGTGATGATGGCTGCAGCGAGCGATGGATTTGTGATTTCCTTCCATGCGCAGGTGCCAAGCAATGTACGCAGGACTGCAGAACGAGAGGGTGTGGAGGTACGTGAGTACGATGTTATTTACACACTCTTCGAAGATGTGGAAGCTTTGGTGAAGGGTCTTGTAGAACCATCCGAAGAAGAGAAGATCTACGGTCACCTGGAAGTAAGAGCGGTTTTCCTTACCAAGCGATCCGAACAAATTATTGGAGGTCGCGTGACAGATGGTCTCATTAAGCGTTTGCCATTCCGGTTGATGCGGTCTGGTGTAGAAGTAGGAACAGGACGTATCACGTCTCTCAAGCATGTAGATAAAGACATCAAAGAAGCCAAAGAAGGTGCAGAGTGTGGTATGCGTACAGATGCAACGACACCAATACAGGAAGGTGACATTTTGGAAGTCTACCTTCGTGAGTTGAAGAAGAGAGAGTAGAGTTAGGGAGTTGATGCTCTCTGTTTTATTTTATCGGTCGTATTAATCCTAGCTGCGATGTCGATGAGCTGCTGTTGTGTAAATGTTGAACCAGCTGGTAATTTGTTTTCCAGAACATCTTTTACTTGATCGTCTGTAAATCTAGCAGTGTCAGGATTTGTTGGTCTATGTTTTTGAATGAGCTCCTGTCTCAGCTTAACAAGTTGATCATCAGCATGGCCCATTCCAAGGTTTGCTATTTCAGCATGAATTTTAGTAGCATCTTGTATATTTATTGTAATGTTGTTTGTTGCTGTACCTCCAGAAGTGCCACCTTTTTGACGATCTCCTGTAGATGCTCCAATACCAAGTCCTCGTGAGCCACCTCGGAGTTTTAGGTTTTCTACCGCCTCCATAGGTTTAGCTGCAGCATCCCGAACAGATTGCAAACCAGTAGGTCCTGGGAGAATTGGAACAACAAATGGAATAGAAAGGCCTGCCTTCATCACTCCTTGTCCAAAGTGCTTAATAGAATTGGTAAGTCCTGCTGTAATCTTTTGTGTTGCAAGAGCTGTAAACACACCTACCCACATAATAATGCCTGCCATTGCCATCCAGAGGACATCCCAGAAGCTAGCAATACCTGCAACGATTTGTCCTTGAGCCCCGGCGAGCATGCCACCAAAACCAGCTCCGCTGGTAGAACCCAATGCAGAGAGCATAATGAAGCCAACTGCAATAGGGACAGCAACGTACACAGGCATAAATGCTGCGCTAATAAAAGTTTTGAAGATCTTATCAACGGGATCAATTTCTGCAGGGATCATTCTCCTCGCGGCCACTCCTATAAATACCAAAGGCATAAATGCTGTCGTGAGCCAGATAATTGGAATACGTACCAAGAGAGCAAGGGTCAAAGCTATCAATGGGAAGAAAGACATCATCATCAGCACTGCATTCATGAAAATGCGAGTGAGGTAGTAGAAGCATTCTGTCACAGGTCCGACTGTAGAAGGCCCTGGTGGAGCATTGACAAAGCCAGAAGGCGTTGCAGAAATAAGTGGTAGATCTTTCAATCTAGCCATATTGTAAATAAGTCCATTGAGGATTACATATGGAGAATTTGTTGCAGGAGTGATAGGTGCAGTGTTGTAGCATAACGTGTCATAGACATTGCTCATTCCTGCGCATTGTGCCGCTTCGAATGGCTGTAAAATAATTTGATTTACATACTGGCAAGGACCAGTGGGACTCCCGTTTTTATATATTTGACAGTTTGTTCCAATTGTATTTGGTAAATTATAAATTGAAGCGCTCATTACTGTAGCTGCCTCCAAAATTACCTGAGGGAAGAACCAAGAAAAATTCACCAAAATGATGGAAAGAATAAATCGTGGTAGCATCTGGCTAAGACCTCCATTTGCAGTGACAATCGTATACACAACTCCAACAACAAGACCAAATGCAAGTGCAAGATTGGTCACATTGCGCATTATCTGCCAAATTTTATTCAGTGTTAATCCGATAGGGGCGCCAGAAGCAGAAGTTAGATTGTTCAGTCTTAGTACAAAATCTGGATTCAGTAACGGTTCAATGATTCCAAAAAGCAAGAATGCCACATAATGCATCAATCCAATTCCTTGTGCGATGAGGTTGTACGTACTTACACACAAATTTTCAGTGCCCTGTGTTCTTCCGAGTGGATCTTGTGCAAAACTTGCTGGCATACCAAGACAATCTACCCATCCAAAATGTTTCACTGTCCCCACAAGAACAACAGTACTCAAGAGACCAATAAGAATTTTATTTCTTTTATGCATCAAAATAGTATAGCAAATTTCACCTTTTTCTACAATGCTACTTTTTAGCAAAATAATCCCATTTTGATCAAAAAAGTTATGTTAGAACATAGATAGCCAAAAAATATGAGTATAAAATTTATTCATGTAGTTAAGTAATTTATGGTTGAATTTAAATTTTTTGGCTTCTATAAGCCTATAAATTGAACAAAATTACTATTCTATTATATGATCAATTTTCTTGCACTACTATGGTATTCATGAGTACGATTTGTGAACATGTCATCTGTAGCTCTAAAGGCATTGTTTAGTTCCCAAACGAGAGTGAAGCTTCTCTCGACGTTCCTGCTGCACCCAGAGGAGGAATATTTTATTCGTGAGCTTACAAGGTTGCTCCATGAGCAGATCAACTCTATTCGTAGAGAATTAGAAAATCTTCGTCGTATCGGGCTTGTGAAGGCAAGGCACAGAAACAGAAAGAAGTACTACAGAATCGATACCACTTTTCCACTCTACCCAGAGCTTCGCAGTATTTTCTCCAAAGAGATTCAGGCAGATAGTCCTATTGTGGCAGGCCTGAAGAAACTAGATGGTATCAAGTTGATAGTTCTGGCTGGTAGTTTTGTAGGAACAGAGAGTAAGGTAGATCTCCTTATTATTGGTGATATTAAAAAAGAGGTACTCGAAGCGTTGATTTTGCAGGATCCTAACTTGAAGAATGTAAAGTATTCTATCTTCTCAGAAGGGGACTTCCTCTACCGCTTAAGCCTACGAGATCGGTTTATTTCCGATATTCTCAATGATCCAAGACATTTGACGGTTTACAACATACTTCAGAAGGAGATTGAGGAGGCTCAGGAGAAATAGGACGGTAGGTGGTAGGAAAGTAGGCAGGTAGGCAAGTAGGAATTAGGCAAATAGGCGGGTAGGAGGTTAGGCAGTAGATGTCTGGAGTATTTTGTAGAAAATTGCAAAATTCAATTACAAGCCCAATCACCTACATCCTAATTAAGCCTACAAGCCTACCTGCCTAAATAACCCAATTTCTTCCTTTACATCACTTGTAAGAATCTGTAGCCTACAGCGGCTTTTATGACATCTTTACAGCTTCATACGCAGGCTAAGGCTTTTTTGAAGGCCAGGCCAGAGATCCGTCCAGGGTACACTGTGCGCGTGTTTGAGCGCATTCAAGAAGGAGATAAGAGCCGTTTGCAAGTATTTGAAGGATTGGTTATCTCTTTCCATAAGGGTCATACAGCAGCCGATTCCACCTTCACAGTTCGTCGTATTGCTTCCGGTGTAGGTGTAGAGAAGGTGTATTCGCTTCACTCATCAACTATTGAGAAAATTGAGGTAAAGAAGGTGGCCAAAGTTCGTCGTGCCAAGCTTTTCTTCCTCCGAGGTCGTCGTGGAAAGTCTGCACGTTTGAGTGAGCGTTTCACCACAAGTGGTGAGTTTGACATCGCAGTGCCGCAGGAAGATGAGGTAGAGGTGCTTGGGGAAGATCAGGTTCTTGAGGCAGAAGCTGCTACAGAAGAACTTGTTGAGGAACCTGTAATAGAAACACCTCACGCAACTCCAGTTGTTGAAGAGCAGCCTGAGGAAAAGAAATAATCTTTGTCTGATTTTAAGAGTATAGTATCGCCATGCGATACCTTCTTGTCGGTAACTACGGCGTGGGCAATTTGGGGGACGAGGCTTTGAAAGAGTACTTCCTTACGAAGTTTACCCACGTAGATTGGTTCATTCTTTCGGCAGATCCAAGTGGCATGAAGGAATTCCCGAGATTGCCAGCAGGATTCCGATCGTTGTTTTCTGGTGAGTGGCTGAAGACATGGAAGGCACTCAAAGTAGTAGATGGTGTAGTATTTGGAGGTGGATCACTCTTTACGGACACCGAATCTGTGCATGCATGCTTTATTTGGTGGGTCCATGCTTTTTGCGCGAAGCTGCGAGGCAAACCTATTTTTTTAGCTTTTCAGGGCATTGGTCCTTTTAAGACAAAACTTGGAGAATTACTTTC
>CAZLFU010000014.1:0-14574 GCA_964558895.1 uncultured Candidatus Peribacteria bacterium
AGCTCGCGCAAAGCCATCTTTCTTTCTTACAGACCTGTGCGCGCTCTCAACCAAGATTGCTTACGCAACTTGGCATTCGAGCGCTAGAAAGGAGAATACTGATGTAGTGCTTCGCGCTCAAACATGTGCAGCGGACACGAACATGTTTGGAGTAAATTGCAGTGGTTTTGCTATAGAATCTAGAATTTTGAATAGAAAACATTGTAGGATGTAAGCATCTTTCAAGATTTCAAATTCCAACTAACTACGCCAAGGCTACGATGGTCAAGAATTACAAATTCCAAATCATCGGCATTCTGAATATTACACCCGACTCCTATCATGATGGTGGAAAGTACACCAAGCTTGATTCTGCGCTTAATCATGCAGAAAAAATGCTCCAAGAAGGTGCAGACATTATTGATATAGGCGGAGAATCTACATTCGTAGACAGAGAATCTGTAAACGCAGAAGAGGAATTGCAGAGAGTCATTCCAGTGATTGAAGCACTCAAAAAAGAATTCCCAGAGTGCAAACTTTCTATCGATACGTACAAAGCCCCTGTCGCTCTTGCAGCAATAGAAGCAGGTGCAATGATGGTGAATGACGTGACTGCAGGACGTGGTGACCCCACCATGTTTGATACACTCAAAGATCAAGATGCGCTCTTGGTTCTCATGTTTGCAAAAGACGAGACATCTCGCACCACAACCGAAGAACGAAAATATGAAAATGTTATGGCAGACATCAAAGAGTTTCTACGCGAAAGAAAAACTAGTGCACTCTCATCTGGCATACGCGAAGAGAATATTATTCTCGATCCTGGACTGGGGTTTTTTCTCTCCAGTATTCCTACATACTCCATGCAGGTGATAGCTCGACTTCCTGAATTACAAGAACTTGGAAGCCCTCTCTACCTTAGTCCATCGAGAAAATCTTTTCTCTCTGGCATAGAAAAATTACCACCAAGTGACCGTTTGCCAGGAACATTGGCAGCAGCTGCCATTGCAGTGCTCAATGGTGCATCGTATATTCGCACGCATGATGTACAAGAAACACGCCGTGCATGTGAGATTGCAGAAGCTATCCGAAATGCTTAACCAAACGAAACAATTACTAAGAAGTTCACAAGTACGGCACTACTGAGAAGAACAATGAGTCCAATAGCTACACGAATAATAAGCCGACGAGCTCTAGAATATTGTTCATCATTTCCGGTATTCAAAATCATCAAGAGAGCTGCGTAAATAATCATAATAACAGACATAAGACCCATAATGGCCACACCAATATTAATAACATCGACGACAGTATCAATAATGCCATTTGGGTTCCCTCCTGTAGGGTTTGCCCCAGAAGTAATGATAGAACCCTGAATAATAAATTTGGAAGCTATAATAACAATTCCAAATCCTACTGAGACAATTGTGCGACGTAATTGTGTCAGTCCTTCATCGCTGCCATAATTGATCACTGCTCGAATTCCACTGATAATAATCATAAGAACAGCCAATACTCCAAGCGGAACCTCTATAAAATCAATAATCCCAATGGCTTCATCACTCACAATGGTTGCTGCAGTTGCAGGTGCCCCGATGATATTTTGATACATACCAAGAAGTGGCGCACGTAAATTCACAAGAATGACAGCAGACAAAGAAACACCAATGACTGTTTTTAACTGTATTAGTTCCCCTTCATCCTGACGAACAATAATAAGAATTGCAGAGAGTAGAATCGCAAGAACTGCAAGCACATTTACAAGAAGAACAAAGCCTCCTGTACTTGCTATACCTCCACCTGTAGCCATAAAGAGAGCGATACCACCGAATGTTCCTCCTCCCAAACCAGGATTGAGTGTTCCTCCCGCAACATCGGTGATGGCTCCAGGCCCCACTGGCACTGCGAGTGCGTGTGGCAGAAACGCGAAGGATGCCAACAGAATGGTGAGAACTGAGTTCATTTAAAGGAAGAGTGAAACGATTGCCCTGGCAACAATAACAGCCACAATTGCAACGGATGAGGCAATGATGAGCTTACGTGCATTATCTTTGAGTTGTTCATTTGCCGAGAGGATAATCATTATGCCTGCAACCACAAAAGCGACCACAGCAAGGCCACCAAAGATGGTAATGAGGTAATTTGCTACACCAACGAATTCTGCAGCTACTCCTGTTGCCCCTCCAAAGGGAATTCCAAAACCTTGTACGACAGGGAATGCGAGAAGAGCAGCAGCAGTTGCAAAAAATCCCCGTAAGATTTGCTTCCGTGCGTTATCAATTTGTCCTTGATCTTGCGCAAGAATAAGTCGTGCACCCTGTACAACAAGATTAATAACAAGAAGTGTTGACACAAGAGCTAGTCCAAACTGAATAATACGATCAATAACCGTTACCTCTAAATTGACAGCATTGACAGTTCCGCCTGTCGTGAAACTATTTGCAATAAACTGGGCTGCTGCTACCAAAACTGCACCTAGCATTGCATGCCCATATGCTTGTTTTACTTCTGTAATTTGTGCTTCCTCGCGAGCTCCCAAGACAAGTTTCAATGTATACACCACCAACATTGCCCCTAGTAATCCTCCAAATGCTATAGCTGCTGGTGTAATAATTGTAGAAGAGAGATACGCTACTGGGTCCACCGCACAGCTCCATCCTCCTCCGAGTGGGCAATTACTAATTTGTGCATGCACAGGTTGTACAAGCCAAGAGAATCCCTGAGTGAGAAAGAAATGTAATTTGTGCATAAATCATAACAGTATAGCAGGTTTTGTGTGTTTTTGCTACAGAAGAGGATGCATTATTGAGTGGTTAAATGGTTAAATGACTAAATGGTTCCCAAGCGATTGAGGATAATCTGCTTCGATTCGCTAGACACGAAGAGCATCATAAATATATAACCATTTAGCCATTTAACCGTGTATCCTGTTTATTTAGAGAAAAAAGTTAAGCACAAGCAACAAGAGACTGATCATGAGTCCTGTATAACAGTATTTACTACCATTGCTCTGCGGAGGTTCAAAATAAGCTCCAAGGCCGAATCCTGCCACTAATATGACGAAAATTCCTTTTATGATCACCGAAGAATTTTAGAACTTTGAAAAGGAGAAATCATTTGTATGCTTAGATTTTCTATGTCGATTTATTGTATTTAGTATTGTCAACTCAGCTTTGCTATTGTCAATTTTCTAAAATAGTTTCTGGATTTATCCAAGATCCTAACTGATTTTCACTCTCCACATATCCCCGAAGCTCGATGACTTCCCCTTTATGAACCGCCAAATGGAGATGCGGTCTTTCTCCATCCGTTTCTTCACTGAAGCCTTTCCCTAGAACTCCGACGTAGTCTCCCTTACCGAGAGAGTCACCAACTTTGGCATCAATGGAAGGAAGCTGAAGATGACCATATAGCACGGTCACAGGTTGATCATCGTAAAGACAACGCTGTACAAGCACTCCACCATACCCTCGAACCCATTGACGATAGACAACCTCTCCAAAGCACAGTGCTCGTACTTCCAGCCTTGTTGATTCTTCTCCATCTTCCACTTCGAAATCTGCACCTGTGTGATACCCAGAAAACTTTTCTGGTTGTACGGGAGAAGTGGAAGGATTGATGAGAATACCAAATGGTTTTTTCGTGATGCGTTGTAAATCAAAAATAGAATTGGAAGATGGCTGCCCTTGCTGCACATCCGAAAAATTTTCCAGAAGAAACTCTCTACTTTTTTCCATAAAGTCTGGCCACTCTTGTGCGAACTCATGCTTCTCTCCTGGATATTCAGTGTACGTTACCTGCTTCTGAAGACCTTTCAATTTCTCGACAAGTGCATCTGACCACTCCTTTGGAACATCTTGATCATCTGTGCCATGAAAAATAAGAACAGGAACCTGAATATTTTTGAGATATGTTTGCGATGACAGTGCATCCCACAATTCTGGATTCTCCTCTCTTGTTCCTAGCATCTCACGAGTAGCATCCCCTTCTTCTCGCATATCCCTCCACCGTTCAAAATTTTCCCACGCATCACTATGGACCGAAGCATAGAGGATGATTGCATCGATCAAGTCTGGATATGCCACGGCAAGATTCAACGTGACTCCCCCACCCATGGAATGACCGAGCATGCCAATGTGATTAAGATCGATAGATGAAATATTGGCTTCCTTGAGGGCTTTGATAGCATTCACACTATCCATGCTGTATTCCAAACCAGCATCATAGACGTTGCGCTCATCTGGGCTAGGATTGGAAAATGCATGACCACGGTAATCGGAATGAAGAACGGCAAACCCGTGCCGTGCAAAGTAATCCTGTTCGCGCTTGAGCCCTCTTCCATTGGTATACACTGCAGGATCTATGTATCCATGATTGAGAATCACCAATGGAAATGGCCCATCTCCCTTTGGAATATTCATGATGCCACTGATGGTAAGTCCGTTACTTTTGTACTCAATGCGATACCTCGTATAGATATTGTTATCTTCCAGCATTGAGACAAGCTTGAAATCTGTTCCTTCCAAACGCATCTTGGAAAAATGCTCAATAGATAACTCTGCAGGAATTTGCTCGAGTTGCTTATGAACAGAAGATGGCTCTGAAGAAGATTGAACAAAAGAATCTGATGAGGAAGAGTCTCCAGCTTGATCATCTACAAATTGCGTCTCCCCACAGGCACTGCACATAAATGTAAAGCAGAGAATAGTGAGGAGACGCCTACTTACCGTGAAAAAACCAGACATTATTCAAACATGAGTTTTACCTCTACAGGTACCAATGGATCCAAAAGCTTATCACCATAGGAATCATTTCCAACACCAAAATCTTGGCGTGGAAGATCGTACTCTATGAGGATAGACTCATCTGTAATTTCCGCATCGAGAGTGACCTCCTTGGTGGTGTCCTTAATTGTGAGATCACCAGTGATCTCGTAAGAATCACCTTCTATGTGCACGATCTTGCTAGATTCAAATGTAATCTCTGGGTATACCTCGGTATTGAAGAAATCTTCTCTCTGAAGATGTCCTTCTACACCAGTGCCATCAGCAGTGATGCTAGTAGCATCCAAAACAGCATCGATAGATGCTAATTCTAGATCTGCTGGATCTGTATCGTCGAGCGTGAGTGTCGCATCAAATTTCTCAAATTTTCCTTCGTGATTAATAATGTTGCTTTTGCCAATAAAAGAAATATGACTATTCTCCAAGTCGATGGAAGAACTTGTTCCAGTAAACGTAGAGACCTCCTCTGGCAGCTCTTTTGGTGGCTCTTGTACTTCTGGTTCTACTGTCGTAGCACAGGCTGCAAGGAGAGCGATTGTGCTGAAGCTTATAAGGGATCGAAACTTCATAGTGTGAAGGGAAAAAGAAAAGAAAAAATTCAAGGGGAGCATACCATTTTTGAAGGAAAAAACCGAATGGGAATTGGGGAATTTGGAAAACAGTGGAATACGTAGAGAAGTACATCCTGTCTACATTACACGCCTTATGGATACGAGAGGACCATAGATCCTTCATGGCTGAACCCTCCTCCCTTTCCGGTAAAATTGATTGGAACTGTTTTGCCGCTTTTATTCACCGTTCCGGTGAAATCGGCACTTGCCGGGATGTTTACAAAGAATGGTGCGCAGACACCCGACATAGTTCCACTGATTACACCGTTTGACTGTCCATTATATGTCCCGCGTACACTTCCTTCACATGTGCCAGAAACGGTCCCTGTCACGGCTCCGCCTTCGAGAGGAATATTCGCTGTGATCGTCACGGAATATCCCTTGTAGTCATAGACGCCACTGGCTGCTACCGTGCCTTCTTCCTCGGCATCATCTTCCATGTTTCGCAGTAAACAATCAAAAATCTCTACATTGTTACAATGGCTGAAGTAATACCCGATGGCTTCGTTGGAACCAATAATGAGGAGGATAAGGAGGACCAGAATGAATGCTGCCATCGGTCCGCATCCTATTTTGCGTGGCACGAAGCATATTGAACGCTCCTGACGTATGAAAATCAATAAATTCTGGTGAACTTCTTATTCTCTCAATCGGTAATTTGAGACTCCTACAGACTGTTCTTCTCGTATTTTATGTTGGTGGAGCTGTGGGGGGACCTACTGATTAGTCATCCCATTCATCTTCTTCCACTACCCCATCCGAGTCTGATTCTGAGTCTGTACTTGAAATATGTCTATTGTCCTCATCAAGATGCAGGCCATCTTTAAAATCTAGCTCTTGTCGTTTACTAAAAACTTCTACTCTGTACCCCGAGCTAGGCATGCTTTTATCTCCATAAAATACAGATTCTGTAAATGCATCGCCCGACATGAGCAAGTTTACACATTCAATTACCTTTGCATCCGTGGGTTCGGCATTTTGGATGAGTGATACAACACGTCGAGTATGATTTTCACGCCTCTCCTTTCTTCCTTCCATTGAAAACGATAGTAGTCCTTCTTTTGAAATGCCCGGTAACAAAAGCAATGTCCTAAGTGCTGCACGTTGTTGCGGTGAGGATAAATCTTCTTTTTGAGATGATTCAGGATTGATCTTGCCGTACTTCCAACGGTGTAGTTGAAAATTTCTGGCAATTAGCTCATCAAGTTCCATCTTCTCTGTATCGGAATCAACTTTCTCCTTCACCATATCTTGCAAATGTTCAAGTCCATCCAAATAATCTTGTTTGTTCTCTTTTTCCATTGCAGCAATCCACATTCCAAATGCCTGTGCCTCAGAATCTGAATTCAGAAGCAATTCAAGCCATTTTGTAACTACTTCGTGATCATCCGATTCTGCTTTGGATCCAATTTCGGAAAGTAATTTTTGATTTGCAATGCCCCGCTCCAGTGCTTCTGCAACGTATGTTGTAAAAGTACGCTCAGAAATATCGATATCACTTTCTCTTCTAAATGTCTTCACATGTCGATGCGTACGCACAATAAGTGCATTGATAGCTCTTCCAAGAGGTTTTTGACCGTTTCCTTTCTCCTGGTCCGCTGTTCGTAGAAGAGAATCAATTTCTACATGAGCTGGCAGAATAACATTTGCCGATTTTGCAAATGCTCGGAGCAATGCGTGCTGTGGCTGCATTGTATTTCGTCGTACCTCACTGACTGTAGCTTCGGACGTTGTCGCATTTTTTACCAACTCGCGTATGCCACGGGATTTGCGCATGGCAAGTAATTCAAACATAGATGCTGCATCACGTGGTTCTTGGCTATCAACCCAACGCCGTAATGTAGGTATAACATTTAATCGAAGGGCTGTGTCATACATACGTTGAAGTATGTCTTTCTCATTGAGAGTTGATACATCACCTCGTTGCAAAGCTGCATACTCGTCGCGCTCTTTAGGAGAAAAACCTAAATCATCTACTTCGATACCACAGTACTGCAATTCTGCTGGTAATTTGAATGATGCCTGAGTCAAATTTGCCCTTTTTCTTTTTCGTAGATCTGATCTCGCTCTTTGCTCGTACTGCTTCAATTCTTTTTCGTCGGTCGCAAGAATATGCACCAAGGCAATTAAAGGGACTCTCTTTGATGGACCTCTTTCGAGAGCTGAACGCATTGTTTCATGGCCTGTTACCCAAGAAGGGTCAATGTCGAAAGCTGGTAAGAGCACACTCGGCTCTGCATTGAGATTTGCAATAGCTCCACGTAACAGCTTACTAGAATTCATTCTCCTACTGAGCTTACGAGATTCATCACTCCAGAGATCATAGAATTCTTCTGTTGGCTCTTCACCAAGAGTTGCAATCATCTTCTCTTCCAGAGGCTTGAGTCTATCTACCGAAACCACCTGTTTTTGTGTTAGAGCCCTACGTGTCATCTGAGTAAGACCCAATACGTTTAATTGATCCTTGGTAAATTCATGCCCCATAAACTGAACAACTGCCATGACCTGAGCAATCTGTGCCGGCGTACCCGAAGAAATTTGATCCTCTACAAAAGCTTCGTATGCTTGTTGGATATGCTTTTCTGCCCAGACAGTAGGATTGTTGTTTGCTAGCTCTTCTGTATCAGAAAAATATAATCCTCGCATCATGGTAACCATCTCGTTAAAAGGGGTTATTCTCTTCCTAGCAATACGAGCTTTCAGGCTTTTTGTCGCAGCTGTCTTGCTTTCAAATGATGTTGGCCCCTGTTTGATGCGCTCAGACAAAAGAAGTCGTTCCGTCCGTAGCCTGTATGGTTCTACCAAGGCATCTATCAATCTTTCTGTGCCAGCTTCCAATAATTCTTTCGGTTGATCGTCTCTGTTTTGCAAACGCATAAAATGAGCTACAGAAGCATGAGCAGAATCATGTATTCCCAAATCTCTCTTCATCGTAGGATTCTCCATGGTTCTTACCGCAAAATACCCTTTCATTCCTGCGTCCTTTGCGAACTGAGCACTTGTGAGTTTGAGTAATCGCCAGCGTAATGAAATATGGATCCAGGGAACTAGATTTGTATCTCGTGCTTCCCATGCAGCCTGCAAGAGTGCATTACTACGTGCTACAGCAGGAGCCAATTGTCCATTTTGCTTTCTTGGATCATCAAGATCCTGAAGATGTACTTCTTCGTTTTTTCCTAAAAACCTGTCGATGTCTACCTGTCTTCCATTAGATTGACTCATCAAGGAAAATATTAATAAATATATTTTATATCAGCAACAATAACGTCTAATTTTTGGTGGAGCTGAGGGGATTTGAACCCCTGACCCCTTCCATGCCATGGAAGTGCTCTAGCCAGCTGAGCTACAGCCCCATATTTATTCACGTTTCTTCATCCAACATGCCCACTTGAACATGTCACAACAAGCCATAAACCACTAAAATTCTCTTTTGATGGCCGGCTCCACGACGCCCTACGGGCTATGAGGAGCCTCCTCGCAGATAACTAGGTTATGAAGATTTCAAAGAAACAGTTATAGATGGTGCGCCCGGCAGGATTTGAACCTACGACCTTCTGGACCGCAACCAGACGCTCTATCCGGGCTGAGCTACGGGCGCACAAATGTACTTCTAAACTGGAAAAGACCAAAGTGAAGCCGAGAAAGGGTATCATTGCCATTTTGGCATTACAATCACTTCTGTATACTTCTTCTGTTCTTTTCTTCAATCACAATGAAAGTCACCTTCCTACTCGGCTCCACCACAGATACAGAATATGCAGAGAAAATAGCGGAAACGCTCAAGGAATTTGGTGTTCCGTACGAAATTATCGTTGCTTCCGCTCACAAAGTACCAGAGAAAGTAGTAGCAGAAATACAGAAGCTCAATGACGACTCACAACCGCAAGTTGTCATTACTGTCGTGGGAATGAGTAACGGACTTGGCGGAGTTGTTGCCGGTAGTTGTATTCACCCTGTGGTAAATTGTCCTCCATTTGTAAGCTTGGAAGAGTATATGATCGACCTCCATTCTAGTCTGCGGATGCCTTCTGATGTACCTGTTATGACTGTTCTCAATCCAAAAAACGCTGCGCTTTCTGCGATAAAAATCTTGGCTGAAGGGAATCCAGATTTACAAGAAAAAGTAAGAAAGAGGATAGCAAAAGTGAAAGCAGGTTATTAGTTTTTGGTTACTCGTTTTTCGTTTGAAAATGTTTGTAAGCATTATTTTTTGCTGTATTTTTGCCCCTTATGGCTACATTTTCATCATTCGAAGATATAGAGGCATGGCAAGAAGGAAGAAAGCTTGTAAGAAAAATACGTTCAATTTGTAGAAAAGAACCGGTTCGAAGAGATTTTTCATTCATCGATCAAATTACCCGAGCTACAAGGTCTGTTCCAGCAAACATTGCCGAAGGATTTGAATCTCTTACTGTCCCAGAATTTATTAATTTTCTAGGATATGCAAAGAGATCTGCAGGTGAAGTACGATCTCATCTCTACAATGCACTTGATGAAAATTATGTCACTCAAAGTGAATTTAATGAACTAGCAGAAACTACTAGGAAAATCTGCAGCATGATTGCAAAGCTAATTCACTACCTTCAATCGGTCGATCAGAGAAAAAGAAGAACTTTGAAACAGCCTATGGTGACACAAACGAAAAACGACTGAACGAAAAACTAGAAACGACTGAATGAAAAACTGCTATGATGCTTTTATGGAACTCACATTGCCAGACTTACAATCCGCATTGAAGGAATGGAAGGGATGCCCTCTCTCCGAAACTGCAAATGCAGTGCTAGGCGAAGGAAACCCTCATGCAGAGATTATGTTTATTGGTGAGGCACCTGGACAGAAAGAAGATGAGCTTGGTAGACCTTTTGTAGGTGCCGCAGGAAAATTTTTAGATGAATTACTCTCAAGTATCGGACTCAAGCGAGAAGATGTATACATTAGCAATGTAGTAAAATATCGACCACCGAGTAATAGAGATCCCACTCCGGAAGAAAAAGAGCAATGCATGCCGTGGCTCAAATTGGAAATTTCTCTTGTGAAACCCAAAGTAATTGTCCCTCTTGGTCGTCACGCACTTGGGCACTTTTACACCAAGCTGAGTATTACCAATACACATGGCACGCCACAGAAACTTACAGATGCCATCACTATTTTCCCGATCTATCACCCTGCTGCTGCACTTCATAACGGAGGCTTGCGACAAACGTTATTGGATGACTTCCAAGCACTAAAGAAATTTTTGGATGAGCAAAAACAGATTGATCCAAAAGCCTAGTACAGAGAGAATAGAGATCCATCGATGTACCTTGTGTAGTTCTGTATGAATAATCTTCTCTTTGGTATCAGTCTTTCGGCACTTCTCTCGGTCACTTCACTCTTGATTGTTCTCTTCCGAGTAAGCCCTCTCTCTGCTCCCGCACAAGCCGTTCCAGCTTTTTTTGTCAGTATGTTTTTGAGTATTAGTTCTGTTTCCACTCTCCTACTTCTCGCCTTCTGGCACTATATACCTGTCCACAGTTGGGATGATGGAAAAGTTCTTTCCATAGCGTTACGGCAGGGAATATTTATAGGAATAGCCAGTATTCTCCTGTTACTTTTTCATGTACTTGGGCTTCTTACATGGTGGATTGGACTCCTGATTTACGGAGTATTTATTCTGGTAGAATTAGCTCTGGAGCATTAGAAACGTGTATTTAGTATATCATGCAACATTTTTCCTCTATTATTGAAGCACTATGACAAGCAATGCACCATCATGGGATGACTACCTCACGCAGATACAAGGCTGCAAGGATATCAACACTCTTGAGAATCTGGAGCAGGGATTGTTTGGTCGTAAAAGTGGTGTCATGACTCTTGCGATGCAGAGCTTGCGTGATGTGCCAGAAGCCAAACGTAAGGAAGTTGCCAAGGACCTCAATGATTGGAAGAAAAAATTGGATCACGCGATTGAGGAGCGAAAACAACAGTGTAAAAATGAAAAACTTTCTGACTTGGGTAAGAATGATTCATTTGATGTCACGCTCTCTCTTCCAGAGCGTTCGCATGGGCACTTGCACCTGATTCCAGAATTTATACGACAAGTAGAAGAAGTATTTGGACGCATGGGGTTTGATACTGCCAGTGGCCCAGAAATTGAATCGGAAGATTTTAATTTCAACTTTCTAAACATTCCAGAGACACACCCCGCACGAGATGCTCAGGATACTTTTCAAATTCAATCTTCCAAAAAAGGAAAAGATCGGTTGGTACTACGCACGCATACATCACCCGTGCAAATTCGCTACATGCAGGAGCACAAGCCACCGTTCCGTGCTATCTTCCCGGGCAAAGTGTATCGCAAAGATGCAGATGCAACGCACTCTCCCATGTTCCATCAGTTTGAAGGACTTATGATTGGAGAAGATATTTCTCTCGCAAATATGAAAGCTGTCATGGTAACTGCTATCCGTGAGCTCATTGCACAGGATGCTGAATTTCGTTTTCGCACAGGCTTCTTTCCATTTGTGGAGCCAGGATTGGAAGTAGATATGCGTTGGCAGGGAGATGAAGAAGAAAGCCGAGAAGGAAAATGGTTGGAAGTAGTGGGGTGCGGTATGGTACATCCTCAGGTTCTCAAAAATGTAGGAATCGACTCTACAAAATGGCAAGGTTTTGCCTTCGGCTTTGGTATCGAACGCATGCTTATGATCAAACATCAGATTCCAGATCTGCGAAGTTTTTATCAGGGAGATGTGCGCTTTTTGAAGCAATTTTAATTGTACTTCCAAGGAAGTTTTAGAATTTTGAAGACAGCGTTTCGCAGACAAGATACTCCATGTTGTAGTCGTGGCATTCGTGATGATTGTCGACGTAATCGTAGTCTATTTTCCACACAATCCAATTCATCACGTAAAGCATCAAAACCACCACATCTCACTGCTAAATCGGTAATACTACTGTCATATTCATCACAAAATAAACGGACAACCTCATGCTGTGTGCCACCCTGCGAATCTTCAGTTCTCATGCAACTGCTAATCCTGACAAGTTTAATTTCCAATGTCAAATTTGGTGTACAACCATTTGGTTCAGCTTGTTATGATGTCTCTAAATATTTGATGGATTTCATTAAATGTTGAATGTTTCTCTTCTAGTTTTTTTCCCTCTGGTATAATCGATTCAGACAAAAATACTACTATTTATAATAGTCAACTCATACACTCCAACCTTGTGGATCTCTCGCAAAGTGACTTACTTTGCTTACTTCATCTGCATCGAGTCTCCCCTGCTCCACTGCCACTTCCAAGAGATCTGCAAACGTAGCAAGGGGATGCAACTTCACACCAGCTTCCTGAGCTCTTTCGACCGCTGAAACCATCTCGTAGGTAAAAATGGCAACAACATCCGTTACAAGCGATGCCCCCTCTTCGCGCAAAGCTTCCACAGAAGAGATAGCGCTGCCACCCGTAGAAATGAGATCTTCGATGAGGACCACATGCTTTTCCTTTGAAAGATCGCCTTCTACACGCTTTTTTGTGCCATGCTCCTTAGCTTTGGATCGCACATACACAAATGGTAATTGAAGCCGATCTGCAACGAGCGCTGCCCATCCGATAGCTGCGGTAGCCGTACCTGCGATGATATCTGGATTGATATGTAAACTTTTTACACGATGTACCAACGCCTCTACCACAAAATTTCTTGCTTCTGGGTGACTATAAATCATGCGATTATCGCAATAGATAGGAGATTTGATCCCGCTCGTCCACGTAAATGGCGGATCGACAGAAAGTTTGACCGCACCGATATTGATGAGAGTTTCTGCAATCCGCTTGGCGTGTGGCATAAATGGTGAGTAATGAATTGAGAAATCGCTATAACAACCTATTCTATCCCCATAGTGCCAGAAATGATCCTTGCAGAGCAACAACAGCGGCTTGAAGAGCTGGTGAAAGCGTTTTTAGCGGAGAATGCCTCTATCAACCTTTCTGCATTTCGCACGCCAGAAGCATGTTGGATAGGCAATGTACTCGATAGTATTGCTGTTTTGGATGTAGATCTTCCCCCATCTCCAGCTCTTCCCCCGAAGGGGGAGAAATTAGAGGTAGGGGAAAAACTGGCTTTCCAAAAAAATATTTTAGACCTTGGCACTGGTGGAGGGTTTCCATTGCTGCCACTTGCTATCTGTAGACCAGAATGGAATTGCGTTGGGTTGGATGCTACACAAAAAAAACTGCACGCTATAGACAGGATTGTGCAAACACTTGCACTCACAAATGTCTCTCTGCTTGCAGGACGATCGGAAGAACTGGGGCATGATCCTGTACACCGTGAGCAATACGACCTTGTGCTCTCGCGAGCAGTCGCGCCTATCAATACTCTCCTAGAATACTGTGCTCCCTTCACAAAAGTAGGTGGGAAAATAATCCTCTGGAAAAGTCTCACGATTGATCAGGAATTGAAAGACTCACTCCTCGCACGTGCAGAGCTCTCGTGTCATCTCATCAAGCAGTATGTGTACGAACTCCCCGGCGATTGGGGCAAGAGGCAACTTCTTATTTTTGAGAAAACATTTATAACGAGTAAGGAGTATCCTCGTGCTATTGGAATTCCTAAAATTAGTCCCCTACTCTAGATATGCCAAAGAGATACATTCCCAATGATAGCTGGAGTAGAAAAGCAAAAGAGGAAGGATTTCGTGCACGCTCTGTTTACAAATTGGAAGAATTGGATAAGCGCTTTCGGTTGATTAGAAATGGGATGACTGTACTCGATCTTGGTGCAGCACCCGGAAGTTGGTTGCAGTACACTGCAAAAAAAATTGGAAATAAAGGAAGAGCAATTGGCATCGATGTACAGGAAATTGAACCCATTGCAGAGAATGTGACCACTCATCAACAAGATATAGAAGATAGAGCAGCTCTGCGCACACTACTGGATCAGAAAGGATTGAAACGAGTAGATCTCATTCTCTCGGATTTGGCACCATCTACTAGTGGCATTCAAGACATAGACCAATGGCGCTCTATCGAACTCTCACAAGCCGTCCTAGAGACTGCAAAAGAGTTTTTGAGACCTGGAGGAACCTGTGTCATCAAAGTACTGCGTGGAGCAGACTTCGATACATTTCTGAGAGATCTTAAACTTGCTTGGAAATCTGTCCATACTGCTCACGTACAGGCAAGTAGAGACAGAAGTAAGGAAATTTATGTAATCCTTCA
>CAZLFU010000015.1:0-14130 GCA_964558895.1 uncultured Candidatus Peribacteria bacterium
ATCTTCTATGAGTAACTCTTCCAAAATCTTTAGCGCTTCTGCATGTTCTCCTATCAATTTAAGCCTTTCTGCCTGTTCGAGGCGTTCGAGTGTATCCGAAGAAGGAATAGGAAGAGTGCTCATGTATGAAGGCTGTCATTATAGGCTAGGTTGCAAGAGTCAAAAACATTTTGATGGGTTTCTTTAGCCGTAGACGAAGTAAAGTATTGTATTCATGATTGCTGTAGAAGCCTCCACAATTGCAATAGCAATCAATGCGCCCATCATCATGTTTTTTCCTGTATTCTTCCTGTTCTCATCCCCAGCGGAAATACCGTAAAAGAACGCACCGATAAAGAAAACACATGCTGCCACTACATCGATAGAACCACGAAGTGTAGCAATGATATTTCCAATCACTTGGCCCGGAGTGAGGTTTCCTACGCCCAAGTTCCAGTTGAAGCAGCTACTTGCGGAAAAAGTATTGTTGCTAAAGGTGCATTGAGCCCTTGCTATTGCAGGAACTAGCCATAGAGAGACAATGCTGAGAATTTTTGTTTTCATCAAGATAGTATAGCATATTTGACTTTCTGATGCACGATACATTGCAAGTATTTACGAGGTATTTCCATCAATTTTTGGGGCAGAACAGCTATGATAGTACGGCACTATCCCTTTGATGTGATTTTGAGCGTATATACCTCTCTATGACCTCTTATGACTTTCAATCACGGCATATCAATACGAGGAAGAAACCTGGAAGAATGAGCGTTTTGATGCAAAACAAGCACGTTCACCAGGTGCTGGATTTTCTTGTCCGAATTTTTCAAATAGATCTTTCCAAAGGATTGAAGGGACTCATCAATACAGCAGTTCGCATGGGGATCTTTCTCTTTGGTCTCGGAATTTTATTTCTTCTCTTTCTCTACATCACGTTGCCGGATATAGAGAATCCTCGCAATCTACTCGCATCGCAGAGCACGGTGATTACAGATAGAGAGGGAGTAGAGCTCTATCGTCTCTTTCAAGAAGAGGATCGTACTTATATCGATGGATCACGTATTCCTCAGTATGCCAAACAAGCAATTATTGCTATTGAAGATGAGAGATTTTACACACGTGGTTGTCTGGACATCCGTGCGATTGCCCGTGTGATTTTCCTTCTGGGACAGCAGGGTGGAGGTTCTACTATTACTCGTCAGCTTGCGAGAAATGCACTCGATCTTCAAAAAGAGAATCGCTATATACGTAAGGTAAAAGAGCTGATTTTGGGATGCCAATTAGAATCACAATATTCCAAAGAAGAACTCATCGATTTGTATCTCAACTGGATTCCCTTTGGGCAAAATGCGTATGGCATAGAGCAGGCGAGTCATGTGTATTTTGGGAAGTCCGCTTCTGGCCTCACTCTTGCCGAATCTTCGGTACTTGCTGCTCTCCCACAGAGGCCGTCGTACTTTAGCCCCTATGGTTCACATGTACGCACGAAAGTGACACCTGCAATTGAAGAGCAGGTTCTCGATGGTTCCATCACCAAGGTTTCGCAAATTGACGATGATGATATTGAGATAGGACTCTTGGGTACCAATATTGGTACGGGCTCCATTACCCTTTACATTGGTGGTCGTACAGATCAGGTATTGCGAAACATGCAGAATGGAGAATTTATTACGGAGCAGCAGAGACTTGCTGCCCTTTCCGAGTTGGAAGGGATGAAATTTCAACCATCCAGAGAGAGCATACGCGCTCCTCACTTTGTTCTCTGGATTCGTGAGCAGATGGAGGAAATTTTTGGCAGCTCAGCGGAAGAAGGCTTATTTGAACAAGGTGGTCTTACAGTGGAAACTACATTGGATTGGGATTTGCAACAGGCTGCGGAGGATGTTATCGCGTTCCATCGCGAAGATATAGCGAATCGCTTTGGAGCAGACAATATAGCACTGCTCTCGGTAGATCCTGCTTCGCGAGAAATTCTTGCATATGTGGGCAATGCCGATTACAGCGACGAAGAACACGGTGGAAAAATTGATATGGTACATGTGCCCAGACAACCTGGATCTAGCTTTAAACCACTTGTGTATGCTGCGGCTTTTGAACAGGGGTATAGCCCAGCAACAGTTCTCTACGATGTGCCAACAAAAATTGGTGATGATGAACCACAAAATTTTGATCTTAAATTTATGGGACCAATTACCATTCGCGCTGCACTGGGGGCTTCTCGTAATATTCCAGCTGCAAAGGCATTTTTCCTTGCAGGTGGAGAGGAAAAAATTCTCTCTCTTGTTGCAAGGATGGGTGCACCCTCTCCTCTTGTACGACGCAATGAATTGGCACAGGAGCGACCAGATGGATTTGATTACGGATGGCCACTTGCACTAGGGGCAGCCGAAACTTCTCTCTATGAAATGGCGCAGGCGTATACAACATTTGCAGCACAGGGAGCATATAAGCCTTTTGTAAGCATTCGGCGTATCACAGACAAGAAGGGGAATATCTTGTATGAGTCACAGGTTCAAGAGGAGGAACAGGCGATCGATCCTCGTATTGCCTATCAAATTACTTCAATCCTTAGTGATGAATCTGCACGACCAAGTGAGTTCTGGCGTACACAGCTCACAATTCCTGGTTATCAAACTGCTGCAAAAACAGGAACAAGTAACAAATGTTTGGAATTTGCACCAGATGGAGACTGTCGTTTGATCAAGCCAGATAATGGGTGGGTTTTGGGATATACGCCCAATTTGTTTACGGGAGTGTGGATTGGAAATGCAGATAGCTCCGCTCTCTTTGATAAAGGAGATGGTTTGAATACTGCAAGTCCTGTTTGGAGGGATTATATGATGCGTGCACATCGCAAGCTCGAAAATCCTATAGCAACATTTACAGAGCCAGACGGTATCATCAAAACACTCATTTCTACCCTTTCTTCCGAACTTCCAACCGAATGTACTCCAGTGCAACATCGCAAGGCAGACATTTTCCTTGAAGAGCGTCCACCCACCAAACCAGATCCTGCTTGTGCACAACTTACCATTGATCAAGTCACTCATTTACTTGCATCGGATACGTGTCCAGCGGAGGCAAGAGCATCGGGGAGCTTCCTGATTGCTCATAGTATACTTCCCGATCGTTGGCCAACTTGGGAGGAAGGAGTTCAGGCATGGGTTACAAAGCAAATGGATCTTTGGTATGCAACAGAAAATCATTCCGGAGCCATCATCCCTCTTCCTGTTGCACCTACAGAATATTGCGATCCTGCACTCACTCCTGGTCGCCTTACAAAGCCAACACTCAGTATTGTTTTTCCACGAGAAGGTGGCGTTGCTAGCCACCCTTCTTTCAAACCTCAGATTACCTATTCCTCGGAAGCTACCGTGCGCGAAGTGCACTATAAAATTGATGATCGCAACGTAAAAACAGTCACCGAGTCTCCATTTGAGCAGCCGTTGCGTGTACCTGGTTCTCTACGCAAAGATGGCAATCATACGCTCACTGTTACATTGATAGATGAATATTATAACGAAGTGAGTGCCAAGGTCCTCTTCCGATTCGATGAAGATACCACTCTTCCCTCCATTCGTATTCTACAACCTTCCGATGGAGCACATGTAAAAAATGGTGACAGTCTTACTATTCTTGCCGATGCAGAAGATCTTGATGGTGGTATCAAGTATGTGCAGTTCTATTTGGGGGACACACTCCTTACTACCAAACCACAGGCACCGTACGAACTTTCGTACAAGATTGATCTACCCGATGGTACGTACACAGTACGCGCTGTTGCACAGGATATCGCAGAAAATACGGGAGAAGATAGTGTACAAATTGTGGTTGGAGAGGGGGGTGCTGCACCATCTGTCTTTGGTGATAAGCCAGTTCTTCTTGCGCCTACTCAAGAAAGCCTCTCGCTTGCCGTCAATGCCGTAGTGGATGTCTCTGTAGAATTACCAACGCTTGGAACTGCAGATCTACGATCTGTCGAAGCTTTGATTCGCAGTGAAGAAACTGCCCAAGAAGATTCTCTTCTCAAGCTTTCGGAAGGCTCTGGTACCTATAAGCGTCAATGGAAAGCCAAAAAACCAGGTTCCTTCACGCTTATTCTCCGTTCAGTTGATTCTGGAGGTACAGAGAAAGTGTGGAATGAAGTGGAGATAATAGTGCAATAATAGTTGGATGGATTTTAAATTTGCTAGGTTTAGGCGTGAAAACTTTCTAGAATATAAGTCTTGGTATAATGATGCAGATCTCAACAAATGGTTGGGTCCAATGGATGATGATTGGATTGATTATGTCTTATCTGAATCCGATGGAATTGAGTATGCTGTATACAAGAGCGAAGAAATGATTGCAGTCATTGGATTTAAGTTTCCAACCAGTGAATACCCCGCTTATTTTATTACTGATTTTGCTATCAAGCCGAGCATGCGAAGTAAGGGAATTGGTTCCATGATTCTTCAGGAGTTAGTTGAATTACATCAGGACATGCCATGGTATGCGTTCATTGATGCAGCTAACACTCGTGTGATTTCTTTTTTTGAAAAGAATAACTGGAAGCGATCATCTACAGAACCAGATGAACATGGTATGTTGGCTTTTAAACTGGATCGTTAATTATAACTGACCCGCTATTTCCTCAGAAATATCCGCATTGGAATGAACTTCCGACACATCATCATCTTCTTCAATGTGCTCAATAAAGGCCATAAGCTTCTGAGCAGTTTCTAGGTTCGTCACGGGTACTTCTTGCAGTGCAATATACTTTAACCCTGCTTCTTTGATTGTACATCCAGCATCCTTGAGTGCATCGCGCACACGAGGCCAAACAGTTGCCTCCGTAGTGACCGTGATGGAATCTCCTTCTTTTTCGATATCATCTGCACCTGCTTCTATGAGTCCTAGTTCTGCTTCTTCCGATACATTGCCAGTGGCTGTGATTACACCCTTGTGTGCAAACATGAACATAACAGATCCACTCACTGCCCACTTTCCGCCACGCTTTTCTATAGTTGATCGGACATTGGAAAGTGTACGGTTTTTATTATCAGTCAGACACTCAATGATACAAGCAGATCCACCTGGGGCGTATGCTTCGTAGATCACTTCTGCTGTTGCTTCGCCTTTTAGTTCTCCACTTCCCTTTTTAATTGCACGATCGATATTGGCATTTGGAACGTTATCCAATTTAGCATTCTCTATTGCTGTTGCCAGTCTTGCGTTCATATCCGGATCTCCTCCTCCACCTTCTCGTGTAGCAATTTCTATCAGTTTTGCATGCTTGGTAAATACCTTTCCTCGCTTTGCGTCAGCGGCTCCTTTTTTATGCTTGATGGTAGACCATTTACTGTGACCAGACATGGGGAGTATTGGAATATTTGAGTACTAGAATACTAGGCAATACATAGAGGGTAGAGCAATTATTTTACTAGTATTCTAGTATTCCAACACTCAAATTCTTATTTCCTGTACGCCATCATTCCCATAAAGCGAGCTCTTTCTACAGCGGTGCGAAGCATTTTCTGGTGCTTCAAACAGATACCTGTGTAGTAGCGTGGGCGAATATTACCGAAGTAATCTACCAAAGGCTTAATCAAAGGATAATCCTTATAGTCGATATACTTTGCTCCTTTGTCACAGAAGACACACTTCTTGTGAGTAGGATCTTGTCGCCTTTGTTGTTGGGAGTTTTTAGCCATAGGAATTAGATATCAAGATCATCATCGGAAATAAGCTTCTCCAGTTCTGCGCTCAATTCTTTCTTGGCAACAGCAGGCTTCTCTACTTTTTCATCGTCTTTCTTCTCCTCTTCCACTTTCTTCGCTTTCATTTTTGCTCTCTCTACTACTTTTCTTGTGAGCTCTGCTTCTTTCTTGTGCTCTGCTTCTTTCTCCTCGTCCTTGAGAGATTTGAGCCATTCTTCATATTTTGCAGAGTAGCTTTCGATCACATATCCTTTTGGAGGTTTGGTGATCATATAACGCAAAATACCCTTAGAAATACGGAACGCGTTATCAACCTCTTTTAACTTCGATGGTTCCAATTCGTAATGATAGATCGCGTAGTTTCCTTCCTTGTATCCTTCGATCGTAAAAGCAAGACCACGTCTTCCCCATAGATCCTTGGCAACTTGCTTTCCTCCAGCTTCTCCAAATATACCTTCTATCTCCTTCAAAATATCCTGCTCTTCTTTTTGAGAGAGAGGAAAGGCGTACAGAATGCAGAACTCATAGAGTTCTACTTCATCCGACGATGGAGTGTAATTGACCATGATTCTTGGGTAGAACCCCGCAACACCAATGGAAGCGAGGAAATCAGTGGGAGGACTGTACTGGAGGGCAAAGGAGAGCGTCAAGCCGTTTGCCTACTTTTTTCCACCTCCATACGAGGATCATAAGATTTTTGTTGCTTCTGCTTCCACCAGAAGTTCACTATTTCTCCATGCAGCTAGACATTCCTTATTTTGAGCAACATGGCGAAGCGAATTGTGGGGCAGCATGTTTGCGTATGCTGCTTGCTCGGCAGCAATTTTTTTTGAGTGAGGAAGAACTGGCAACTCTTGCGGGTATCACTCTCGAGCATGGAGCAGAGCGAGATAAGCTTACAGAGGCCGCTCTACAATGTGGCTTACAGGCATCCGAAGCATTTGGATCTTTGCATACATTGAGTTCTCTGGTGGAGCAGAATAAATCTGCAGTGGTAAATTACATCATGCCCGAGCTGGAAATTGGTCACTATGCTGTATTGAGCGGGTATACAGAGAAAGAAGTCCTGTTGCATGACCCGTGGTTTGGTGCACATTTTTCACTGCCCCATCAAGAACTTGCGAAGCGGTGGCTTGGGTACAAAACAGAGGTCGCAACGCAAGGGTGGTTGATGGTTGAGGGGTGACGCACGAATGCAGCACTTCGTTCCTGCAGCAGCTTAGTTAGCTTGAGGAACATGTCGATTGACCAGATAGAATCTGATCTCTCCATTTGCTGAAAGCTGAGGATACTTAGTTCTCAAAAAACCCGGAAAATATTCAAAGCCGTATTTATACGGAGGCAGTGTATTTGCATGTATATCACTAAGATATACACCAAATTCCTCATCTATTTGCTCTACCATTTCAGGTGTTAATCCTTCTGGAATATCGCCGTACATAACTCTTTCAGTAATATTTCTTAGAGTGTCTCCAACCTTGGATGCAGTACCTTTTATCGTATTTCCGATAGATTCTCCTAGTCGTACTATAGTTGGTTTAGATTTCCCCATTGGCACTGTATTTGGTTCTAGGACTGTTTCGGAGCTATATAGTTTCATAGTTCTTGTGAGTTAAAAATAAAAAATTCATGCAGAGATCTCTGCGTTATAGACAACGAGTAAATACACGACTTAAATATATTAGAATCTCTTTATTATTAGCGTATTGTGGGAATTTGCTACTTAAAAAGTTTTGGAATGTTAGGGTTTCGAATCCGGGGGTATTTTGAGGAGAGGGGTAGAAAATATGTTTTCTTACCCAGTTGCCATATGCAATATCGACTGCATGTACCTCCTCTATACTGATACCCGTAGGAGGTTTGCCATACCACAAACTTAGCGCAGCGCTTACAGCTGTTGCATATAAACGTTTATAGCCTTCAGTGAATTTGGATACTGTACCTCCTTCTGCTGTTTCGACCTGTTCTTGTAGAGGGAGAGATCTTGGTTCGAGTGCTGTTTCGAGTGAGGTAGACATAGTAGAATTTACGAAGTACATAAAAAAAGACCGCGGGCTTTCTCGCGGGAGTGCAGATTTGTAGCAGGAATTTTTCAGAATTGCAATGGTCTAAGAGGCAGGTTTTGCTTGGTGTGAGATTTAGAATTATGCTGCGTAAGGATTGTACCTTTGTATTAGATATCGTTTGATTCTGTATTTCCCTATTAATGAGGGGTATTTCTCTTCTAAGAACTCTGGAAAATATTCAAATCTATATTTATGGGGATTTTTACGATGTTGCGTGTATGCACAAAATTCAGCGTCAATTCTCTTAATTATTTCAGGAGATAATCCTTCGGGGAGATTGCCATACTTTGCTCTAATAATAGCTGCTGTTACCATTCCACGGACTAATTGGGCTAAATTGCCTATTTCCTGCATTATTCTTGAAGGTGCAGGTTGCACCTCTGAATGTGTCTCTGCCAGTACGGTATCTGCGTCTATTCGGAACACACTATTTGATATATACGTAAAAAACCGCAGATCTTTCTGCAGGAATGCGGCTTTTTAGCAGGAATTTTTCAGAATTGCAACGGTCTAAGAGGCAGGTTTTGCTTTCTGCCCCCTCAATGATTTTTACACGATAAACCGAAAATCAAAGCAGTTTATACAGAATTTATGTTCTACCGAACCAAATGTATGGTGGTTGTTGGCTCTATTTTTTCTGAAAAATATGGGCTTCTTTACAGGAGGTTGGATGATAGCGAGGCATGTACATGCTTTTCTGTAGCATGAGTCCCTGCTGTTCAAAGGCAGATATATGCCTATCTTGGGGGTATGTTTTGCATTTATAGATTTTTCCGACCAATCTTCCCCAGGGTGTATCTGCCAATGGAGAATGCAGGACGTAGCCTCCAGGCTTTACAAGCTTTGATAAGTTTCCAATCGTTTCCTCGAGTGGCACATATTCTAGTACGCCTGCAATCACCATAAGATCAAATTCCTCTTCAGAAAATTTTTCGTGAACATGTTGTACGTCCTCCGCAAACACTTTTGCTCTCGTATCGTACTGGTGACGATGAATATTTTTTTGCAAGTGGGTTATGACCAATGGATCCAAATCGAATGCTGTTACAGAGGCATTGGGGTATTTTTTGAGTAAGGCAAGGCTATAGAGCCCTATGCCACAACCTGCATCTAGGATGTGAATAGAGGCTTTCGTATCAATTGCTATTTGCTCCACGAGGTGTGCAATAGATTTTTTGTATCCAGTGCATCGGCAGCATGCCTCGTAGAGCGGAGCAAGTTTCCCTATCCATGAATAGAGCTCTTGTTGTTGCATAAATATCTAGTGTAGTTGTTTAGTTTTGTTTACACCAGAATTGTAGGGTTGATGTTATTTTTTAGGTTTGACATTAGAAGTTAGGATTAACCTTTTGCTACAATCATTCTATAGGTTTGCAAGAAACCGTCGCTCACTGGCACACCGAAGGGAAGCTCGATTTTGAATATGCTCAATTGCAGCGAATTCTTGAAGACAGAAAATTTACAAGAGAACAAATTAAGTATTGTTTTTGTACGATGCTGCCGGGGCTTGCTCTACTGGCAGTGGATCGCGATACAAATGAACTTACTCTGGATGCCTTGAAGAAGAAATTTGGAAAAGTATTTGATGATGAAGTCCGAACTATACAGGTGTGTGGCGTGCTAGTTGATGCTCAGACAAGGCCCGAAACGGAGGTATTGCAGGACCTTCAACGTGAGGTTTTAAATGAGCTTTGTCAACGGGAGTTTTCTGAAGAAGAACGTGAAGATTGAACTGACACATAGAACTGCTTTTTCTTTTTGTAGAGTCCCAATACTTGAAAAATCACCTCGAAGCATTGAGTCATCAGAATGGTTGAGTTAGAACTGGAGATGGCTGCGCTACGTTCCACGTAAAATTTATTGCCCGCTTCGCTGTGCGTAATTTTACGTGGAGCCGCCTTCGGGAATTGAACCCGAGACCCCTTCCTTACCATGGAAGTGCTCTACCCCTGAGCTAAGGCGGCTTTTCTATGATTTACCCCTGCTTGTCCTCCGAAGTCTATTCCGCCATAGGCGGACGGACGTAGGAGGAAGCTAAGGCGGCTTGTAAGTGTTCTGTGCCTGCCCACCGTATCTTAATGTCATCTCGAGCGGAGTCGAGAGATGACAGATGTAGGCGGAAGCTAAGGCAGCAACCTGTTGGTGTTGCATAGCTTTGATTTTTTACCGCAGAGATGCAAGTAATCTTTCTAGTTGTTTTGCGTACCGATTGTTTCCAGCCATGGTTGAGATGGTTCATTCTGAAGAGCGTGCACAGTATTTTTGAGCGTATGTAAACCAAGGAGAGCACATTTTACCCTCCTCGTTCCAATAGGAACTCCCAGTAATTCATGCACGTCTTTTTGAGAGAGTTTGTACACATCATCAAGTTTCATACCCTCCAGGTTTTCACTCAAAAGAGACATGGCAGCTTGGCTGATGGCACACCCTTCTCCCGTCCAACCCACTTGCTTGATGATAGAATCCTCTACCAGGAGTTCCACAGTAAGCGTATCTCCGCATGTAGGATTGGATTCACTATGCGAAATAGTAGGATTTGCTAAGGATTCTTTGCATCGGGGATTCCGATAATGGTCGAGAATATTTTCTGCATACACGTCCATACGGTGGTAGTATGCATGGCTTATGAGGAAGAGAACATCAGAATTATCATCAAAATGCGTATTATATAATGACCTTATGGCAGTTTGCGAGGCTGCGGAAGCGTGTGCACGTGCTAAGGGGCATACTCGGTTATCTATTGATATAGCTTTAGCTGGAATTGAAAAATTGGATAAGAAACAGGAAAATTTTAGGGGATTATTAAGAGAAAAAGATGCTATACGAAGAAGAATAAAAAGTATTAAGAAGCAATTACAGGAGGTTTCTGACCAGATTGGACGAGATAATCCGTGTGTCTAGAAATTTGACATAAATATAAAATTAATGTATAAAAGTATACTCTCATGAGAAATCCAGATTCACCAAAACCGGCTTTTGATAGGGAAACTTTGAAGGAGGCTACAAATGTGTTTCGTGCCTTATCAACAGAAGTCCGACTAGATATATGCCTCTTGTTATTAGATAGGCCAATGACCGAAGAAGAGATTACAGCAGTGTACCCATGGGTGGGAAGAATAGCATTACAAACATTGTGTAGTTTGAGTGTTGTAGAAAAATCAGGTGATTTGCATTTCGTAAATCCAGATTGTGCACGATTTATTAACTTTGAGGCTCTGGGCACATCTGTCTCAGTACATCAAGTTGGTGATACTGTTGACGAAAAGCCATTTGATATCGACCGTGAATTACGAAAAATCTTTAGAGCGATTAACGAAAGCTTTCCAAAACATTTACGAAATAAATGGAAAGAATACTGGTATCAACTAGGGAAACAAGAAGCGCGCAATATTTTGCAAGATTCTCAAAATTCGAAAAAATTGTTAGAGGATTTAATTTGCTCTATTCAAAAGCAATGGTGTATTGCATTGAATTTGAGTGCAGAGGCAAAAAATTATCTTGGTCTTAGATAACTAGTTGATTTCTCCTTCAGTTTTCTATGGTGAGTTTTGATCAAATTCAAGAAGAGTATGGATCTTATATGGAGCCGGATCACACATGGGCAGGTGGTGCTTCTGGTGTTTCTTTTGATACTCTACATTCGTACCTCAATGCACGAGTTGCTGAGAAACATGCAAGAAAATTAAGAATGAGTCTGGAAGAACGAGAGTGGCTTTCATCTCTAGGATTTAGTCTTGATGCGATGCTTCAGAATTTACATCTAAGCGTTGATGGTATTGATGAAAAAGTAGAAGCAAATTTAAGTAGTATAGTGAATCTTTCTAGTTTAACTGATGATGAAGTGGACAACTTTCTCATGCAGGCAAATACTCTTCGGAGAAGTCGTGCAGATTACAAGATTCTACGTCATAAAATTATAGAAGTTCGTCATGATATTCATCAGGTGGCACAACCATCTTTTGAAGAAGTTCATGGTTATTTTGATAGTGTACTTTTGGGTATACATGACGAGAGAGAAACTACGAGACAGCGAGTTATCACTATCGGTTTTACTGCAGATTTTAATGGATTCCTGAGATTCGCTCACAATCGCCGCGAGCAGTTATCGTTGGATTCGGAGTTCGTTCTATTTGATGAGGAATTTCAGTGGCTTAAGCAATGGGAAAGACATTATAATGTGAGTATTCAAAAAGTTTTTAATTCTATTCGTGACGCAGGAAGACAAACAGATATAGAATTTGCAACGTACAATTATCGATTGTTTAAAAATTCTCGGTCCAAAATTCAGGAATTGTTGGAGATATCAAAGACAAGATTATAGGGGGATGTTTTGTAGATTTTGTATGACACTTTCTATGTCTTCTTCTGTGTTATATATTCCAACCGAGACTCTCGTGCTTGCATTCACGCCGAGTGTTTCATGCAGAGGCTCTGCACAGTGGTGCCCTGCTCTCATATGAATACCCTGTTTTCCAAGAAAGTCTGTAAGGTCGTGGGGGTGGATGTTTGCGTGGGTGAAGCTTACGCAGGAATTTGGAATTTGGAATTTGGAATTTGGAAGAATTTGGACTTCTGGAATTTCCTTGAGTGCATTTAAAGCGGTAGTGATCAACATGGATTCGTGTGTTTCTATGTCCTTCCAATTAAATTGTGTAAGCCAGTTGATGGCAGCTTGCAGGCCGATAGCTTCTGCAATGGGTGGTGTACCTGCTTCAAACTTTGCTGGAGGTTCCGCAGAGGAAAAATGATCTCTCGAGACTTCATGAATCATCATGCCTCCGCCGAGAAATGGTGGCATAGAAAGTAGATGTTTCTGTTTGGCGTAGAGCACACCTATTCCTGTTGGTCCGTAGAGTTTGTGTCCAGAAAATGTGAGAAAATCACAATCGATTGTTTGCACATCTATTTTTTGATGAGCAATAAGTTGAGCAGCATCGATGAGAACCAATGCACCTGCGGCATGTGCTTTGCGTGAAATTTCCTCAATGGGAGGTCTGGTTCCAAGTACATTGCTCTGCCCTGTTATGCTTACCAACTTCACATTTCCTTCATCTAGAAATGCCTCGAGCATAGCGAGGTCTAGTTCTCCAGTTTCATCTAGCTCTATCCACTTGAGTGTAATACCAACTTCTTCTTTCAGCTGTAACCAGGGGACGATGTTGCTGTGGTGTTCTAAGATAGAAAGTACAACGGTGTCACCTGCTTTTAGGTTTGCCTTTCCCCAGCTCTTTGCAACCAGATTGATACTTTCTGTACATCCTTTGGTAAGAATGACTTCGTGAGAGTGTGCATGTATAAACTGTGCGATGGTTGCTCGTGCATCTTCGTACGCATTGGTAGCTGCTTCTGCTAGGCCATGGACACCACGATGCACATTGGCGTTGGCAGTAGAGTAAAAGGCATCCATTGCCTCTAGGACGCAGAGTGGCTTCTGTGTGGTAGCTGCATTATCTAGATAGATGACAGGTGTACCCTGTTGGTTCAAGATGGGGAATTCCCGACGAATGGCGAGGACATCAAAATGCATGTGTGGAGTATATGGTATTTTGAGGCGTGTATCCTGCATTTCCATAAGCTTTCTTTGGTCTATAATTGTGCCAACATACGTTGTCGTACAAAACTTCTTTAATCTTCCTCGTACCCCTGTTTCAGCATACTTTTCAGTACTCTTTGTTCTTTTTGAGAGCCCCCTTCGACAAGCTCAGGACAGGCCAAAAAGAACCAAAAAGCCTTTGTCCGCTGCAAGCTCGCGCAAAGCCATCCTTCTTTCTTACAGACCTGTGCGCGCTCTCAACCAAGATTGCTTACGCAACTTGGCATTCGAGCGCTAGAAAGGAGAATACTGATGTAGTGCTTCGCGCTCAAACATGTGCAGCGGACACGGACATGTTTGGAGTAAATTACATCAGTTTGGCTTACCTGTGTTAGCATTTCCAGGATGAAAGCAGCAGATTCCACTTGGGCTCGTGGGTACAATCAATTTGCAGATTGGCTCCTTGGATGGCAGAACCTGTCTGTAAAACTTTCATGCTCGTTTGCAGTACTGTTGCCAATTCTTTTTATTGCGCAATTTACGGGGTTTCGATCTTTTATTTTACTCCAGATTGTACTCGCGTTTGTAACATTGTTTCTTTGTGTCTGTGTCCTCTTTGTCACTTTTTATGGGGGGAGGAGAGCCCAGATATCTGGAGCGTACATCTTTGCAATTGTCACAACTTCTCTCTACATCTACTTGTACGTTTCTATTCTGTATTGGTACTACACGAGTGGTCGCTTCGATATTTTTTTTGTTATAGATCATTACAAAGAAGTTTGGCCGACAGTGTACAAAATGGCTGGTGGATACAGAATGATGCTCTATGTGTGTAGTGCTTTTCTTTTGATTG
>CAZLFU010000016.1:0-13855 GCA_964558895.1 uncultured Candidatus Peribacteria bacterium
AAAATTTAAATTATAATATAATAAGAAAAGAGCAGTCTACTTGACTGTTGCTGTCTGCTCATTTTTAACCCGAAGGAGTGTCCGATGAACGTGAACGTGCTGAAGCTGAAGAATGGCTCCGAGGAACCGGAACCGACGGTGATGGCGACCATGATGTCGCTCAAGCACCTGTTCGAGACGAAGCCCGTCGTGGCCTACGAGCTGCGCGAGCTGTGCCAGAACCCTGCGCACAAGCTCTTCGGCAGGTCAGGCGACGACCCAAGGAGCTGGCACTCGTCCAACCGGACGGGCGCGTCCACGAGTCCATTCGCAACATCGTGCTGTCGGCCTTCGAGGGCGAGGGACTGGAGATGCACATGGTCTCTCCCGTCGCCAAGTAGGCAGACCGCTACCTCACCGGGGTAGCAAAAGGGCGTCGTCACTGTACGACGCCCTTTCTGATGCGTCTGCATTTACAGCTGAAAATCTGTTAATTTTTGGCCTAGGAACAACAAAAGCCAGCGTAAAATAAGTAGGAATACTCTGGTCATCGATTTTCTGAGCATTATGGTTGGTTCGTTAGTTGACACATCAGAAAAAATACGAATAATATCCCCATGCAAGAAGTAGAAAAAATGAGTGGCTCAGACTTTGCTCGATCAGACGAGAGTACCAAAACACGAATTATTGATATTATTGAAAGGTTAGAATTCTTAATAGAAAATCAAGGAGTGACCCCGGAGAGGATAGAAGCATTTATAGAAGGACAGATCCAACAATTGGAAAATCCAGATGAGAAACAAGAGATTTTAGTAGGGTTAGTAGCCTGGAGTATTGAAGAAAAGATTGCCGTGAACTTCAATAGCCAATTTGGATCAACAAACTTAGTGACATCAGTGTGCCACTTATTGAGTAGTACTACCCCAGAGCTACAAGGAACAGAGAAATTAAAATCTCAATCTCTTCAAGTGTATGTCTCTAGATATCAATTGGTGACTGATGCAGCATCGAGGTTGCTGAATGAATATAAAGAATAGTTTCATACCACCAAGTAGTGCTACACTAAGGGCCAATGCAACGGTATCTATTCGCATTGGCTGCAACATTCCTCCCATTTTCTGTACAAGCTCTAGAGTTTACCAATAGAAGCTTGCAGTACACAGATGCACCTTTTCATGCTGCAGATGCAGCGGGCATTAGTGTGCTTACAGAAGTTGATGCAGTGAGTGGTTACCCTGATGGAAGCTTTCAACCAGGTACGATTCTCAATCGTGCAGAGTTTTTGAAGATTGTACTCGAAAGCTATCCACACGTTGCAGTAAGCAAGTCCGATGCAGCGAATTGCTTCCCAGATGTGCACACAGACGATTGGTTTGCACAATATGTCTGCCTTGCGAAGACAAGAGGAATCATTGGCGGATATCCCGATGGAACATTTAAACCAGAAAATCCAGTCAACTATGCAGAGGCTTTGAAGATTCTAGGAGAACTCTACGAATACACTGCCTATGCAGATCCATCTGCTCCTTGGTATGAAGTATACGTTCAGGGAGCCATCAGTCACAAAACTAATTTGCCAGTTCATATCGCATACGATCAGCCACTCACACGCGGATACATGGCTAGGCTTGCTGCTGCGTATTTGGCAGAAAGCGAAGGGGAATTGGAGTATTACAGAACCTTTGAGCAGGGGGAGACGGTAGTACGATCGAGCAGTACTTCTTCTCAGGAATCTTCTTCTTCCAGTGAAGAGAGTGAATCTAGTTCTTCGGAGGAAAGCAGTAGCAGTTCTTCTAGTAGTGGCCCCGTTCGTATTGATGGTTTACCTGCAACGAGTAGATTGCTCTTTTTGGGCGAGACAAGTGATCCTCTTGCAGATGGTGTCTTTACGCCCAATGGAGAAATCAGACACATTCGTAGAGTGGAAGTAGAGTTGAACCAAGAAATTCGCTCTTTGGATGGGCTCTCTGTTATCGATGAGTGGGGAAACCTCATTGCCGATCTCGATCTCGATTTCTATCAAAATGATGACACACTGTGGGTAGCTGATTTTGATGTAAAAGAAGCTCCTGTTCTTGAGAAAGGTGTATCGACCACACTTGCTGTTGTTGCGCATGTAACAGAGAGAAGCAGAGGAGGATTCCCAGAAGAATTGGTACAAGTAGAAAACTTCAAACTAGTTGTGGATAGTGGAGGAACAGGTAGCTCCTATGAACTTATTCCTACCAATACACACTTCCCCAAGAGTCAGACAGTTCAGAGCAAGCTTACAGGAGCGAGTAATACCCTTGGTCAGATTGGTGTACTGGAAAAAGGACAACATCAAATTTTGGGAGGCTTCAAGTTTCATGCTGATGTACTCACGGGCGCTGTGCTTTATATAGAAGAGCTTACTTTTAGCTTGAAGCAAACAGGAACAGTAGCAGTCACCAATTGGGAACTAAGCGCCTCGCATACCACACGTCGCCACTCGTGCTTCCAAAAAAATGCTGTTCTCAAAACGATTGTGGTAAGTTGCGTCAATATTCCAGAGCAAATTGGATCAGTTATCCTCTCAGATGCTTCTATTTCTCTCTCTGGAGACGTGACTGTGGGCGAAGGATTGAGTTCTTTGCAGTTAGGATTACAAGATACCGGAGGAATAGGGATAGAGGGTTCTATTCGTTGGTCGGATGGCACAGGGCACTACACATGGATAGAAGGAGATGAGCCAATTGTCACGGGGATTAAGTTGGTTACTCAATAAGAGAATTAAAAACACTGTGAGAGTTGAGTTTTGTGAGCTTGTTACAAGATTACATGATTAAATGGTTTCATGATTCGCAAGCGATTCATAAGATTTTTTTATTTCGCTAGACCCCAAAAACTGCACCAACGTACGTTAATCATGTAGTCATGTAGTCATTTAATCATGTAGTCATTTAATCATGTCCCGCCAAAACCTTTCTCAAATCTTCTTGCATGTCTTCTGCAGCTTTTCTTGCTGCTTCTCTCCAGTCTTTGCCACTACTTGCGTAGATAATTCCTCGGGAAGAATTCACAATTGCTCCTGTGCCATCTTGCAGGAATCCACCAACAATATCTGCAGCAGTACCACCTTGTGCTCCGTATCCTGGGATTAAGAAAGGAATATGTGGCATGAGTGTCCGTAGGTACTTGAGTTCCTCTGGATACGTTGCTCCGACCACTGCGCCTACGCAGGAAAGATTGGTCTGTGGGCCTATGTGATGCATGCCCCAACTCTCGGTAAGCTGTGCGACGTACTCGTGTACCACTTCGTCCCCTGTTGGAAGATCTTGGAATTCTCCAGAGCTTGGGTTGCTTGTTTTTACAAGGACGAAGATTCCTTTGTCATTTTTGGCACAGCGTTCAATAAACGGGTTGATGCCATCAGACCCAAGGTATGGAGTTACCGTAAGAGCATCGACGGGGCTTTCTTTTGAGAGATATGCATCTGCATATGCATCACAGGTAGAACCGATGTCATTTCTCTTTCCATCTGCAATCACAAGCAAACCTTGTTCCTTGGCGTAACTGCACGTTTCCCAAAATACTTTCATACCCTCCCATCCGAGTACTTCATAAAACGCTAATTGAGGCTTCACACAGGCTGCAATATCTTTCACAGCATCTATAATCCCTTTAGTAAATTCCAGCACGCCTTGTGCATCTTTTGCAATGCCTTCCGGCAATTTGCTTAATTGAGGATCGAGCCCCACGCAAACAGGAGACTTTTCTTTGGTAGCTTTGGTGAGCGCATCAGCGAAGTGCATTACGGGGATAGTAGCGGAGGAGTATAGGTTTTTGCCATTCAATTATTCAAATATATTCGTAGGATCGATTAAATGTTGGAAATGAAGCGAGCTCCAAGGCCAGTTTTCAGGGTATGATCTCATTCCATGTTTCCAGGCGTTATATTGGATGTACGTGAGTGCATTTGTTCGTTGTCTGGCATCGCGGATACGCTCGTCATGAAATCCTTTTTGCCAGCCAATATCCTCCCGCAGCGGAGGTTCATGAACCTCCGCTGCGGGATGTAACTCATGAACCACTTTTGTGGGATTGAGAATATTTCTCACATGCCAAGAGCTATTCCTCTTAAACGAATGCATAAAAGCACTCAGTCCTAGCTCACCTGGTTTTAATAAAATATGCATGTGATTTGGCAGAATGCAAAATGCATACAACTCTGCTTTGTGCAGATTTTTCGTCATAATCAAATTATCGATCAATATTTCTGGAATATTTTGAGAGACAAGCCAAGGCACCTTCCCCTTAGTATTTGTAGTAATGTGGAAGGTGCCAAATTGTGAGATGTGTTTTTGTGTCATTATCAGGTAATCATTTGCCTGTATTGCAGCGCTTCCGCGATATGTTGTGTACGAATTTCTTTTTCCTCACTCAAATCTGCGATGGTACGTGCTACTTTGATAGTGCGATGATAGGCACGTGCAGAAAGGCCCATTCGATTTACCGCTTGTATGAGTAAATTTGCGCTCTGCGTATCTAGAGTGCAGAGAGCATCGATGTGCTTCACGCTCATTTCTTTGTTGGTAGTGATGGGAAGATTTACAAATCTATCTGCCTGCCTCTTCCGCGCAGCAAGAACTCGACTGCGGATAATACTACTTGTTTCTGTACTTGCAGACGGTGGCTTCTTTAAATCTTCTATAAGTACTGGCTCTACAGCAATGGTAAGGTCAATACGATCTAATAGTGGAGCACTGATGCGCTTCTCTATTCTCTGTGTAGATGACGCACTGTACTTGGGTGGGTTCATGGCCGCTACCATGATAAAATCTGCGGGAAACGTGACACTACCATGTGCTCTGGTGATGGTAATACATCTGTCTTCTATGGGTTGACGAAGAACTTCCAATACCTGCGAAGGAAACTCTGCAATTTCGTCTAAGAAGAGCACGCCTCGGTGTGCGAGGCTTATTTCTCCTGGCCCAGGAATTTGTCCTCCTCCTACAATACTTACGCCACTTGCAGTGTGATGCACCACGCGAAATGGACGGTGTTGTATAAGAGGTGTTCCTTCGGGGAGAAGGTTTGCAACAGAGTAGATTTGAGTTACATCTATAGATTCTTCGCGATTGAGTGGTGGCAAAATACCACGAAGTGCTTTGGCGAGCAGTGTCTTTCCTGCTCCGGGGGCACCACTCAAAAGCACGTTGTGTCCGCCTGCTGCGGCAATCTCCAGAGCTCTCTTGGCATGTTCCTGCCCACGGACGTCTGCAAAGTCTACCGGCTCCTCCAGTGGTTCGTACGAACTTGCTGCTGGTGGTTGAACGTATTCTCTTTCTCTCTTTCCATTAAGCACTTCTACAAGTTGCTGCAAATTTTCTGGCGCAATTACATGCAAGCCACTGATGAGTGCAGCTTCTGATCCATTTGCTGCAGGAACAACTAGCGTAGTAATACCACGTTTTCGACAGGCAATAGCCGCAGAAAGAACGCCGCTCACATGTCGTAGCGATCCATCCAGTGCAAGCTCGCCGAGGAATGCCATAGATTCCAATCCTTCATTTTCTATGTGAAGTGCTCCATTGACTGCCAGAATTCCCAGTGCCATTGCGAGGTCGTACCGTGGGCCGACTTTTCGTATGTCTGCTGGTGCAAGATTTATAGTGATAGTCCTCCCGGTTGGGAACCTGTATCCACTTGTGCGGAGAGCCATGCGTACACGCTGTTTACTTTCCTGCACGGCAGTATCCCCTAGTCCCACAATGTAAATATTTCCTTCGCCCATAGTAGCCCCAACTTCTACTGTAATTTTTTCGCTTTCCAAGCCGATGTTTGCAAAGGAGGTAAGTTGAGTAAGCATAGGAGCAAAGGAGAATTTGAACGCCGTTTGTACGAGCGGATTGTGAGTGTACGTGTGTACACCATTTTGTCGACTGATTGAGCTGGACGATCGTACACCTTTTTGGAACAATACATCTATGTCTACTCTTCAAGAGAAGAATCAAGAAAAGCGCATCGTAGGCCAAAAAGGTGAAGAAATTGCTTCAGTATTTCTTCAAAATCTTGGGTATCAAATACGAGAGCGCAATGCGCGTATTGGCCATGATGAAATCGATAGTATTGCCTTTGATCCCTTGGATTCTGTTCTCGTATTTGTCGAAGTAAAAACACGTACGAAAAACGACGCAGACTTTCGCCCAGAGCTAGATCTTACTGTACGGAAAAAGAAGTGTCTGCGCAGAGCAGCACGAGCGTGGGTCGATCAATTTTCGTACACGGGCGCGTACCGCATCGATGTGATTTATATTACAAATAGCCGTGTTACCCAGCACATTCGGGAATTGGATTGGGGAGAACTGGCTTAGCGGATTTGCACACTGGTTGGGTGCATGACTACATGATTTCATGACTACATGATTAAATGATTCGCAAGCGATTGAGAACAGGTTGCATCGCTTCGCTAGACAGAACAAACTTCACCAACGTACGTTAATCATTTAATCATGAAATCATTTAATCATTTAACCAGCATAAAACCAGCTTTAAACACATAAAGCATACTAAATACCTCAAAACCAGTTTCACCAAAGTGAGATAAGCGTACAACTACCTTTTTCCAATATATATTTTGCAGGCCATCTCTTCACTGGTTCTCTACTTTGTATCATCTCCTCCCAGACTATTTTTTTATCTTGTCCTTTGATGGTAAATACCTGCGCTTTGGCATTTGCAATGGTAGGCAAGGTAATAGTAATACGATCATGAACAGCAAATTGATCTGTGGTGGTATGAATCACCACTGGCTCCACAGCGAGTGCATCTTCTGCAAGTGGCGGGAAGAGCGAGGCGATGTGTCCGTCGACTCCTATACCCAGTGTAATAATATCTGGCTTGCGATCGAGCCACTGGCTTTTGAGACTTACTTCGTAGTGGTGAACACACTCCTGTAATGGCAGGCTCGTATCTGGGAATGCAATGTTCTCCTCGGGGATATCTGCATGCTGCAGCAAGGTATTTCGTATCATAGTTTGATTACTGTCTGGATGTGAACGAGGGACGTATCTTTCATCTACAGCAAAGACGAATACTTTTGACCAATCGATGGTGTCATCCTTACCTAGTAATTCGTAGATAGGCTGTGGAGTAGAACCACCAGAGAGCCCCATAGTGCAGTATCCATTTTTGAGAATAGCATGTTGAATTTGCGATTGCATGACCAGCACTGCTCCCTGCACAAATTGTGCCTCTGTCTGTGCTTTGATGTGAGCGTATTCCATGTGGCTAGGCTGGTAGGAAGTAGGTTGTAGGCGAGTAGTTTTGAAGATACGGTAAAACCATTTGTAGTGCCTACCAGCCTACCAGCCTACTTTTAAAAAAACAGAAAAATTTTCTCAATATCAAAGAGTGGACAGTATGTATTGCCTACCAGTCTACAAGCTACGCCCTACTGGCTAACGAAACCATTTCACTCCATCTTTTGCGATCCACGCATCAGTTTCTGGGAAGCTTTGTGCACCTGCTACGTAGGTATAGAGAGGAGTCTGATCCTGTCCTAGGTGTGCTTGCAGAGGATCAATCAATCTCCATGCGCAGTAAACTTCTTCAAAGGTAAGGAACCACTGTTGCTTGCCATGAATTGCTTCCAAGATGAGTAAGCTGTGTTCAGGAAGGCAGTCTCCTACACACACGAGTGGATCTTCCATCACGAGTGGCCGGAACTCTGGTTCTGTTCCTCCTACCTTGGTTTGTAAATGCAGCCGCATACCAGCTTCTCCTTGTAAAATGATATCGAGTCGGTTTGCACCGCTTCCTTTTCCAACCTGCCATGGTTCCTGGAATTGAATGGAAATACGTGTTTCTTTTTTATGCAGACGCTTTCCAGATTGGAGATAAAAAGGCACACCCTGCCATCTGGATGTTCTACTTGCAATCTTGAGTGCAGCGTACGTATTGGTACGAGAATTCTTTGCAATGCCTTCTTCCTCCAAGTAGCCAGGTATATCTTGCTCTCGGATGATTCCCTTTTGATACTGCGCTTGTAAGACGAGTTCGTTTAAATTGGTGGAGGGCGGCAGATATAATTGTTGGATGGCATTGAGCCGTGCGTCTCGAAACATAGTATCCGTCTCTGCGAGTCTCATCGTAAGTAGCGAAGCCATCATCAGTAAATGGCTTTGGAACATATCGCGAAACGTTCCTGCATGTTCAAAGTACCCTGCTCGTCCTTCCAACCCTGCAGATTCCGATGCAGTGATCTCCACGTGATGAATGAGGGTGTTTTTGAAGAGGCGTTCCAATACAGGGTTGGCATACCGCAGATAATAAATATTGCGCACGGCTTCTTTGCCCAGGTAGTGATCTAACAGATAAATTTCTTCTGTTTGGAAACATCGCGTGAGTTCTTTCTTCACTTCTTCAAAACTCTGTAAGTCGTGACCAACTGGTTTCTCTACAATACAACGGAACTGAATTTTTCGTGTGTGATCATGTACTTTGCCAGCACAAAGATTCTGTAACACATCTCCAAAGGCAATAGGCGGAATGGAAAGATAGGCAAGTCGTATGATAGCATTCCAGCCTTTTTCTAGAACTGTAAGTCTTGTCGAAAGTGCTTCAAAATCTCCTTTCGAGTCATACTCCCCTTGTTGGTAGTAAATATGCGAGAGAAATTCTTCCATCACCTTCTCATTCACCTCTGCGACATTGGTAAGCAGTGCTTGCCTTACAAGATCCCGAAACGAATCATCATTCATCTTGGATCTCGCATACCCAACTATTGTGTATTGCTCTGGTAGTCTTTTTTTGAGTGCAAGAAAATACAGCGCAGGGTATATCTTGAGCTGAGCCAAATGGCCGGAAGCTCCAAAGAGAACGAAGCTGAAAGGAGAAGATGTAGAAAGCATGAAGAAGCTCTATTGTAGAGGATTGTTACCATTCCTCAATATTACTTACTGTGCCTGCGATATTTCGATCGATTTACGAGATCTTCTCGTGCTAGAGAATGATTGTGTGTAAGCCAAAAAATAAGATATGTAGAACTTTTTGTGAATCAATCTATACTAGCCGTTGTAGTTCACTTTCCTTATGAATGGATCTCCTGATACTTGGATAACAGACCATCAAGCTGGACTTAGGAGTCTTGTTGATAGCGCTCAACAACTTTGCGGAGCCAAAGGTTGTGATGGACCAACTGGAGGCACTCTCTCTTTCGGACCAGATGGTGGAGGTAAGAACGTTGTGGTAGCTTGCAATGAAGGTTGTGCTAACTGTATTCGTGAATCTCTTGGTGGTTCTGCAATGATTGCAGTAGATCCGGTGCGGCAGCAAGTTTCGTCATAGAAGTTGAGAACAAACTGATCAAATTTAGGCCTTATGGAAGGCACTTACTATCGTAGATTTGACATCAAATAGAGTTAGTATTTGACAATAAAATTGGAGATACGTATGGTTTTCCTCCATGGGAAAAAAGAAACATTTGACCAATAGCGACAGATCGGACAAATGTCCTGATGAAGGGCGGGCGGCTGCGCATCGACTCTCTCCGACGGAACCTGTTAGGTTAAGTAGGCCATATAAACCTTCACCACTTAAATTAGCAACGGATGCGATTGCAGATTATGAAAGGGCATATTTGGGCATTCCGACGGTGCATAATCTAATTTATGTCCTTTTGGAAGATGCATTACCAGGAGTGTATGATCCGAGACAGAGAAAAACTAAAGGGGATAGTGCAATCCCACAATTTTTGGGTCGTGAATTACAATTAGATGAATTATCTACTCAGATTGCTTCTGGTCCACTTACGCAAGAACAAAAAAACCAAGCAGAAGACGCTGTAAGATTTTTAAGATTATTATCAAAAAATAGTTTCGCTCAACTTATTTGTGAAGGTTACATACAAAAACTGACTCATAGAGAATCCACAGTAGCCCCTGCATAATAATACTGCAAAATCTCTTCTGCAGATTTTCCTTCGTTTGCTTGGCCCTTGGCACCACAGCCAGACATACCCACCCCATGCCCATTGAGTGGCATACCTGTACACCATGGGTCTGGCTTACTTGCAAATACATCTGCAAACGGGAAATTCTTCCAGCCTATTTCCTCTGGTGATCTGGTACGGCCATCATTGGAGGAGAAGTACGCTGCCTTTACCACCTGATTATTCTTTTTGAGCACTTGTCCCTCGGTACTTTTGGCAGCCTCTACCCACATTGGATTTTTCTCTTCAAAAAGAACGCCACCGTATTTTTGAAATCTGGCAGGGCTATCATCACCATCGTAAGGCTTGCCAGGGAATTTTCGGTTGGCAGGATCTGCATAAAACGCAGCGTACGAACGAGCTGCAATGGCGAAGGCTCTCTGCTTTTGATACGGCTCGGTATCTGGCTCCTCGGCCAGACCTGCTATGTAGTCTTCTAATGGTAACTCATTGATGAGCACCAGCTCACCATCTACCACTCTGCATTCTAGAGAGCCACGAAAGCGATTGGCAGCCTGTGTCCAACTCGCGATGGTTTGTATGCCATCTTGTGCATCAATTTTTATGATACCTGTTGCAAGCTCCTTTCCATTTTGAAGAGCGGTACAATTTCCTTCTTCTTGCACAAGATTGATGGTATTTGATGGAAGAAGCGTGCCATTCATCATCGGCCTGGAACTTGTCGTAATGGTTGCACTCGTACCTTGGTAGCCTAGTCGGATACGAATAGATGTATCTTGTACGGAGTTTGTCCGAATGACTCGTGAACTTGTAGAGCTGGTCGATTGTACAGTTGTAACAGGCGTTGCGTCTGCTTCGGGGCGGTAGCTTTGTCTCGTAGAAGCAGAAGTAGCTGTACGTGTTCTGCGACCAGACGTGCCTATGGAATACGTAATGTCACCAATAGTGATGGAATAATCCCCCTCTGTGCGGGGAAGTTGAATCCTTAGACGTAGAGGCAGCGAAGAGGCACTCGAGAGAGGTTGCGGGAGCAGAAGATTATCGCGTACGCGAATTTCTTGGCCGTCCAATTCCTGCCAAATACCAATACGTTGGTTGGATCTACTGACAGGAGCGATACGCGTTCTTCTACTTACTGGAGCATCACCACTTCTGTACAGCACTTGCATCACCACTTCTCCGCCGGGTCTACTTTCTAGAGTGGTAGCACCAATGGCAGAAACCCCGGTGATTTGTTTGGGAACTTGTGTAGTCGATGATGTGCGAGCAGCCTTGCGAGCCGCTGTATTATTCTGGTACTTCTCGGCAAGGAGTGGGAACGTGATTGCTGCATCTAGATTTCCTGCTATCACATTTCTGCGGACTTGGTCGAGAGTTTCTCGTATGTAATAGCCGGGACATGCCGTAGCGATCAAGGTGCCGTGTCCAACAACAGGAGGCAGGCTCACGCCGTGGAAAGTAGTATTTCTTCGTAGATCCAAATCATATTCTTTTGAGAGGTCATCTAGTAGCCATTGCAGAGCCTTCATTTGTTCTTGTGTGGGCTTCTCTTCCTCAAAATTTCCCATGAGTACCACGCCAATGGTTTCCACATTGCCGCAGTAGACGTGTCCTCCTACAACATATTTTCCTCCTGCTCGACCTTCATAAATTTGACCATTTTCATCGATGAGATAGTGATACCCAATATCTCCCCATCCACGATTATTCGCGTGGTATTCATAGAGTGCTCGTACGCGCTCTACTGCAGAGCGTTCATCTCCTCTTACCCGGAGTGCTGTGTGGTGTACCACCAATTTTTTGATCTCATTGGAATAACGCTGTGGCCAACGGTAGGTTTGTCCAGAGCTATCCCTCGTTATAGTTTTTGTCACCGCAAATTCGTCGGGGTACTTTTCCTGAGCTTCCTCGCAGTCTTGTACACGTTGCGAAGATTCTCCCGCAGTAATCTCTTGTGCTGTTGGCTCATCGGATCTACTTACACTGGAGCCAGTATAGAGAAACGAGTCATCTGCTCCCCATTGTGCACGTGAAAGAATTTTGGGTGTTCCTACCGCTCTGGTTGCTGCTACTTCGTAATGAATAGGGTCATTGGAGATACGAATAGGATGCAAGGTGTACTCTTGTGTAGTACCACGAAGGCGAATAGCACTTGTTTCTTCTGGGAAGAGAACCAAATTTGATTCTTGCAAAAGTGGATCAAACTCTTTCTCAATCTCGAGTGCTTGCCATGCTGTCCACTCTCCATTTTGAAGCGCACTGATTTCCAAATTAATGTCATCTGTCTCAATACCAATGCTGATGGCGTCGATAGGATTACCAAATGTGTGCGTATGCACTGCAGTTGCAGAGGAAAGCTGGAGTAGCGGTGCAAGGAGAACAGAAGCGAGGAGAATTCGCATGTGTGCAGTATAGCGTATTATCGGAGGAGAGTTTCGTATCTATCCACCATTTTTTGGAGTGTAAATTTTTCTTCTGCAGTGCGCTTACCTTCTTGGCTCAGCGTTATTCGTACATGTGCATCTTTCATCGTGAAAATAGCATGTTGCAAAGCTTCTACATTTCCTGCTTCGATAATGAGTGCGTCTTTTCCATCTTGCAATTCGCCTGCAATACCACAGGCATCTGTCACGATGACAGGAATTTCTCGCATCATAGCTTCTGCTACAACGAGGCCAAAAGGATCGTGCTCTCTGGAAGGAAGTACCAGTGCATCGAGTGATGCATAAAAGGCATCCAGATCTTCTACAAATTCTGTGAATGTAACGCGCGATGTGAGATGCAGAGTATGCACCATCTTTTCGAGTGATTGCCTCTCCCGTCCTCTTCCGAGAAGAGAGAGAGATACATCAGAAACACTTGCAAGAGCCTGTAACAGCACATCTACTCCTTTATCATGCGTCAGCCTCGCGATGCACCCTAGATGCAATCCTGCTTTTGAAGGTTGATGAGAAACCTTCTCTGGTTTTTGTACGCCATTGGGAATACTCACCGTACGTGCTTCTGGCCAACCAAGTTCCAAATATTTGGCTTTGCTCAATTCCGAGACACATACAGTTGTTACCTTCTCACTCTGGCGTTGAAGCTGGGAAAGCCAAGGGTTTTTTGTGAGCCATCTTCCAACGGTATCGTGTTCTATCCACAGTACTTTCAAATGCATCGAAACTGCCCTTGGAGTGAGTAGTAGTTTCTCCGATAGGCTAAGCATCAACACAGCATCTATATCATGAAATTGATCGAGTGCTGCCTCCAATTTCCTTCGCATGGCTACTCTGCGCCATGCAAACGAGAGTGCTCCCCATTTGGTAACAGGAGGCACGCCAATGTGCACTTCTGCACAGGGAATGGCTTGTTCTCTGCAGAGTCGCAAGAGTGTTGGGCAACTTCCTAGAAATGCAACAGCATGACCACGAGCAAGGAGTTCCTGCATCAAGCTGAGTGTTTGCACCTCTGCACCGCCAAAGGTGCTTTCCAGCGGGAAACGAGTGAAGAGAATCTTCATATCAGTAGCTTACTGCCTGCATGTTGAGTGTGGTAGCCTTTCAGCCTCAGTTTTTGTCATAACCACCCTGGTTCTAACCCACCCTGGAATTCCAGGGTTAACATGCAGGCTGAGCATGTTAACTGCCGAATTCATTCGGCAGTGGTTCTCATCGGCAGTGGGCTCCGCACACAGTCAGTCTTTCCAAGCATCCAGCAGGTTCATCAAATTTTCGACGACAGTCTCTTCATCAAAAGATGTGCAAACATATCCGTTTGCACCGGCTTCTTCTGCTTCATCTTTGAATTCCTCTCTATTTGTTGCGGTAACCAGTGCAATGTGGGCATTGGGGTTTGCCTTGCGCAGTGCACCGATCACCACAATTCCATTTTCGGACGGCATTTGGTAATCGATAAATCCATATCCGATATCCGTCGTATGCTTTTCTATCAATGTAGTAGCCTCTTCCGTTGTAGTTGCTT
>CAZLFU010000017.1:0-7180 GCA_964558895.1 uncultured Candidatus Peribacteria bacterium
TCGTCGCTCACCACGCTTGTCGCTTCGGCTAGCTTTGACGGCTCAAACGATGCTTCTAGGTACCACAGAACTTACAAGTTTCTTCCATCTCCCAAATATCAAATATAACAAAGTAGATATGATTAAATGGCAAAAGTTTAAGGTGGCTCCTGCTCCCAAGAACATGCCAGAGGATGGACTCTTTTTGGGGTACAACACCTCTCGTGGGGAGAAGAAGAAAATTTTCATGAGCAACGAAGATCGCTTTCGTCACTTCTACATCATTGGACAAACGGGTACGGGTAAGTCTTCTGTGATTCAATTGATGGCACGACAAGATTTCCACAGTGGAAAAGGAGTATGTGTCATCGACCCACATGGTTCTCTTATCGATGACCTGATGCCTTACATTCCACGTGAGCGTGCCGATGATGTGATCTTCTTCAATCCTGCTGATACCGAAAGGCCAATGGGGCTCAATATGCTAGAAGGAAAAACTGCTGAAGAGCGCGATCTTATCGCATTGGATGCCATGAATATGATGGTTAAAATGTTTGGAGAAGAAATCTTTGGACCTCGTATTCAAGATTACTTCCGCAATGGATGTCTTACATTGATGGAAGATGAGGAAGAAGGCGGAGCTGTGACAGATCTTGTTCGTCTTTTCACTGATGATGAGTGGCAAAAATATAAAGTGGCAAAAGTAAAAAACCCAATCGTTAAATCGTTCTGGGAGAAGCAGATGGCACAGACAGGTCAGAGGGAAAAACAGGAGATGATCCCCTACTTCGCAGCGAAGTTTGGTCAATTTACAACCAACACCCTTATCCGAAATATCGTCGGACAGACCAAAAGCTCCTTTGATATCGCAGAAGCTATGAATAGCGGAAAGATTCTCTTGATGAACTTGAGTAAAGGATTGATTGGAGACATCAACTCTCAATTGATTGGTATGATTGTGGTCAATAAGATTCAAGTTGCAGCCATGCGCAGGCAACGTGAATCCAAAGAAAATAGAAGGGACTTCTTCCTGTACATCGATGAATTCCAAAACTTTGTGACACAATCTATTGAGTCTATTCTTTCCGAAGCGAGAAAATATCGCCTGGGCTTAATTCTGGCTCATCAGTATATTGATCAGCTAGAAAAAGATAGCAAGCTCAGTGGCTCTGTAAGCTTAAAAGGTGCGATCTTTGGAAACGTTGGAACCATGATGTTCTACAAAATTGGACCACAAGACGCAGAAGTCTGCTCCAAAGAAATGGCACCTGTCTTCTCGGAACAAGATCTTGTAAACCTCGATGCCTTCAAAGGTGCTATGAAGCTGAGTGTCGATGGACAACCATCGAGGCCGTTTACTCTCGAGGTTCCACGTCCGTGGCTGCATACAACCTATCCAAAAGATGAACAGGCGGCAGAGGCATTCAAGCAACTGAGTCGTCTTACCTACGGACGCCAGAGAGACTTTGTGGATCGAGAAATTATTCGTAGAATTGGCGCGTAATCAAAGAAGATTATTGCGATCTTTTGACCACATAATTGGGTTATTGCGAATGTACGAGCGAATAATACACAACGGATCGTGATTACGAATAATTCGATCGTAATATCTTTCCTGCCATGCAAAATCTTCGTAACCCATATTTCTAATTCTCCGAGTGCATACACCTTTAAATACATTGATAATTGATCCGAGGCTATTTGGTCGCAAACGAAACAATGGAATTGTTTTTGCAACCAACATCGATGTATCGATTTTTATTGTGGATATACATCGCCATGTAGAGGCGTGCATTGTAGAGGCGCCCCTCAGGGGCGCCTCTACAATGCCAAACGCCCCTACATGGTTATTACCCAACACCTCAACATCAAATTGGTCGATCCGAATAATTCCATGAATATGATTTGGCATGATAATCCATGCATCCAAAGACACATTCTTCCTTAATGCTCCCATTCGCTTCCACTCTTCTTCAACAATGCATCCTACATCGGACAATCTAACCGTATTCTCCTGCACCTCCCCAAACCATCGGATTCTATTCTTGGTACAAATTGTCACAAAATAATATCCAGAAGATGCATAATCCCAATGTCGCAAACGAAGCGTGTCCGTTCTATATGTATTCCTAAATAATTTCATGCAAGTAGTATGCAAGTAAGTCATTACAAGAAATTATCTCAAGAGAAAATTGAGTGTGTGGTCTTTACTTTTACCCTTTTGGACGCCAAGAAATTGGTTCTTTCTTACAAAGAACTACCTCAGCACAATTGAATCGACAGGTAATGCATGTACTAAATATCGCTGTTGAATGGAATCTGGTGGCCAGCAGGTATAGAGAATCAATTCCTCACCAGAGCCATCATCTTTGAAAGGCGTTGTATCGGCAGCATCTACTGTTTCCTTCTCCGTGACTTCGTATTCGTAGAGTGTACCTGCATAGGTTACATAAATCTTATCCCCAATATGTAGCTGATTAATTTTGCGGAAAATCTTGGTGTACTGAGACACATCCCAAGGATATCCACTGGAGTGCCCGTACACCATAATCTTGCCTCCAGCCCCAGGGTAACTAAAGAGATGCCCTACACCAAGCTTCAAGGGATCTAGTACTCCATCGGTAGAAAAGGGATCTTCCGGATGTGTAATGGTTAAGTCTGAAACACCCAAGCTTGGCATGGTAATAGCAAAATATTTCTCGGATGCATAGAGACTGCTCCCTGGTGTGCGTACTGCCTGTGCAGAAGAACCTGGAATGTACGGGCGAGAATTGGTAGCGGTGGTAGTAGGACGCTGTACGGTTTCTGCAAAGGCAACCTGTCCACTCGCTTCGATAGAATGTAAACGATAGACCATGTCGAAGAATTGACCACGAGTAATAGGCTCACCAAGACGCAACATATCCTGTGGCATCACTAGGTTTCGTTCTACTGCACGATTGATTGAAGGTGTGAACCACTGGTTATCTCTATTCTCAATGTACTCCGAAAGTCTGGCTTCGCCACGAGTGCCTTGCTCGCGATATCCACGCATCAAAAGAGCAACTGCCTCTTCTACTGTGAGCAAATTTCCCGGGCGAAATGTTCCATCTGGATATCCTGTAATGATAGATTGTTCAAATGATAATTCGACATACGGAGCGTACCACGCCTTTTGATCAACGTCATAGAAGAGTGGCATCGGCGGCATGTTATTGCGGTACCATGCAAGTCTGTCTCCATACTGCGGAACCGCGGTAAGAATAACCTTGAGTGCTTCTGCTCTGTTGAGAGGATCATTTGGTTTTCCAAGACCATTGTCATATCCCTGTACAATTGCTTTCTGTGACAAGTACGTAAAAGCATCTTCGAACTGTGTTCCTTCCACATCTGCAAAGGCCTGAGCAAATGCCCTGGTTCCAAAGCCTACTAGCAGTACAAGCACCAAAAGGAATATCAATCTTCTAACTACCATAAGTTGGGAAAATGGATGTATATAATAAACATTTTTCATAATTTGTCAATATCTCAGATAAAGCGAAATAAACACCTATAAGCCATTTGGTGGAGAAAAGAGGTTTGGAAGGGATATGGAAGTACGGTAGGATAGCGTACCGATGAAACAACAATCATTTCTTCAGGAATTTGCCCCTGTTCTCACTGCCATTGGGAGCATTTTTCTCTTGTTCCTGATCATACTTCCAGCTACATCAATTCCATCCATTGATGATGGAATCCGGCACTATACTATCGCAAAGCTTATGGGTGAGCATGGAATACGATGGTTCCATGGATGGGGAGATTTTTTCTTTGCTGGCTACTTTACCAAATGGAATAGTGACCCATGGTTCCTGAGTGATATTCTTCTGATACCTCTCGCAAAGCTTCCTCTTCTCACGTACTACAAAACACTTTCCATTATCAACGCATCTTTACTGGTATCTATTCTTCTTCTTTTTCTTCGATCCCTTCGTATTCCATCGATGCAAGGAACGTGGATAGTATTGCTATTTCTGTTTGGTGAATATTCATTTATACAACGCTTATTTTTGGCACGACCGTTTGCTCTGCTTACCTGCACGTTCCTCCTAAGTATCTGGTGTGTCCTGTACCGAAGATGGCTCGTACTCTTCTGCATTTTGATGATTGCTACACTTCTTTCTCACTTATTTGTATTTTCTCTTGCCGCAAGCATTCTTGGATCTCTGTGGTTATGGACTATCGGTGAGCGAAAAAACGCTGCATTCATTTCGCTTGCTGCAATGATGGGAGTAGCAACAGGTCTCTTTCTTCATCCACAGACAATTGCATACAGCCATTATCTCCTCAATGTCTTCTTCCGTATCCCCTTCCTCAAAGATATCGGCTTAGGAAATGAGCTCTACACAGGCCTCAATATGGGAACTAGTGTTGTGCAACTTCTTTTTGGATTATTAACTTTGCTCATTTGTTTGGGAATATCATCCAAAAAACTTACTGCACAAAAATGCCATACAACAGGGCTTACCTATACTGGAACGCTTGGCATTGGACTCTTTGGATGTTTTCTTTTTTGGACACGAGCGATCGATTTTGCCTGGCCTGTTCTTGTTATCATCTATGCACAGATACTTTCCGCACTCCCCTCTCTTCCAGAACTCGTTCGAAAGCATGCCGCAGAGATGCGTATCTCTATGAAGATGATCAAAATTTCGTTCTCTCTGATACTCATTGCAACTATTGCACGTTTTAGTTATCCATTTCTCTGGAAACATGCACCTTCTCCCTTTGCGTATTATCAATCACTCAATGTCATTCCAAGTGGCGCTAAGGTAATCAACACAGACTGGGACTTCTTCCCTATGTATTTCTATCTACGACCAGATCTACTCTTTGTGCAGGGGATGGATCCTGCATTTACATACTTGGATAATAAAGAAGCCTTTGCCCTCTTTGCAAAGCTGTACAACGAATCGGAACAAAGTGAGGACTCGCTACCAGATGCATCTGAGTGGCTTCGTACCATACGAACACACTACGATGGGGAGTATCTTGTTGTTTTGCGCTATTACCACGAATCATTTGTGGAACACCTCAAAGAACTTCCCGAGCTTACTCAGATGGATACAAACCAAGACAATGTGGCAATTTTTAAAATAGAAAACCAAGGAGAATAGAAGCAACTTTTCCTCTTTTCCTCTTTTAGAAGGCATCAACTGCCTCTAAGCTTTTACAGATATTTAAATTATGGCGCTTAAGATAGGAATCGTCGGCCTCCCCAATGTAGGAAAATCTACACTCTTCAATGCTCTCACACGCTCAAAAGGTGCAGAAGCTGCTAATTATCCATTTTGTACTATCGAGCCGAATGTGGGGATTGTAGAGGTGCCAGATGAACGCCTGCAAAAACTTGCAGAGCTTGTGCACCCAGAAAAGATCATCCCAGCTGCAATTGAATTCGTAGACATTGCAGGTCTTGTCAAAGGCGCAAGCAAAGGAGAAGGGCTTGGTAATAAGTTTCTTGGTGCAATCCGAGAAGTAGATGCTCTCTGCCATGTGGTGCGTGCTTTCGATAATAATAATATTATTCACGTAGATGGATCGGTAGATCCAAAGAGAGACAGGGAAACTATTGAAGCAGAATTGATCTTGGCAGACTTGGATGCTCTCGAAAACAGGTTACAAAAAGCAGAAGGAGGTGCACGGACAGGTGATAAAGAAAAAATAAAGGAAGTGTCACTCATGCAAAAAATGCAACAAGCACTAGGAGCTGGCACTCTCGCCATTGATATTGAATATTCGGAAGAAGAAATGCTCCTGAAGAAATACTGGAACCTCCTTACCGACAAGCCAATTCTCTACGCTGCAAACGTTGCAGAAGAGCAGCTTGGCTCTCTGGATATTCAATCCATTCGAAGCACGCTGGGCGTACAAGCAGATACGCAAGTTATTTTGATCTCTGCAAAAATCGAGGATGACATACAGGAATTATCGAAAGAAGAGGCAAAGGAATTTTTACAGGAACTTGGAGTCACTTCTTCTGGTTTAGATAGATTGATTCAAGCAGCCTACGCGGCTCTTGGGTACATCACTTATTTTACAGCTGGAGAAAAGGAGGTACGAGCTTGGAATATTCCAAAAGGCTCTACAGCTCCACAGGCTGCTGGTGTTATTCATACAGACTTTGAAAAAGGCTTCATTCGTGCAGAAACAATTGCTTATGCAGATTATGCTGCCCTTGGAAGTGAACTGAAAGCGAAGGAGGCCGGAAAAATGAGGCAAGAAGGCAAAGAATATATCGTCAAAGATGGAGATATCATGCATTTTAGGTTTAATGTGTAATATATGGACAGAACAAAATAAAGTTATAATATGGCTTCATGTTGGACAGAAGATTAAATGGTATCAATGGCACTCATACAAGAAAAGGCGAGAAGGTTCTTAGGAGTATTGCCAGAATGCATAGGAGAGCCCCTGACCTAGATCCAGATCAAAGAGATCTTATCTATGACTCAATACGCAAGAGAAGGGATAGAGCACAACAACTATGTGGAAGTAATGCTCGAGTCAACAGAGGAATTGACAAACTACTATCAAAGAAACCAATAACGACTGGCTCTTCGGAATTTTCAAATGCGGAACAATATATTGATGATTTGTTTGGACCCATTTTTGCTAGAATTGATGAAGAAAATAAATACATTCAAACTACAGAGGAGCTCATAGGTCAACTAGAAGATACATATCAGCACCATGATTTAGTGCGACTTTATGTAGAAGAAACAATAGCGAGAGCTGACGATCTTATGGATGAATTCGTGTTAGCAAATGACGATAGAGGTATTTCAATGGTTCCAAAAGGATTAAATGACCTTCATTCCTAGACAAGAACCATTCGTCTGTGAGCAGTGCAAAGCTGATGTCCAGCCTCTTGCCGAAGGATCGTATCGTAATCACTGTCCACACTGCTTGTACTCCAAGCATGTAGACCAGGATGGGCCCGGCGATAGAGCATCTAGTTGCAAAGGCCTGATGAAACCTGTTGGTATCGATTCTCACTCCAAGAAAGGTTGGATCATTATTCATCGCTGCGAAACATGCGCAAAAGAGCAACCAAACAAAGCTGCTCCAGATGATGATCTAAGTGCATTCAAGCCTGATATTCTAAATTATTAGTCATCCTTCGACAGAGCTCAGGATGACAACCTACGATGTAACTAGGTAGAAGTTTGTCATGGTGAGC
>CAZLFU010000017.1:7280-13832 GCA_964558895.1 uncultured Candidatus Peribacteria bacterium
AGAGCTCAGGATGACAACCTACGATGTAACTAGGTAGAAGTTTGTCATGGTGAGCTGTGTCGAACCATGACATGATACAAATTGTTTCTAATGCCGTATCTTAAATAGCGAATTTTTAATGGACTCAAATGAACTGAATAATTCTTACATTCTGCCAGTTCTTTTAACTTTCCAAATTCTCCTTTTATCAATGCTTCTTTCTTGATCCGACTCCATCTCTTCACCTTCTTCTCCCAAGCTATAGCTTCTCGAATATCTACAAATTCACATTGATATACTAACGAAACAGGTCTTCTTTTGAATGTATACGAACTTAAGTCACATCCATCATTATGCTGAGCAAGTCTCAGTTCTATAGTATTTGTGACACCCGTGTAATACGAACCATCACTGCAGAGGAGAATATATACGTAGTATTGCTTCATAAGCTCTTCATTGTACCACGTGTACTTATTGTCTGAATCATTTATTTATTCACTTTTTATATCTTTCGCAAGGGCTCTTTCTTTTTTCAACAATTTTTTGGAGTAGGATGCGCAGTCCAAGACCTGCCAAGAGACTCCTCTCCTTGGCACTCTGTAGTTTGTGACTCTTTTGATTGGTTATGCTATGAAATTTTTCTGGGTCATCTGTGCGTTTGGCATTCTCTTCATGACAATGTAATCATACATTTGATTGAAACTGAGAAACATACTGTTCTGTGAACGAGGGTTTCACTGGAATCTTCTCCGCAATATTTCCCTCTGGATGGACAACCAGTTGATCATTTGCAGAATCATCTGCTGCTTCTATGCTTACTGTGAAGTTTCCTTTGGAAATCAAAGCTTCTTGATCTGGAGAGACAGGTGCATCTAGCACTGTGTCTAACCCTTGACCTTGCAGATCTTCCTGCACCTGCTTTGCCAAAGCCTCTCGCACGATTGGCTCTGTTTCCATCGCAAATTTGAGCTCTGCCATTCCTTCGTTGTGCTCCATTTCTCTTTCCAGTTCTTCTGGACCTTTCACTTTTTCTCGTAAGCGCTGATACTCCTGCGGACTACGCAGTCTCGCTCGGATCTTTGCACGCTCATTCGATGGAAGCATATCGAGCCAAGAACTCATGAGGGTATGGTAACATTTTTCTACTTGGTTTCTATTGTAAATTGAAAAATGACAAAGAAATCAAAGAAATCAAGGATGGTCATCCTTGATTTCTTTGATTTCCTTGAAATCCTTTAACTGCAACCAGAGGTACCTCCGCAATCCAAGCAAACCTCACAGGAACCATTCTGCTTCATGCGAATACTCGCACACTCAGAGCAAATAGAACCCGTGTATCCCTGTTCCTTGGCTTTTTTTGCCTTGGTTTCCTGTGTATCAATCTGCTCGACAGCTTCCTCTATTTCATTTTGCGTCTTTTCCTCCACTGCATGCTGAATACTGATGGGAGATGGAGTTCCTTCATCAATCACTGGCAAACGCATAGCAAATGCTTCCTTACTCTTGGTTCCTTCTGCATAGGCACGGTCTACAAGATCCTTATTATGAAATCTCTTTGCAGTATCCTTAGTCAAAAACTTGAGTGCAAGCCAACGACCCAAGTAGTCCATCAAGCTCTTTACCATTGGAATCTCTTTATTCATGGTCATTCCCATAGGCTCAAAACGAAGGTTCACTAGTTTTTCGCAGAGTACTTCGAGTGGCACACCGTACTGCAAGTTCATAGAGAGACTGAGAGCGAGTGTATCCATGACACCAGAGAGTGTGGAACCTTCTTTACTCATCTTGATGAAGATTTCGCCTGGAGTGCCATCTTCATACATTCCCACATGCAAGTATCCTTCGTGTCCTGCCACACTAAATTTATGCGTGATGGAAAGACGCTCTTCTGGAAGCTTTTTCCTGCGTGGTACTTCTTTGTAGACAATTTTTTCGATGACCTGTGGCTCTGTAGCCTCTTCGCTCTTTTCATCTTTGGTATCCGATTTATTACTAAGCGCTTGGCTCATCTTGCTTCCATCACGATAGAGAGCATTTGCCTTAAGGCAGAGCTTCCAGCTAAGGAAGTATGCATTTTTGATATCTTCAACCGTTGCCTCGTTTGGAAGGTTGATAGTCTTACTGATAGCACCAGAAATAAATGGCTGCGCTGCTGCCATCATGCGAATGTGGCCTTCATACTGAATGAAACGCTGACCAGTCTTGCCGCATTTATTCGCACAATCAAAGACAGAAAGATGCTCTGGCTTGATGTTTGGCGCTCCTTCGATGGTCATATGACCGCAGATGTGGACGTTTGCCTCTTCGATCTGCTCGGAAGTGAATCCCAATTCTTTGAGAACATTGAGATTGAAGTCATCTATTTGCTCCTGGGTAAATCCAAGACGCTTCATTGTGTCATCTCCTAGTGTCCAACGATTGAAGGCAAAGCCCAACTCAAAGACTTGTGGAAGATTCTTCTCAATTTTTGCAATGTCCTCATCGGTAATTCCCTTGATCTTGAGCGACTGCCGATTGATGTGTGGTGCGCCTTCTAAGCTAAGCGTGCCCATCACGTACTGCATGATATTTTTAATATCTTGGTCGCCGTAGCCAAGAGTTTGCAAAGCAGGTTTTACAGATTGATTGGCAATTTTCATGTACCCACCACCTGCAAGTTTTTTAAATTTCACAAGAGCAAAATCTGGTTCGATACCAGTAGTATCACAATCCATGAGAAGACCAATGGTTCCTGTAGGGGCAATAACTGTTGCTTGTGCATTGCGGTATCCATACTTTTCTCCCATCGCAAGAGCGCGATCCCAACATTCCTTGGCAGCCTCTAGCAGATCTGGTGGACAGAGTTTTTGATCTATTCCCACTGGTATCACATGCAAGTCTTCGTACTCACCACGAGGAGCATTGTAGGCAGCACGTCTATGGTTCCGCATCACGCGGAGCATGTGCTCACGATTCTTTGCAAAGCCGTTGAACGCTTTTAGATACTTTGCCATCTCTGCAGAAGTAGCGTACGATTCTCCATTCATAATGGCTGTGATAGCACCAATCATGGCACGAGCAAGATCAGAATCGTATGGAATGCCCATGCGCATGAGCATGGCACCAGAGTTGGCGTAGCCTAGGCCAAGTGTGCGGAATTTGTAACTCAGTTCTGCAATCTCTTTACTTGGAAATTGCGCCATCAAGACAGAAATCTCGAGAACCACTGTCCAAAGACGAACGGCATGTTTAAAACTTTCGATCGCAAATGCACCTGTTTCGTGATCGTAAAACTTGAGAAGATTGATAGAGGCAAGATTACATGCTGTGTTATCGAGGAACATGTACTCACTGCAAGGATTACTCGCATTGATGCGTCCATCTTCTGGGCACGTGTGCCAATCGTTGATGCTTGTATCGTACTGCAATCCTGGATCTGCACATGCCCAAGCAGCGTATCCAATTTGATCCCAGAGATCGCGAGCCTTTACCACCTTGCACGCCTGTGCAGGACGAGACTCCTTGGCAGCCTGCTTCTTCTCTGTACGCCAGACCAAGTTCCAATCGCTATCTTTTTCCACAGACTCAAAAAACTCGTGAGGAATACGGATAGAGTTATTGGAATTTTGACCAGACACCGTGGTGTACGCCTCTCCATTGAAGTCCGTGTCGTAGCCAGCATTGGCCATAGCCGCAACTTTCTTCTCTTCGTTTACCTTCCAATTGATGAACTCTTCGATATCTGGATGATCGAGATCGAGACAGACCATCTTGGCAGCTCTGCGTGTAGTTCCACCGGACTTGATGGCACCCGCAGCACGATCTCCAATCTTAAGAAAGCTCATCAAACCAGAACTTGCACCTCCACCAGAGAGTGGCTCCCCTGCTCCACGAATAGTACTAAAGTTGGTACCTGTACCAGATCCAAACTTAAAGAGACGAGCTTCGCGTACCCACAAGTCCATAATTCCTCCTGGGTTTACCATGTCGTCATCGACAGACTGAATGAAGCACGCATGAGGCTGCGGATGCGTGTAGGCATCTTCGCTCTGCTTCACCTCTCCTGTTACCGGATCGCAATAATAATGCCCCTGTGGCACTCCTTTGATGTCGTAGGCGTAATGAAGTCCTGTATTAAACCACTGTGGACTATTGGGAGCTGCCATCTGGTGAATTAACATGTAGGAAAGCTCATCTTCAAAGGCCTGCGCATCTTGCGCAGTTTCAAAGTACCCATACTGCTGTCCCCAATGACGCCAACATCCGGAAAGACGTCGTACTACTTGCTTTGCGCTACGTTCTGGACCCGTAACCACCTCTCCCTTCTCATCTTTGAGAATATACCCCTGTGCATCGGACTGTGGCACACCCGCCTTACGGAAGTACTTACTTACCATGATATCTGTAGCAACTTGACTCCAGTCCGCTGGAATTTCCGCACCTTCCATTTCAAACACAACAGATCCATCGGTATTCGTAATGCGACTCGTTCGCTTTTCGTAGGTTACTTCCTCGAGTGGGTCACTTCCTGGTGTCGTAAAGACACGTGGAATAGAAAGACCTTTGTGATCTGTAGAAGTAGAAGATGAAAGTATAGATTTGGATGGAGCGGAAGCGGAAGGGTTCATGAGGTCGGAAGGGTATAAATACTAAATGTTGTGTCTTTGAGGGTCACAATCACACAAGATATTGAATCTCTATTCGCTGGTCAACAGGTATATAAACCCAGATTTTCCAATGTCAAAGTTGTAGAAATTGAAAGGTATGAGACTCATTTCTATCAAATTTTCTTCAAAATATTCCTCTTAACAGATATGTACTACAGAACAATTGCCGGGTGTCATTCAAGACCAAGTATTGAACGATCCACCATCTCTGTCATGCTTCGAGACAACCCAGTCATGTCATCCTGAGGAAGCCGAAACGAAGTGAAGGCTGTCTCGAAGGATGCTGACTGGGTTTCCTCAGCATGACGCGCTTTGCTTCTTACAATAACAATGGAAGAGAGACAACTTGTATCCTCACCCCAATCATCTGCTACCATGCACAACATGAACATCCTCGCACTCATTGCAGGAACCAATGAACCCAGCAATAGCAATGCCCTAGCAGATGCTTTTCTGCAGGGAGTTCATCAGTTTGAAAGCAGTACAACAGTAAAGAAGATACGCCTCAAAGATCTCCATATTGAACATTTTACTCTCGATAACTACACACCGCAGTGCAATCAGGAAGAAGACTTTTGCAAAGTACAAAAGCTGATTGAAGAAGCAGATGGCGTACTCATCGCCACTCCTATCTGGAACTTTGGCGTGCCTGCACATCTTAAAAACTTGATCGATCGTATGGGGAGCTTTGCGCTCGATGCATCGAGATCAAAGGGAACACTCAACGGTCAACCGTACTATCTCATCTTCACAGGAGGTGCACCCAAACCTGCGTGGGACGCTCTTATGCGGAAGACAACCAGCTTCGTGCCAGAGGCTCTCAAATACTTTGGAGCTAGTCACATTGGTACGTACTTCGAAGGCAAGTGCACCAAAGGTCGTGGGCAATTTGGATTGGTGGTTGATGAACGACCAGAAAGCATGGCAAAAGCACGAGAAGAAGGAAAGAAGTTTGCAGAAGTGGTCTACAAGTATGTTGAAACCGGACAGCCACCAGCAAAGCATCGTATTCAAAGTACTATTATGCGATGGGGAGAAGCTGTACTGAAAAAGGTAACGTGATGAAAAATTCTCACAGAATTTAAATTCTCTTATCCATCAAAAGAAAGTCTTTATTTCCATAATATCCTTCTAGGATAGCTCGAGTTGTATATCCATGCTTTTCGTAAAACTCTTTTGCTTTCCAGTCTCTTCCAGTCTCTAGAGACACAACATGACAATTTTCTACCTTTGCCTTAGATTCCGCCTCTTGTAATAAAGCAGATGCAATCCCCTTCCTTCTCAAAGTATGATGAACCAAAAGTGAATCAATTGTTGCTACTCCCGTATCAATAAACAAATAGGCATGACCAACAATAAGAGAACCCTCGATTGCAACGATTGTATATTTCTGCTTCCGAAAATGAGGAATCGCATCTCCATAGTGTTCTTTATCTGCAATAGGCCATTGCTCATCTTCAAAAGCCTTAAGCATCGATTTTTTTATGCCTTTGTATACGCTAATTTTTAGCACATCATCCATAGTAACATATTTATTCGAATTATTATCCTTCCTCTCTCACTTCTAACTTTTGCCTCGTTAAAAACGTCACCAAGACTATTAGTAAAATAATAGAAAGAGAACCCAATGTACCTGTAAGGAACTTCTCATCTTGAAATCCACGTTTGGTAGCAGAGAACATGATGGCAGCGAGAGGTTTCCACTTTGGTCCTGCAGAAAAATTAGTGATAAACACGTTATCCACAGTCATCCAGAAATTGACGATAAACGTGATGCCAAAAAAGCGTCTCCATTCGCGGAGCGAAAGAAGTAATGATTGTGCAACATTCCCCCTCATTGCAGGCACAAGCATCCATAGTTTTCGCTCTTCTGATTCTCCCCAGAGACTCTGCCACAAAAAGAAGCTCATTGGTGCGCTAAAGGAGG
>CAZLFU010000018.1:0-13739 GCA_964558895.1 uncultured Candidatus Peribacteria bacterium
ACCAATCACTGTAAGTGACCCCTGTCTGCTCTCTGAGCCTAAACATTGCACGATACCTGCACGTTCGTAGAAGCCAGCTGTCCTGGAACCTAGATATGCAGGGTAACCTTCTTCTCCTGGCATTTCTTCCAATCGTCCGGACATTTCACGCATGGCCTCTGCCCAACGGGAAGTGGAGTCTGCCATCAGAGCAACGTCGTATCCCATATCGCGGTAGTACTCTGCAATGGTGATACCCGTGTATACACTCGCTTCACGTGCGGCTACTGGCATGTTGGAAGTATTGGCAATGAGGATTGTTCTCTTCATGAGGGGTTCACCAGTATTTGGATCTGTAAGATGAGGGAATTCTGTGAGCACCTCTGTCATTTCGTTTCCACGTTCCCCACAACCAATGTACACAATCACCTGTGCATCACAATACTTGGCAAGGCTTTGCTGAGTTACGGTTTTTCCTGCACCAAATGGTCCAGGGATAGAGCCAGCACCACCTTTGGCTATAGGGAAAAGGGAGTCCAGAATACGCATCCCCGTAGCAAGTGGAGTATTGGGGATTGTTTTTGCTTTGATAGGACGTGCAATACGAATTGGCCAGCGTTGTAACATGGTAATTTCATGGCTCTTCCCGGTTGCATCTTCGATGACAGCGACCACATCTTCGATAGTGTGATTGCCACCCCGTACCTCTTTTACGGTACCAGCGATCTGTGGAGGTACCATGATTTTGTGACGAATGAGAGTAGTTTCCTGTACTTCTCCAAGAATATCTCCTCCTTGGACAGTAGCACCTTTTTCGGCAACTGGTTCAAAAGCCCATACACGTGTTCTGTCGAGGCCTGGCACTGCAATACCACGAGAAATATAGGGACTCTGCACGTGCTTTTCTATCAGCTCAAGAGGGCGTTGAATTCCATCATAAATGGAAGTTAAGAGTCCAGGTCCTACTTCTACAGAAAGTGTGGTACCTGTTAGCTCAACTGGTTCACCTGGGGAAATTCCACTTGTCTCTTCGTATACTTGGATGGATGCTAAGTCCCCATGTAGTTCGATAACTTCGCCCACAAGTCTTTCCTTGGAAACACGGACAACTTCATACATTTTTGCTTGGCGCATGCCTTTTGCTACGACGAGTGGACCGGCGATTTTAGTGATGATTGCGGACGTTGCCATGAGGAAGAAGAAGAGGAAAAAACAAGGTTAAATACCAAGAATATTGGAACCGACAGCTCGTTCAACAATGCGGCGAAGCCGATCGGAACTAAATCCGGTCGATCCTCGGTGAGAGGGCAGAGGGATGATTGCAGGAAGAGCTCCTTTTGCGAGTTTGCGCTCTTCTTCAATAGGAAGATTGGTCATTAAATATTCTGATACAAAAATAATGCCATACATTGGTCGTTCAATTCCACGTTCATCGCGTTGAGTTTCTTTTTTGAGACGATACAGAATCTCCAAAGCTTCTATTTGAGAATGGGCTGCGACGATATCCGCACCAAGCAGGGTAAAACCTGCAATCACTTCTTGGGGGCCCACAATGGCGATGCGGCAATTCATTTTGCGTACGTAGCAGTGGAGAAAAGTGGAGGAAGCATTTCGCGGATTTCCGCAGTGGTGAGCCCGGCCGATTTACCAATGAGAATCGTACGAATCAATTTTAACTGAGAGAGTGCAACGACAGCGAACGCAAAAATAGATTCCACACTCAATGGTGTCCTTCTCATTTCGGTAATGTCATGTGTAAGAGCTTCGACCAGTGTGTGTTCTAGGGCAATAGTGGAAGCAACTCCACTTTCTACGTTATCGGCTACTACAAATGGGAGACTAGAAGTACGAATCAGAGAAGCAAGATTTTTTAAATCGGGAGTGAGCTTTCTTACATCAATCTCTCCTCCTTTTAAGAGATGCACTTCTGGATCATCACCAGGTTTTAGTCTTCGAATTGTTCGAATGTTTTCCAGGTCAATTGTATGACGAATATAGCGGACAATAATCTTGCTATCGCTTTCTTTTGCCAGGAGAAGCTGTGTCGTAGCAATATATTGAGCAACATCTGCATCGATATGTTGCGGTGTCAGTTTTTCCTTCATTTTTATTTGCCGAACAAAATCCACAAGGTGGTCGGGAAGGTTGTATTCTTTATCATGGAATACAAGGCCACGTAAGTCTTCGATATCATGCGCAGTTACCGATTTTCCAGGGAAACTCGTACCTCGATCGGAAGTCATTTCCATCTTCTTCTTTAAAAGATAGGACAATGTTGATGCGTCTTCGCGGAGCCAAAGAATTTCAAAGACTTTACTTTTATCTTCTGGAACCATCCTATCTACCTCGTCATGAATCCATCGTTCCATGGATGGCAAAACATCATCGAGTAATTCGATGCCTTGCATAATGTGACTCGTAAATTTTATGGAGTTAAAAACTTGTTTCAATTCTTGTTCATTATGAGCACCAACAAGATGATCGATATCGACAGGAGTAAGCAAACGTTGCTGCAGAACGCCCACTCTGCCGAAGCCGTAGGCATATTCTTGGCCGTCTAGGATACCCGTTGGAGTCATGCAGTCACTGTAGACGGAAAGAGAGCTCGAGCCGTCTCTAGTTCTGTATTGGGCCGAAGAACTTCCTGGACAAGAAATTCTAAGGTGAAATTTCGTACTTCAGTTGGAGAGGAAAAAATAAAACCTCCTACAGATTGAACAGAAGAACCAAAAGTGAGCTGGTCGGATGAAACCAAGCGCTTTAATAATTCTTTGTGCTTTTCGGAAGGATGAATGGTTCCACTACTTGGGATTTGCTTCAAGCAAGACCGAAGAAATGCTTCTGCTTTCTGTTCTGACATAGCTGCAAGCGCTTTTAAAACTTCATCATATGTTTTGATAAGCCACTCTTGCTTCTTTCGGAGCACTGCGTGGCGACGAAGCATTATTCCGTGCGTTTTTGCACGTTCTTGCATGCGGTGAAGCTTACTTGTCTTTTGCTTCTCAATCTGTTGTATCTCAACTTCGGTTTCTCTTTCATATCGAGAACGCAATTCTGTAAGACGCTTACGATGTTCGGTTTTCGCTTCGGCAATTCTATCGTCTGTAGACGATTGAATGGATTGAAGAATATCTTGAAGAGCCATGAGAAAATGCGGGAAAATCCTTAACTAGCTTAAAATACTAGTTTTAAGAGCGTTTAACATGAAGAAGGAGATAAGGAATCCTAGTAGTGCGTATGTTTCAACCAATGCCGCGAGTGTGATCACACGTCCCGCAAGGCGAGCATCACGTGCAAGCATATGCATACCTGCAGCACATACTTTTCCCTGGTATGGGGATGATGTGAGGCACGTAATAGTCACAGGGATAAAAGCAGCAAACAGTGCAACTCCCTCTGCGATAGATAAAGAAAGCTTTCCAGCAATCAAATCTGTACCAAAGCTGAAGAGAAAGAGCAGCGAAATAACCATTCCATAGAGGCCTTGCGAGCCAGGAAGCACTGCGAGCGTAATGACCTTACCAGCAAGTTCTGGCTTTTCTGTAAGAAGTCCCGAACCAGATTGCCCAACGATACTCACGCCCATTGCAGATCCAAAGCAAGGGAATGCGGTTGCCATTGCAGCTCCAAGAAAGGCGAAAGCAAGAGGCCACCAGGAGATTGCAGCGACAACTGTATCTGTTACAGCAGCGTCTTGTGCGAGTACGCTTGTAGGAAGTAAAAGAAGTGAACCGACGATCAGAGAGAGTTTCCCCATAAAGAAAGAAAGTAAAGAAGTTACTAGCTTATGATAAAAGACTTTTGGAAAGGGGAGAAGGGCTTACCTCCACCCTCAAAGAACTGCCCGAAAAATTCAACGAACTGTAGGCGTCCCGAATGAATGAATGCACCAAGAGTATTCAATGCGATGTTCATCAAATGGCCAAGCAATAAAATGGTGATTTTGACGGGAATTCCAAGCAAAGTAGGGAGAATTTCACTAATTTGAGAAGCAACAAGATTGACAGCAAGAGCAAGTGCTCCAGTGACCAGTCCAAGAGCAAGGAGACGCAGATAACTCAATGTGTTGCTGAGCATGGACATCGCAAGATTGACGAGACCAAGGAGGCCAAAAAGCGGGCGGAGGAACCAGCGGTTTCCGTATCCCTTTCCCCATATCGTAAGAGCTGCAGCAAAATAAATGGCATAGAGAGCCATTGGTTGAGATGACTCCGGAACAAGGAAGTATATTCCTACTGTTGTAAACAAAATAAGAGCAGTCCAATCGTACCAGAATGCTGCTACTCGTTCCCCCAATCTCCATTTACTGTAGCCGCCTAGGAAAATTCCCAACGACAAGTGAATCAATCCAAGACCAAGTGAGAGATTCTGGAAGAAGTTGATACCTTTTGTTTCTCCAAGATTCCATATTTGACCTTTAAACCAGAGCAAGCCATCTGCACGCGTTTCTGTCATAAATGAAGGAGCTTCGTGTGGAAGTAGCCCAAACCAACCACCAAATGGAATACTGATGAAGAAGGTCACAATGCCGCCTATCATGAGCAGCCACCAAATTTTTGCTTCTTTCATCGTTTTTTTTGTTTTCCATAGATATGCACCCATCACAAGGGCTAGTACAAGACCGTATCCAGCGTCTGTAAGACACAATCCAAAGAAAATAATGAAGAATGGTGCAAGGATGGGTGTAGGATCAATTTCGGATGCGCGTGGAAGTCCATATAACTCTGTAACGCTTTCGAATGGAAGCAATGCAGCAGAGTTACCCATCATAACAGGGGCTTCTTCGTCTGGATCTGGTTTAATTTTAAGAAGGGCTGTGGCAGGAGACAGAGATGCAAGGGTACTTTCGAGAGTACTGAGCTGTTTCTTTGGTACCCATCCAAATAGTGTCACTGTTTGACTTGTTTCGTGGAGAGATTCGCGTACTGACTGTTTTTGATCGAGCCATTTCAAAAACTGACGTGCAAGCATAAGTGCCGGTAATTCTTGCGAGAGACGCTCTTTCTCTTTCTCACATTCTTCAATGGTTTTGTTAAGTTCCTGGATTCGCACATGTTTTTTCTCTTCCTCTTCGGCAGTGTTTTGCACAGCAGAAGCCATTCCAGCTCCTCCCAGGTGTTGTCTACGCTTTGGTGCCGATCCTGTCACGTACGCTGCCTCTGCACCTGCTCCGCCGCCAGTAGTTTCTGGCGAAGAATTCTGTACATGAGTCATTTCTTTTTTGGCCTGCTGGTATGTTTTCTCTAGTGCATGAACGGTATCAATAATACCTCGCATATCGGTGTGCAATACGATTCTCTCAACTTCCTCCGGTGTAGTTGGCTTTTTGGAAGCGGCAAGAACCTCTTTTGGAGCAAATGGAGTGAGAGCATGGATAGTAAACTCCAGCTCGGCCTCGTGGAAACGCACCTCAGAATGGTCAATTTTTGTACTTTCCTGAAGATCAGCTACATCAAGAATACCTTCATTATGCAGCAATTCCAGCAATTCCTCTTTGAAGGAGGACATAGTAATGATGGCCACTTTTTGCATTGCGACGATAGACATATTAGTTCTGAGAGAGGAAAGATAAAGAAGTGAATGCTTCTACTAATGAAGAAGTCACTTTTGGTGCCTGTTTCGAGCAGTATTCATCGATACTTTCACACATCTCCTCGCCTTTCCTTCGCTCGTCCTCGAGAATAGTGGGCATGATAGTTTCCTTGTATAATTGCAACTCTGCTCGAGATTCTTCTTTCTTCTTTTCCTTTCTAAACTCTTCATTACTCTTTAAAGTGTTAATAGTTTCCTTTTCCTCTCTTTCAAACTCCTCGGTAGCAGTACGCATACGCACATCCTGCTCTGCTTCTAGAGCGAGTATTTCATCGAAGGGATTTCCTGGTGCATGAGTTACCATTTCCGTTTTTTCAATTACAGAAGCCATAAAAGTGTTATAAAGAATTCTAAACGTAACCGAGCGCGGACTTTACTGGTTCGTCAAGAAAAAATCAAGGCTCTAAGAGCTCAAAATTGAATCTGAAGGGTGGATTTGTGAGAAAATTGTTGGAATGTCTAATTTGGTTTACAGAACAGAGGTACAATAGGGGGTAGGACGGTAGGAAAGTAGGTCACAGGTCGAAGGTTGTAAGTCAAAAGTCCCATATCTTGAGACCTGCGACCGCACTACTTCCTCTTTACCCTTATAAATCCAGAAGTATCTACGGTACGGAGTTTGGGCTCCAGCTTTGTCAGCTTATCGAGCATCAAGTTGATACCGAGCGTATCGGACGCCATATGGCTGCATTGGATCATATTCACGTTGTGCTCCTTTGCTTTTTCCAACGTTTTTTCTGTAACGTGCATACTCAAGATGGTTCCAACTCCGGCGCGCGATTGTTCTTCTAGGAACTCCTCTGGTCCATTGGTACCACCGGTGAATTCTGTTGCGAAAATCTTTCCAGGCCTGCTGTTCTTACTTCCATTCACAATGATGGGAGGATTTCCTTTTTTGGCGTAGTACTTGTACTCGGGGAGTTCCATGATGGCATTCACTATTTCTCCCAAGTCGTCGTATTCCTTTGCACAGATGTTCTTTTCCATAAACCTCCATACCATGTTATCGGTTGGTGTGTGGCAGCAGAACGCTGGAATACCAAGGAGTTCTGCAGCTCGTTCTGTGCGGAAGAGGTTATCTGCGTGGATGGCACGCCAGATTTTGTCCATTCTTGGACGTAGCTGAGCTTCGGAGTGATTCACAGGCACGCCAACACTCGCCATAATGTCTATTTGCAGATCCATTACTTTTTCCAAGTCTGCGAGTGCACGACCTTCTGGATGGTGAATGAAGAGACAATCAATCTGCTCTCCTTTTTCACGAAGGCGATCTGCCAAGAGGACTTCTGGAGTTTCGATATCTACTCCCACCATCAATACCTTTACATCTTCGTCTCCTGTTCCGTTGATAATGCGAGAATCGGAGTAAGGATTCCATGTTCGTTCTTCATCAAAAATTTCTTTCTCTACACCTTCCAACTTCTTGGATTGGTCTTTGAACTTCTTGAGATTCTTCTCAATGCGTTTCTTATCGCGGACATCTGCTGCGATACCTTGTTCTATGGCGTGTTCGAAAAGTTTTTTGAGCTTCATATGTGCCAAAGAGTACAGGGAGGAATCCTGCTTTTGCAAGTTGGAAATGCCACTGCCACCCCGCCCCTAGCGGGGCACCCCTCTCCCGTCCTTCGAGACGCACAGCGTGTCATGCTGAGGAGCACCGAACGTAGTGAGGTGCGTCTCGAAGCATAAGCGCTGTGCTCCTCAGGATGACAACGGGAGAGGGGAAGCTCACGCAGTGAGCAGGGGTGATGGCGGTACCAGTTTTAGTGCACCACCACTTTCGCATCTGCAATCACAATCTGATCCACTCCCACAAGAACCGGATTCAAATCCAATTCAATAATTTGTGGACATTCAGTTACCATATGAGAAATAGTGACGATCAAGTTTGCGAGTGCATCAATGTCCGAAGGTTGCTTGCCACGCATGCCAAGGAGCAACTTCCATGCCTGCAAGTTCTGTAGCATGGTGTACGCTTCCTTGTTGTTTACTGGCGCAATGCGGAATGCAGTATCTTTGAAGAGTTCGGTATAAATGCCCCCCAGGCCAACCATCACGAGTGGTCCAAAGGAAGGATCGCGAATGGCACCCACAATAAATTCGTCTCCCACTGGTAAAAACTTCTGTATCAGAATTCCACGAATATCATACGGTCCTTCTACATGTGCCTTCGCGTTTGTTGTCACATTCTTCATAATTTCATCGAATGCTTCTTCTACTTCTTCCTCCGATTGTAGATTGATCTGAATTCCTCCTACATCTGTCTTATGTAGGATTTGCGGTGAACTTATTTTGGCAACCACAGGAAACCCAATTTGATTGGCAATGGTTACCGCTTCTTCTTTTGTTCGTGCCACTGCTTGAGCGGGGAACTCTAGTCCATAGAGTTCAAAAAGTTCTTGGGTAGTTTCCTCTGCAAGTAGTCGATTTGTTTTGGTAGAAGCCTCTGGATTCCATCCTTCGCTTAGAAGTGCTTCTGCTTTTGTTGCGCGGAAATCCGATCTCTCAAACGGTTGGTCGTGTAGTTGTATCTTTGGAGGCCTCAGTGCTGCAAGAGCGCGAATGGCACGTTCTGGTGTTTCGAAGCACGGAATATTTTTTTTCCTCAACATGTCTCTGGCAATTTCTACACTGTCATTTCCCATAAAACTGGTGACGATAGGGATCAGTGAGTGGCGTCGACTCCACTCTCCAATTGCTTCCGCAATTTCTTCGCACGGTGTCATCACTTGTGGTGTGAGGACAACGCAAATTCCATCGATGGATGGATCATCTCCACAGGCATCCAGCGCTTCCTTGTATCTTTTTGCATCAGCATCACCAATAACATCGATAGGATTCCCTGTGCTTGCAGCTGCAGGAAGGTGCGTGCGTAGTTCTGCTTCTGTTTGCTTGGTAAGCGCAGGCAGACGTAAGCCTGCTGCTTCGGCTGCGTCTGTTGCCAAAATACCAGGACCACCTGCGTTGGTGATGATGGCAATATTGGAAGAGAGGAGTGATGGTTGCGTACTGAGGATACGAACCAGATCCAAAAACTCTGCAGCAGTGTGTGCTCTACGAATTCCTATTTGTGTGCAGAGAGCTTCGATGGCGGCATCGGATCCTGCGAGAGCTCCTGTATGAGAAGATGCTGCCTTGCTTCCTGCATTGGAGACACCTGCTTTTAAAAGGACGATAGGTTTCAAGGGTGCTATACGCAAAGCAATTTCTGCAAAGCGTGTACCATCTTTGATACTCTCGAGATAGAGCCCGATCACTTTAGTAGATGCATCTTTCTCTGCCATAAGCAGAAAGTCGCTCTCGTCCATCACGGCTTTGTTGCCAATGCTTGCCACGAACGAATAGCCAATGCCAAGCTTGGAAGAGGTATCCATGAGTGCCACTGCCATAGCACCAGATTGACTAATGAGTGCCACGCTTCCATCTGGAGGAAGGTCTTTGGCAAATGATGCGTTCATGTGAATACGAGGACGCAAGAGCCCCAGGCAGTTTGGCCCTATTAAGTGTATGTGATGCTTCTCTGCAATAGAGGAGATTTCTTCTTCCAGCTTCCTTCCTTCCTCTGTATGCACTTCGCCAAAACCCGCACTAATGACAATCACATTTTTTATCTGCTTTTCCCCGCATTCTTGTAGTGCTTGCGGTACATATTGCGCGGGAATCACAACCACAGCCAAATCTACAGGCTGGGGTACTTCCAAGATGCTTTTGTAGGCGTGCAAACCCAGTATCTCATCATGTTTTGGGTTGATAGGATAGATAGTGCCTTTATATCCCTGAGAAAGCAGGTTTTTGAGGATGTCGTGCCCTACCTTACCTTCTGTGGAACTGGCACCGATGACTGCTATGGATGTGGGTTCGAGCACGAGAGAAAAAGGCGTAAATATCACGTCATTATAGCGTATTTTGGTGTTTTTCTCAATTTATTTGGTCAAATGCTTGCATGAAGAATGAAAGGTTTTATAGTAGGAATTACCTATGCTAGAGTTCCAACTACCAGCTTATCCGGAATCAGATCAAAATTATGCTTTTACAGTTTTGAGAAGCATTCAAGTGCAAGTTCCATTCGAACCTCATCAGTATTCAGCAACTGCCCGCTTTTTAGATCAGGATGGATCACGTAAGCTGGTTATTGCATATGAATCAAGAGACTCAAGTGTAGATATCGATTCTATCAGAGCAGAAATAGAGAGAGTCTTAGAAAGTTATGGAGAAGTTATAGAGGTCAGTAGCGAAATCAATTAGATGCATGCATCTTTGATGATAGTTCTATAGAATAATGCTATGGCTTCTCTTCAAGTTATCTACGCTTCTACCAGCGGCCACACAGAATATGTGATAGAGGTGCTTCGTGCATTTCTTGTTGAAAATGGTGTAGAGGTGCAGCTTATAAAGGCAGAGGCTGCAGAATCAAATGACTTAACATGTGGTAAGTCTGTGCTCCTTGCGAGTGGAACATGGAACACAGGAGGGATAGAAGGACAAATGAATCCTCATATGCATGAGTTCTTACTCAAGCGCGCAAAAGATGTAGATTTAAAAGGTGTGAATATCACGTTTGTGAGCTTGGGTGATGACCGCTACTTTTACACAGCTCGTGCAGGAGCACACATGAGAAAATTTGCTGTGGATCACGGTGCGCATGTCATGCTCGATCCACTCACCATCATCAATGAACCATACGGACAAGAAGAGAAAATTACAAAATGGGGAGAGAAGTTTGTACAAGCATTTTCCTCTGCATCATGAATAATTCGTTTTCCGTTTTTCGTTTTTCGTTTGAGTCGTTGGTGCTCATAATAACGAACCAACAAAAAACGAAAAACCAACAAACTAGAAACAGTTGCAGTTTTTATCTATGAACCACGTTTCTCTTAAAATTACAGGCGCTCAGGGACAGGGTGTAAACTCTGTAGGAGAGATGTGTGCGAAGGGACTTAAGAGGGGTGGTTACTGTGTGTTTGGCTATCGCGAATATATGTCACTCATCAAGGGGGGCCATAGCAGTTATCAGCTAGATATTAGCAATGGTCGTGTGGACAGTAGCGAAACGACCGTTGATATTTTGGTGTGTTTCAATCATCACGGTATGGAGAATAATTGGAACGAAGTAAAACCAGGAGGAGTGATTTTGCATCAGACACCTTCTTGGAAGTTTCCACCAGACCAGCAGAAGTGGCTCGATGAGCATGATGTATCTGTGGTGTATATGCCCAACGAAGAATTCCTCACAGAGTTGAAGGCGCCACCAATTCTTGGAAATGTATTGATTACCTCCGTAGTGTGGGCGCTTCTTGGCCGATCTGTCGATGCTTTGAAGGAAATGGTAACTGAGCAATTTGGTCATAAAGGAGAAAAGCTTCTTGCTCTCAATTTTTCCGCCATCGAGAAAGCTGTGGAATGGGTAAAGAATTCCAAAGTGTGCGATGAATGGATAGGTACTTTGCCAGAACCAGATACTCAGCAGTGGGGCGATCACATGCTCATTACAGGAAGCGAAGCGATGGGACTTGGCTTGGTACATGGAGGATGCAGAATGTATGTGGGGTATCCTATGACACCAAGTAGTCCGCTTCTTAGTTACATCTCAAGTATTCAAAACGAAACTGGTATGGTCATCAAACAAGCTGAGGACGAAATTACTGCTGCACAAATGATGAGTGGGGCTATGCACATGGGGACACGCGCAGCTACTGGTACTTCTGGTGGGGGGTTTGACTTGATGTCCGAGACAGTTTCTCTCAATGCGCTTATCGAAAATCCTTCTGTGTTTGTGCTGGCACAACGGCCGGGTCCGGCCACTGGTTTGCCAACATGGACTGCACAAGGAGACTTACTTCTTGCTGCGCATGCTGCGCATGGAGAATTTGCGAGACTTGTGATGAGCGTAAGTGATGCACAAGACGCTTTTGATCTGATGCCAGAAGCATTCAACTATGCAGAAGAATTTCAAACACCTGTCATTGTCCTTACCGATAAGCACATTGCTGAGGCGCTTTGGACACAGGCTCCATACAATCAAGAGAAAGCACAACTCAAGCGAGGTCTACTCATTACGAATAGTGCAGAACTCAAAAAACTTTCTGGAAGTGACCGCTACGATCCCAATGCAAAAGATGGCATCTCCAAGAGGTGGCTCCCGGGGAGCGAAGCAGATACCTACTGCGCACAGGGAGATGAACACAGTGGAGATGGCACCGTGGACGAGTCTGCGAAGAATGCTGTAGAGCAGATGGAGAAGCGCATGAAAAAGATGCAGAAGTTGAAGAGCGTGGTGCCGGAGCCAGAGCTGTTTGTGATAGATCATGATAAGAATCTAGAATCTAGAATTCAGAATCTAGAATCTGTAAAAAAGGTGGAGACACTGATTGTGAGTTGGGGGAGTAACAAGGGGGTGATTTTGGATGTTATGAAAGAACTTGGTTCAGACTATGCATATCTGCACTACACGTACATGTGGCCACTTCGCACAGAGAAGTTTGAAGAGCTTGCAAGCAAAGCAAAGAAAGTAATTTTGGTTGAGTGTAATCATCAAGGTCAGCTGGGTATGTTGCTCAAGCAGGAGTGTGGCAGAGACATCGATCACAAGATTCTCAAATTTGATGGACGTCCATTCTTCCGTGACGAACTAGTTACTGCACTTTCTTCTCTCTCATGAGTATTCCTCTCGATTCTGTAGGCTCATCTATGAATCCCAAGCAGGTGGAACTGATGCAGGAATATCACACAGATACGAGGTGTACGTGGTGTGATGGCTGTGGAGATTATGGTATTTGGACTGCTACAAAACGTGCTCTCAGCGAACTGGGTATTGCTCCGCACCAGGTGCTGCTTTGCTACGATGTAGGGTGTCATGGAAATGGATCCGATAAGCTGAAGGGATATCGCTTCCATGGACTCCATGGTCGTGTGATTCCTTTTGCAGCGGGTGCAGCGTTGGCAAACCGCACTGTGCCAGTGATTGCCTTTGGTGGTGATGGAGCTAGTTTCTCCGAAGGAATAGGCCACATTGTGCATGGTATTCGTTCCAATTACCCCATGACGTTTGTATTGCACAACAATGCAAACTACGGACTCACCACAGGGCAAGCTAGTTCGCTCACCTGGCAAGAACAAGCGATGAATACTTCTCCCAATGGAATACCAGAGCATACACTTCAATCCATGGATTTCATCTTCTCGCTGGAGCCAACGTTTGTGGCTCGTGGTTTCTCTGGCAACATTCCTCAGCTTACAGAAATTCTCAAGGTTGCTATCCAACACAGAGGGTTTGCATTTGTGGATATTCTTCAGGCTTGTCCTACCTACAATCACTTTGCAACACACGAGTGGTTGATGGAGAAATGCTACGATGCGAATGCAGAAGGACATGATCCATCCAATCGTGCGAAAGCGAGAGAGTTGGCAGTAGATACGAGTGAGAGAATTGCGACAGGTATTTTGTATCAAAATGAAAACATGCCAGATTTTTATGAGAGGTTAGTTCCAAGACAAGGTAAAAAAACACTACCTGTGGAAGAAGTGAAGATTGTAGGTGTGGAGCAGTTTATGAAGACGTTTGTTTAAAGTGAACTTTTTCTTGCATTCCTCATTTGTGTACGTATTCTGTCGTACAATTTAGTTATTTCTTAGTTAAAATTATGAGTACAGAAGCAGCATCAGGGGTGGAACTGAGTGATCCAAAAGTTCAAGCAGAGATGTTAGAAGATGCACTTTCAAAAAAAGATTTGGATGGTGTTCGACGTGGTAGATATGAACTACACCAGGCCTTGGTCACTTTTCATGGAAGCGAAGAAGTCGCTTTGGCAGACACGAGTTTTGATCCATTATTTGCTAGAGCCAGAGTTTTTGTAGATGAAAGATAGTTTTAAAATGTACTAATAATTTTGATATGAGCTTTAAGAATTTACCTGATGGCCACGAAGTAGATTATGGTGGGTGTGATATTATCGCAATTGATTTAGATAGAGAAACAGACCCATCCCAAGTACAACAATTAATGACAAGCTTGCATGAGGCATTGGTAGAAACTTTGGGTGGAGATGATGCTGCTTTGGAATGTACTAGATATGATGAATACTTCAAGCGTGCCCGTGCAAAATTGCCACCAGATGAGTTGAAGAAACCAACTCCCAAACCTCCATCTGGGTGGAATCGTCATAATAGAC
>CAZLFU010000019.1:0-13396 GCA_964558895.1 uncultured Candidatus Peribacteria bacterium
GACGGCATAAACGGGTACAATGCGCTGTACATGCCCTTCATTAACGAACTGCCGGACATTGAGGAGGTGCGCCTGAGTTTCGGGCGCAGGAGTCTTGATCAGGACGCAAAGAACTACGTCATCTACTGCCGCGAGAGCGATGACCGCGATGAGCGGAATAAGAGCGTGTCCGATCAGGTGGCGGTCTGTCAGGACGTAGCACGGAAGCACAATCTCAACGTCATTGCCGTCATCACGGAGCGCATGAGTGCTCGTAGTTACGGTCGCCCTCGCTTCACGAATATTCTGCGAGCGATGAAGGGCGAAGAACGGCTCGATGTGAAAGACAAGAAAGTACAGAAGCTACGGCCTGATGGTTTCATTGCATGGCATCCTGACCGTCTCGCACGCAACTGGCGCGATGCAGGAGAGATCATCGAGATGCTCGACGATGGAACGCTCACGGACATGAAATTCGTCATGTACTCCTTCCACAATGATTCATCAGGCAAGGAACACCTCGCCATGGAGTTTGCGAGAGCGAAGGGCTACTCGGATCACTTGCAGGACAACGTGATGCGCGGCCTCATCCAAGCAGAGCAACAAGGAAAGGCGACAAAGCAGATTCCTCCTGCGTTCGAGACGATCAAAGCAAAGGGCAGCCCTGATCACCTCAAGATCAAAGCCTCATCTTTGCACGGACAATGGCGCAAGGTGTATCTGTGGCGGCTCGAAGGAAAGACCTACGAGGAGATTGCAGATTTGCTCATCGAGGAGGGCTACGAGGATCGCAGGATGCGCAAGGGCAAGTACCTTCCCGTCGAGATCAACGCCAAGTACGTTGGAAGGCACGTTATGAATCCTCTGCACTGTGGTCTCTACGTGACAGAGAGCGGCAAGGAGCCGCGCAAGGCCGACCTCACCAAAATCTATCCTGAAGAATTCGGTGAGGAGTTTCCTGTTGTCGTCTCTCTCGAAGAATTCAGGCAGGTGAACCCTCACCTCTTCTCGGACACGGCAGGCGGCTGGAAACCATCAAGTAGGAGAACGGATTACCCGCTCGCAGGAAAAGTGTTCTGCAATGTCCTTCTCAGTCAGAAAGCGAATGCCACGATGTTCGCAAATTCTCCGAAAGGCGGCACAGGCATTCCCTCGCCGCGCTTCTCCTGTCAGCGCTGCAAGCCCTCGCACAGCCTCCATATGGATGACATCTATGAAGCTGTCGCAAAGAAGCTCGCCAAGGTGAAGATCACGCCTCGGATGCACAAGTTGATGGGCGTGACCGAATGGGAGCGCTACAAGCGAGACAAAGAGCAGATGAACATTGAGGGCAAGCGGCTCCTCACACTCAAAGCCACTGCCAAGAAAAATATGACTGAGGCAGAGGAAACGCTCAATCGCATGAAATACGGGTCAAAGCCCGCCACGCAGAAAGAGATCAAGATTCAAGAAGGAGCACTCACTCGGTATCAGGAAGACGTGAAGAATCTCAATGAGAAGATCGCCAAACTCGATGAGGACGGCATTCAGCGCTACTACGATCTCGATGCGTTCCTCGAACTAGCGAAAAATGCCTACCGTTGGTGGAAAAAGGCGACTCCCGAACAAAAACGCCAAATGGCCGATATTCTCATCTCGAACGTGGTCATCGAGGGCAATAAAGTGGCTTCTGTTAGCCTTGTTGAACCCTTCGAAGAGTGTGCAAATGACGGGAAAACCCTAGATGGTCGGGGTGAGAGGGCTCGAACCTCCGACCTCACCCCGGTTCACCGGGGCGCACTCTAGCCTTCAAAATTGCGTTCCCATTTTGCAATTGTTTCAAGAAACCATGATGTTGTTAATCTTTCTTTATAAGACTTTAGCACCTGCTCTGTTTTTCGAGCATGAGAAATATGATCAAACCGAATTACTGCAATTAGTTGCCATGGTGTTCTATATCTTGTGGAAGCTGATTTTCCATCATTATGTTCACTAATCCTACGATTAATATCATTTGTAGAACCGAAGTACAATGTTCCATCTTTCATGCTTTTTAACAAATATACGTATCCTTCTCTTCTACTCATACAAATGATTGTAAATTGGTCGGGGTGAGAGGGCTCGAACCTCCGACCTCACGGTCCCAAACCGCGCACTCTAGCCAACTGAGCTACACCCCGACGCGACTGATAGTAGCAGACTCCAAAGGCCTTTCAAATGAATGATAGGAATTCTTTCGTCAAAATATTAAAAATGTGAAACTACGTATGGAGATCAACTTTCAGTTTCACTCGTCGCATCCTTCCCCAAAAGCACATCTCGAATACACTGAGCTTTTTTTCGGGAAACAACGTCCATACACTTTTTTCTTGCTTCTTGAATTGTTATTTTCTTCACTTCGTTTACTTCCTGCTGTTCAACTTCTTTGCGAAGAGCATTCTTCCGTAAAATTGTTCTCGATTCATACTTTGTGGTAGCAGTCTGCCTTGTTATGCGGGTCAGATTTTTTTGAACCAGTGAACTTTGCTGCTTGGAAACTCTTTCGAGTCCTTTTTTCAATTTCTCTTGATAGGAATCAATTCTATCCTTTGCTTTCCAAAAGTGCTGGTCTGCTCTCATTTGAATCTTTTCTTCTTGTTTCTGCACAGCAAAAGCTTGTCTTCTATCGTTGATACATCTTCTTAGGTTAAAGAGAAGAGATTGCTGTAGTTCTTGTTCTATTTGTCCTTGATCATCTCTCGTAAAAAGCTTAGATCCACCATCGCCATCAATTTTCAGTTCTGTTCTACACTCTGCTTCCGCAGTAAGCCTATCGAAGACTTCTGTAGCAAATACCTGTGGAACAAAAAGAAAAGAAATCCCAACCACTGTAAAAGACTTCAAAAAAGTACTCATGCAGTTATTCTCCCATTGAAATGGCTTTGCACCAAAGGACACAACTAGCGTTTTTAAGATTTGTATGTGATGAAATATATACATTCTTCTCTCTGCACCTATTCATGAGACTGGTATACTCTAGATCTCATGATACTTAAGACGCCACTTTCCGAGGTTCTCAAAACAACCAAAGATCATATAGAATCTTTGCATGAAATGGGCCTGGAAACGGTAGAAGATTTACTGCTGTATTTCCCCAAAAGTTATGAAGATCTTAGTCAATCACAAACAATTGCTACAGCACCACTGGAAACTAAAGTCACAATCCAGGGTGAGGTAGAAGGTATCAAACTGATTCATACTCGAAACAAAAAACAGCTTGTCACCGCAATATTTACGGATACAGAAGGGAATCACGCAGAAGTGATTTGGTTTAATCAGCCACATATTAAGCGCATGATCAAAGATGGAGATAGTGTTGTTCTTACAGGAAAACTTATTGAAAACGGAATGCGCCTGCAGATGCAAAGCCCAACATTCGAAAGAAGTGGAGAAAGGCCCCTGGTTCACTCTGGAAAATTGGTGCCGGTCTATGCTCAACACGATCGTATCACCACGACATGGTTGCGAGAAAAAATGGTTCTCCTCAAAGATGCTACATCTTCTCTAGAAGAAAACTTGCCCCTGGAAGTACTAGAGGAAGAACATCTTCTGAGTCGCTCGGAATCTATTCGAGCTCTTCACTTCCCGAAAAATGGAGAAGAAATAGAGAGAGCTCAAGAGCGTATGGCATATGAACAAATGTACTTTATGCAGATTGAAGCACTCGAGAGAAAGCAGGAATGGCAAGGAGAGAAGCAAGAACGCCTTCGTACTCCTATGGACATAGAATTGATCAAAGCTTTTTTTGCCTCTCTTCAATTTACCCCCACAGATAGCCAGCGCATTGCTATTTACGAAATTCTTAAAGATATGGAGGCAGACCGTGCAATGTCTAGACTCCTGGAAGGAGATGTAGGATCAGGAAAAACACTTGTTGCTACAGCTGTCATGGCCAATACCCTTCGGCATAGAGGGCAATGTGCTTTGATGGTTCCTACAGAAGTATTGGCACGACAACATACAGAAAGTATCAGTCGCACTCTTATCAACTTTTATACATTTTTGCAGAATGAGCATAAGAAGAACCCAGCAACACCCTATCCAAAAATTACCCATCCATCAGTTGCGTTGCTCACAGGTTCGCTCCCAAAAGCAGAATCGCAAGCTATCAAGCAAGGAGTTGCTGCAGGGACAACAGATATTGTGATTGGAACTCACGCTCTTCTTACAGAAGATGTTCGCTTTCACGATTTAAAACTAGTGATTGTGGACGAGCAACATCGGTTTGGTGTCGTGCAGAGAGAAACACTCAAATCCAAAGGGAATCCTCATTTCCTTTCTATGACAGCCACTCCCATTCCTCGTACACTCGCGCTTACAGGATACGGCCATCACGATCTCTCGGTGTTACTCGAAAAACCAGGAAAGAGACAATCTATTGCAACGAAAGTAGTCTCTCCAAGTGATAGAAAAACCGTCGAACTCTTTATTGATCATCAGATTTCGGAGGGAAGACAAATTTTTGTTATCTGCCCTCTCATAGAATCTTCCACAAGTGAAGATATGCTCGAGGTAAAAAATGTAGAGCAGGAAGCAAAAAGATTACAGGAAAGCTTTCCTCGGAGATCGATTGCTATGCTTCATGGACGCATGCATCCCAAGGAAAAAGAGGAAACAATGAGAAGTTTTAAAAATAAAGAATTTGATATTCTGGTTTCCACCTCTGTTATAGAGGTGGGAATTGATGTTCCCAATGCCACAATTATTTTGATTGAGGGAGCAGAACGATTTGGTTTAGCTCAATTGCATCAATTTAGAGGGCGTGTGGGAAGAGGGGACTACAAAAGTTATTGCTATCTCTTTACAACAACTCCAGAGCAAGCAAGATCTATACGTCTCAAATCAATGGAAGAGCATGATAATGGATTTGTCTTGGCAGAGATTGACTTGAAAATCCGTGGTCCCGGGGAACTATTTGGTGTGCGTCAAAGTGGTGTACCGGAAGGGCATTTTTTGCGCCTTTTAAACCCAGAGCTTGTTGTACGAGCTCGCAGAGCAGCACAAAAAGCGCTTTCTGTATGAGGAATTAGTGTTGAATTACTTCGAAATGAATTTGTCAAATACCGAAAGATTGCTACAATACATACAACTTATGCGTTTCCTACGCCTTTTATGACAGACGATACAACACAGCCAACCGGCGGCAACCCACCAGCTCAAGATGGTCCACCACCACCTCGACCAGGTGATGCAGTGCCAGAAGGAGGATTGGATCCTACTCAGGTGTTTGCTTCCCCTCCACCTCCACCACCCCCACCTCCTGCAATAGGAGGACAAGGCGCACAACAAGATGATGGTGCAGTACCTCCACAGGATGCTGGTCCTCCACCGCCACCACCCGGAACACTTGCAACAAAGGAAATGGGATATGACGATGAAGATATTCGCGTACTTGGAGAGGTAGGAAATTATAGGTTTGGAAGTATTTCTGCCAATTTAACGAATCAAAATATCAATGTTCCAGCTCATTCAACAACAAACTTTGATGAGCAGAAGTTTTTGACACTTCTTCGTGGAAGCATTTCCCTTACACGTGATGAAAAGTGGAGAATAATTCAAGCAATACCAAAACTGAGTCAGTTCCAAATTGATGAATTGCAGAAGATTTTGGAAGAGGAAAAGAGAAAGTTTGGAGAGCTAAGTCCAAAACATCTGTTGCAGTTACAAAAACTTGAACAAAAGCATTCAGAAGATTGGAAAGATCTTCAAACTGTTACAGTGCAAGAAAATGCTCATAAGCAGGAGCAGCAGCAAGCTGAGGAAATTCGAAAGCAACTCGGCTTATAAATTTATTCGACGTTTATTCGGTATAGTAGGAATATAACAACTCCTACTATACTTATGAGTGATCCAGAAATTTTCCCTTTATGGATAAGTTTTTGCAGTGTTGTTCCAAGAAGGAAAAGAAAAGAGGCTAGAGTAAAGGTAAGAACTATTGGCGAAAGAAGTAGGGCTTGAACGTACGGGATTCGAAAAGGAAGCGGTTTAGATTGCTGATACAAACCAAGAATATAAATAAGACAATACCATGCAAGTAACCAACCAGCGTACAAGCGAAGTGTATCCAAAAGAGGGAAATAATTCTTACCATCCGAACTTTCCCATATTGCATGCTTATTTTCTGAAATAAGAGCTTCTTCGGAAGAATTACTCGCTGGGTTTACTTCTTGAAGAGCATCTACAGACGATTTCTGCTGTATTCCATCCTGCACAAACTGAGCCTCATGAATTTCTTCTGGAAAAAGTTTAATCTCCATAAGGGCATCACGAGCAAGTTGCATACTGAGTGCATTGATCTGACCGCGAACAGTTTGCCCCTCTTTATTTTTTGCTGTGTAGAGGTAGAGAGTCATAGCGGATCCATTATAAACAATTACTCACTAGGAAGCTCTACTAAGTTTTGAGTGAGGTAAGCCACAGCATCCTGCAACATTGCAGGAGCAGATATTGTAAAGTGCCTATTATCTGACCATGCACGATACCCCTCTACCATTGAGCCTCTTACTCGAACTTGTCCATCTGTTACACCTATTTCGGCTACAGAATTCGAGAGAAGATCTATAGAAATTACCCCTTGGTTTAATGCTGTTATATCCTCGGAGTTAATTTCTACGTGCCAAAGTGAAGAAGTTGTTGTTCCAAATGAGCGAAACCACCAATTTCTATGAACAGGGATACAAAAGCCAATATGGTCCGTGCAGTACTTTTGTGTCCACTGATCCACCGTAAGCTCACTTTTTGCCATTAGTTCAACGCGGCTTTGCATCTCCGAAGAAAGAGGAGCAATTTCAGGCATCTTTTCTGATTCACTTTTCTGTGAGCTTATCTGAGGAACAGAACTCACACTACTCAAGGAAGAATTCGAAGATACCGATGAAAAACTACTTACCTTGGTAGAACTTACTTCTGAGCTACTAGATTCCTGCTCTTCCTCACCAGGAGTCACATCATCTTCACTTTTTTGAGTATCCTCTTCCACGAGTGAAACACGTACAACATGCATAATAATGCCACCTGCTTCTACGGTTGGACGTACATCTCCAAATACTTCTACCTGTTCACCAACGTAGCCATTGAGATCGACCGTTTCACTTTCTAGAAGAATAAATTTACCTTCCAATAATGCTAAACGGTGAGTTCCTTGCATGTAAATGCTGATTCCTAGTGGCTGCACAATTCCCTGATACGAAACATTTCTTGTGATAGCTATTTCTGAATTTGATTGGCTTTGCGTCTGTGCTTCTACAGATGAAGAATGAGCTGAATTTTCAGACTCGTTTTGCACAGGCGTACATGCTGTCACGAGAGCCAAAGTAAGTATTGTGCCTATGATTCTAGAGGAATTTTTCATAGAGAAGGTGAAGTTATTGGGCAGGTACTGTAGCGCGTTTCATCATTCTTGTCACGGCTTCGTATTTATGGACGCTATTTTTTCAAAATTGAGTCAATTTCTTGCCTAAAGTTCTCGATTGGCTGCAAACCAGGGAACGGTTTTGCCTCTTTTGTTGCATTATCGACTACAAAGGTTGTTGGCGTAGATTTGACTATGAGACTCTGGCCACCTTTGAGTTGGTCTTTTATTTTTTGCTCGTACTTTCCACTATCCAAACAATTTTGAAAATTCTTTTCATTCAGTTGTATCTCCTTTGCGTGGGAAATTAATGCATCTTCTTGAGACCCCTTTTGAAACAAAAGATCTGCATATTTCCAAAATGCCTTACTTCCTCCTAACTCATTTGCACATTCACTCGCCTCGGCAGCTTTTTGAGCAGTTGGATGAAGAAAACTTATAGGATAATGTCTATAGACCCAATTTACGTCTGTGTCGTACTCATCCAAAAGCTTCATTAGTGTTGGGTGGTGCTTTCTACAGAAAGGACACTCAAAATCAGAATATTCCACCAATGAAACAGGTGCAGACTCCTTTCCACGAATATGATCAGAAGAATCAATATCAATTTTTAGAGGACCTCTGGGAGCTGTATCGACAGGAGAAGAATTGCAAGCACTCACGATAATACTCGCTGCGAGGTAAGGGAAAATTTGTGATATTTTCATGAGAAAAGGTGGAATCAGTCGAGATGGGACGTAAGTATACAGAATCTATTTGTCTACTGCAGTGATTTCTTCTGTGCTGTCCACAAAAAAAGGGCGATCCGTGGGTCGCCCTTTTTCTTGATATGCTGATTTAAAGCATTTCATCGATGACAACCTTGAAGTTTGCAAGAGGCTGTGCACCGGAGATGATACGACTTTCTTTGGTCTCATTGTTATACACAATATTTCCAGGGGTTCCACGAACTCCAGCTGCTTGACCTTCTGCAATTTGGTCTTGAACGTACTTCGTGTATTTTCCACTATCAACACAATCCTTAAAGGCTTGAGCATCGAGACCAATTTCTTCTGCATACGTTCCAAGCTGAGCATTATCTGGTCCCTTTTCAAACACTATGTCAGAAAATTCCCAAAATGCATCGTTACCACCCAATTCTCGAGCACATTGGCTAGCTTCAGCAGCTTTTTGTGCATTTGGATGGAAACTAAGTGGGAAATGACGGAACACCCAGTTAATCTTTCCATCATAGTCTTCTAGAAGTTGAGCCATAGTTGGGTGATGACGCTGGCAGAATGGACACTCAAAATCTGAGTATTCAATGACAGAAATAACAGCATCTGGATCTCCACGCACGTTATCTACCTCCGGATCAACTGCTTTTACGTCCCCACTAGGAGTGGGTGCAGGAGCAGCGGCAACTGTTGGTTGTTGTGCTGCCTGTGGTGCAGCTTGTGGTGCAGCATCTGGAGAGGCAGAACCAATTGCGTACCCGATAATAACTCCAATGAGGCCAATAGAAACAGCGAACCAAGTTCCATTATTTGAAGGTGTTGTACTCATAAAAAAGAAAAATAAAGTTATAAAATATGTATCAATGGCTGGTTCTATTCTCTCTTAACAGTGGAAGAGGTGTGCACACTTGCCATGGCAAAAAGAGGAGGGGGTCTTCCCAATTTTAGTTCTGCAGCACGCATTTGTTCCTGGTGAAAAGCAGGGGAGGGGAGCCCGATAGGAAAGGAAATGTTGGGTACATCGAGCATAAGTGTCGTTTGCTTTCTTTCTTGATGAGAACGCTCAAGACAGGATGAGCTTCCGCATCCTGTGTCTTCATTCTGGGCTGTTGTCAATTCTTGAGTATCTTGAGGTGCTACGGAATAGGAAACACAAATAAAATCCTCAGGTTGAGTCATAGACATCAGTAATACAGAGTCCTTTGGCGTAGAAAAAAAATTAGACGCCAAGGCAACAGATACCGACAATAAGCCGCCAATACATCCTGTTGTATGAATGTTTACAAGAAGAACTGCTGTGAGCGAAAGTTTCCACTTCATTGGACCGCATCGTAGCGTTTCTCTTTTCTATTTGCACGTTCTCTACTGAACGGCACTTGCCATAAACAGAGAATTTTGTTTTTGTTCTTCTTCTGTATACTTGCGACGAACATAGAGAGGAATTGTTTGATACTGCGAAACAATTGTGTTTTCTACAAGACGACCGTCTGGGTATCGAACTTGTTGAAGCCATCCAATTTCATTTTTGCGCAATTCTCTTTCATTGTGTCTCAAGTTCTCCGGAGCACTTTCCGTAAAGAATGGACCATCAATTGCTACCTGCCTTCCATCTGGAGTTCCGTAGATATTCACGATTGCATCGTACCCTTCTTCGTATGATTGAATGAGGAGATAGTTGTTTGAGTCGTTGAGGAATGTGAGATCTTGCGTTCCTGGGAAAATAGTAGCATCAATGCCAACGCCATATTCTTCGTAGTACGACACATACAGACTGTGACTTCTACGTTCTACTACAGGAAACCCTGCGTTGAGTACTGCGCGGAACACTGTTGTACTTGCCTGGCAAATACCTCCTCCGGGAGAGGGACGGAGTTCATTGCCATTAAAAATTACTTTTGCCATAGTCCAACCTCTACCAAGAGTCACTGGTCCTCCGAGTGTGGAATTGAATGAAAATGTTTCACCTGGCGCTACAAGGGTATTATTGACGTGTTCATTGAGAGCTTTCTTCACATTGAAAGTTCGTGCCCATGTTGAACCTTTAAAATTCGATCTTCCAGTTGCAATCAATTCTAGTTTCCCCAAATCCCTTTCTGTTTGGTTGATAACTTTTCCTGGGACGTGAGTAAGTTCTACAGTGAGAGATTCTGTACTTGCTTTGAGTGCACCAATTATTTTTTCGATGCCTTCTTCCGAAAGTATGTATCCGCCCTTTGCAACATCATTCGTTTTTGCTTTTTCGATTTGAATGTCATCTGTTGAATATGGATAAATTTCACTCAGTGTTACGTCTATTGGTTGTTCCAAAGATCCTAGAGCGTCAAATTGAAAGTACTGCAAAATTTGATCTTTGCTTAAGGAAAATTCTACGGATGTCATTCTGACGATTGGCTCAATCCACGTTGGGTGGGCACTCAGAGCGACATCAAGTTCTTGATAAAGAGGATTCTCAATTGTTTCAAATGTAAGATGTATTTTCTTTTTCAATAACTCTTGTCGGTATTCGATAGCTTTTGCGAGATCAAAGAGAGATGCAGAAGCACCTTGAAACTTACGAAGGCGTCTTTGCATTCTCTTTGCTGTTCTATACGTCATGGTGTCTGGAACCTTTTGTTCTGCAAAGTAATCCATCCTTGCAAACGCTTTCGCAGTATTAAAACCCGTAAGAATTGTTTGTTCTTCTGATTTCACGTTGGTTTTGATTTCTGGAGCAGAAATAACCAGTGCCAAGATAGCAAGTAGCGTGAAGTGTGTCGCAAGCACATGAGTTCTTGAATATTTCATGTTTGTGTTTAGTGTTGAATTGTAGTGTAATTATATACTACATTTACAGAATTGTAAATATATATCTTAATATAATTTAAAACTTTCTAAAAAAACGTATACTATATTTCATGAGTGACATAGAAGACCTCCAGTACAAATTGGAATACAAGTTTGCACCCTATCTTTCCAGAGTAATGAGACCAGCGAGAGGCCTTTTGAAGCATGATTTTATCGTTCCTGGTGGTCCCTATGAGGAACAGTGGGATTGGGATGCATTTTTTGTTGGAATGGCGTTATCTGAGATAGATAAAAGCAATGCAAAATATTTAAGAAATTGGGCTCTCAATTATATAGAGAACTCGTCGAATAGTGGCTTTACACCTGGCTTGGTGACTCCTGAGGGGCCAGATTCTAGACTTCCTCAAATGAAACCCTTTCTCGCTCAAGGCTGCTTCCATGCCTCTCAATATCTCAATGATTTTTCATGGCTTCAACAAGAAAACAGACTGTCTCAGCTAGAGCAAATAGTTACCTATAGGGAGCGTAATGGGTATTTTGTCTCTCAGTATGGTTTAGCTGTGTGGCAAAATAGTATGGAATCTGGCGCTGATAACTATCCTTCATTTTTGAACTATCCAGAGAAAACAGTTATTGCTCCCGATGTGAACGTATATATATATCTTGAATATCTTTCTCTTTCTAAAATATTTTCTTCCCTTGGTAATACTCAAAAGTCAGAAATATATGATAAAAAATCAAAAGATATTCAAACGGCAATTTTGACACATTTGTGGGATAAAGAAGATTCAGCTTTCTACTGCATACATTCAGGAAATTCTGAATATATAAAAAATATTGGCTATGCAAACATTCATCCGTTTTGGGCGAAGATTGCATCGCAAAAACAAGCAGACGCGTTCATAGAATTGCATGTCTTGAACCCAGAGAAACTTCGCTCGTCGTTTGGTATCCGCACTCTGAGTAAAGACGATCCAAATTACAATAACGTAAATATGATAAAACCTCATAGCAACTGGCAAGGGCCTATCTGGCCAATTGCAAATTATTTCTTTATTCATTCACTTGCTCAATATGGTTATGAGAATGAATCTGAAAAAATAGCAAAAGAGGTTATTTCCATTTGCTTGGAAGATATAGAAACATCAGGTGGAATGCATGAAAACTATGATGCTGAAACAGGTAAGCCGTTAGCAGCTCCTAACTTTATAAGCTGGAATCTATTATTTTATTCAATTTTACATCAACTTCAAACTAACAGGAATCCCTGTTTAGTGTTATGAAGACAAGTCAAATTTAAGAGCATCAATCTTTTTTAATTCTTGAATGGAGGGGATAAGACGACTGTGAAAATTGGATACAACATCGACTCCTTTTGCTCTTTCGCTCGTCTCATCTGGGACAAATGTTATGTGTTCTTCTGATAACATTTTATTAATCATAGAAATATCACCAGCAGAGTATCCTGTAATCTTTTTATATATCTGTGTTCTTAGGTGATCTGCTCGTTCTAGAATTGTCCCATTACATCTTACTGAAAGCATGAGTCTATCGTAGGCAACAATTGCGTTGAGTGTTGCAAGAATTTGTCTGTACATAATTGTTTCTTTTTCGAGACTATTTTTACCATCACCTCGCAAGCCGGAATCACTATATTGAAAAAAATCAAATCCAAGCTCATGGTCACTAATATTCATAGTGGTTTCTACAGGATACCCCGTACTTCCTACTTGATGTCTGATTGATAATGCAGGACGCGACATTTCGCCGGACAATTGCCACTGTCTTGGGCACAGAGCTTCTTTTATTTTTACACCCATTTTTCCGTGCACAGAAAGTGCGTTAACCGCAGCGTAAACAGGTTGGTTATTTCTTCCATTCTTCGCTGGTTTTATAGAAGAGAAATCACCCTTCTCTTTACGTATACCAGCAAATGCCGAAAGGGGGTCATATTGTCCAATACCATATTGGGATGTATCTGCATCTAGGTAGGTAATGTGAGTACCCCTCTCATTTCTCATATTGATTATTCTTTTTTTTAGCAAATCTAACCCACCTGCAAATAGAGCAAGTCCTTTCCCTCTCGCCTCCTTAAAGCTATTTGCATGAATAATATCTAAAAGTATTTGTGGCTTTATATGAGTCTCTAGAACTTCTTCTTGATCAACTAAATTTATATCTGGGGAAAAGTTTCTTACAACATTTGCCGTACCATCCGTTGAAAACGAATTAACTACAGTAACATTGCTTGGCGGTATTTGATGTTCTTTACAAACATAATCTAATGTATTTCCAATTGTTTCTTCTTCGTTATAAGCAGGAACCATCACATGGGTTTGATTCCGTAGTTTCATTTGAGCTTCAGAACAGAAGGGAGGCAATGTTTCTACTAAGTTAGATCGAGTTCTTACAACAAGGGACTCAAATTCCCTTCGCTCAGCATCTGATAATCTTGATGATCCAAATGCGAAATCTGTTGTCCCTCTACTGTCAAGAGTTTCACCAAAAATGAGATGCGTTCTGCCCAGGCCATTAATGCTAGATTTAC
>CAZLFU010000020.1:0-13311 GCA_964558895.1 uncultured Candidatus Peribacteria bacterium
AAAAGTGTGAGAATGATGGAGCTCATAATGAGTCCAAGAGCATGTGAAAATTTCTTCCATGCTGCAAATATCCAATTGATGGGAATTGGTAAGCGATCTTCAAATTTTTCACAGACAAGAACTGCGAGAATCAATAAGGCGATTGCAACGAAGAGCTTCATTTAAAAAACAGTATAGATAAACGGTGCGAGAGCAGATCCTTGTGCGAATACTAAAATAAGACCAAACAGTGCAATCAAGAGAACAAGCGGTAAAAGCCACCACTTCTTTCGAACCTTCATAAACTGCCAGATTTCACCAAAAATTGAGAGCTTGGACATCGGAAGAATTGTAGCAGGAGGGAATTGTTTGTCATCCTCTTTATAGTTAAATGGCTACATGATTACATGACTACATGATTAACGAGCGTTGATTTCTTTTTGAGTGTATAGCGAATTAGTATCCGCGCCTGCATTCGCTTGCGAATCATGTAATCATTTGGTCATGTAATCCTGTAATAATTTGCTATGCACTTACATAATGCTCGCTATTGCCCCCATTACTTTCAAAATTGGATTCATAATTCCGTAGATCCAGCCAGTAAGAATGTGGATATTGAGCAGTCTCTCTGCAAGTAGTATTACGAGCAGCACTATGGGTCCACGCTGCATAAAAGTGTTGTATTGATCTTCGTATTGAAATGGAATGAATGGTCGAATGATTTTGGATCCATCGAGTGGTGCGATAGGGAGCAGGTTAAATGCCATCAGTCCAAGATTTATAAAGAGGGAACTTGCAAAGACTTGCACAAAGAAGAGTTGCCCCACTGTGCCATTTGTCGAAATGGAAAGCAGTCCACCTGCATTGGGATTCATACCATTGGGCGAGACGAGCATCAGTCCAAAAAAGGCAACAAAAGCTAAGAGAAGGTTGCTCACAGGACCTGCAAGTGCAGTAAGAGCGGTGTCTCGTTTGTAGTGTTTAAAGTTCTGAGGATTGATAGGAACTGGTTTTCCCCATCCAAATCCAATGATCAAAAATAAGATGGTTCCGATGGGATCCAAATGCGCGATGGGGTTTAATGTGAGTCTCCCTTCATCCTTTGCGGTAGGATCACCCAATTTATACGCTACAAAGCCGTGTGCCCATTCGTGCACGCTCAAGGCAATCAAAATACTGATGATGAATGGAGGGTTGAGAAACTGCATGCGATCCGTAGTGTACTGGGTTTACGGCAGGTTTGCACTGTAAAGGATGGAGGGATTTAAGAGATATCAGAGAATACAGGGATTCCCTGATATCTTTGTATTCTCTGAAGTCCCTAATTAATTATCTAAATTCATTGACCGAAGAGCGTAATTCCCCTTAAATAGGGCAGCTATGGCAAGACAGTGCGTCAAAACAGGCAAAAAAACTGCAACGGGTAACCGTCGTAGCCACTCCTTGCGTGCAACAAAGCGTACCTACAAGGCGAATATCCAGAAAACACGAGTATTTGACCCTGCAACAGGTTCCTACAAGCGTTTGAAGGTAGCAGCAAGTTACCTCCGTACTCTTGCAAAGAGGGCACAGCAGGGGAAGGCGGTTTGATTGGGCTTTGAAGAATGCAATGCTTGAAGATTTACAAGTTTCTCGTTATTGGTTTTTCGTTGATCGATGATCTTCATTCTTAAAATGAAGAACGAAAAACAAGAAACGAAAAACCTTCAAACCAGTTTCCTCCTTTCCTCCTTCAAGCCACCTCTATGGTGCTTCTCTTCTAGCATCTTCTCTTTTGCTTTGCGTGAGCGCCTCTGTTTTTGTTTTCTCTTTTTAAAGATTGCCTGTGCTTTTTGGGATTCCTTTCCTTTTATCTGCTCTTCGATCTTCAAGATAAGAGCTTTGTAGGCAGAGAGTCTATTTTTACTCTGCTCTCGGTGTTTTTGCATGCGTATGTCTGTACCCGTTGGCTTGTGATGCAGCTCTACACAGAGCGAAGTTTTATTGATCTTCTGGCCTCCGGGTCCACTTCCTCTTGTAAAGTGTTCGTCTATATCCTCTGGATAAATTTTCAATTCCCGAGCAAGTGCGAGAAGTGGTTCGGGGAGAGAGACAGGAAAATCCATCGTGATTCAGTCTACCTGAGATTTCTTCTCAACTCGATTCCACTTACAAAAACCATTCGCCTAGGCGAATGGTTTTTGCGCCTGCATGGCTTCTACTTTTCTATTCAGTCTCAACTTCCTCTTCTGCATCTGCCTTCAACTTTGCCTGTACTTCTGCCATACATGCACGTGTCTCCTCTCGTGTTTCTTTCTCACGACAAGCCTGCAATTCCTCTTTTACTTCTGCGGAAAGGTTGAAGGAAAAGCGGTGAAGTAACTTTCCAAGTGCAGAGCGTACGCGATCCATAATACGACCATGCTGCTCTCGTACTTCTGTGCGCAACTCCTCGTGATGTTCTTTGGCACATGTTCTCCACTCTTCAGATCCTTGTTCTAGGTCATCGCATTCTTCCTTCACTTCTGCACGAATAAAATTGCGAGCTTTGAGTACACGTGGTGTATCTGTGGTCTCGAGTACTTCCTTGCGGCAAGTGTGCCTATTTTCCTCTTCTCCATCGCCACATGTTTCCTGGAGTCTCTCACGTAGATCCTTTCGTTGCTGGCGGGCTTCGCAGAAACGCAAACGGAGTCCGGATAACTCTGTGCAAGGGAGGGAGCTATCGTTTGTTGTAGTATCGATATCTACTTCTGTTTCTGTAGAAGTAGTATTTGTCGTTGTAGTCACCTCTGTGGTAGTTTCCAAAGATACATCGATAGTCTGTGCTCCTGCAAGCGGAGCTAAGCCGATGGTGAGACCACCAAGAATGGCAAGCGAGAGGATTCTATCGAGATTGTTCATAGTAGTAAGAGGGAAAGAAATAAGACGGATACGTGGTATATGACGACCCAACAGGGGAAGTCTTACCAGATGAAGAATTTTGGTGTTTTGAGGCTTTTATAGCCTGTAGAAAGTAGGCGGTTAGGCAAGTAGATCTACAGAAAAGCCTATTTTCCCTACCTCCTACTAGCATACTTACCTATTATCTTTGTAAGAATCGACACTCTTGATCGTCATCTACTCTGTATGTCTTCTCCGTCTTCTATCCAGCAGGAATTTATAGCCGCGTACGATGCGTATGCGGATGATATTTTCCGTCATTGCTACTTTCGTGTATTCGATCGTGAACGCGGGAAAGAGTTGATGCAGGAGGCATTTATGAAGACATGGGAATACATCGCGTCTGGCAAAGCAGTCGATATCTTGCGTGCATTCCTCTACAAGACAGCCAATCATCTTATTATAGATGAGGCAAGAAGAAAGAAGCGTCGCACAGTGGAATCATTGGAAGATCTGCAGGAGACAGGTTTTGATATTGCAGATGACAATGTGCAGGACATGGGAGTAGCCATTGATGCGGAGAGAGTACTCACAGTACTTTCGCGGATAGAAGAACCGTACAGAACAGCAGTGGTGATGCGTTACATAGATGAACTCAACCCCAAAGAAATTGCACACGCTTTGGACGAACCAGTGAATGTGATTTCTGTGCGCATCACGAGAGGAATCAAAAAATTGCAGTCCCTCATAGATGCCCATGAATAAGTCTCTTCATCAGTTTTTGGCAGATGCAAAAAAGATCACTCTTTCGAAGGAGGAGAAGGAAGAGATGAAGCTGTTTGTACAGACCAGCATGGCATCCGGAGGATTGCACACAGTACAGTCTCATCTTTCCAAGAGGGAACTGCGTGCATCTCGTAAAGACTTGCACCTGTTTATGCGTCAGCATCCTCTTGCGACCACAGAAGTGAATAGGAATTGGGTAGATATATTTTTGAGCCTGTGGAACATGCGTTTGATGGCAGGCTTTATGGCGCTTGTTGTCTTTGTAACTGCAGGAGGCACTGTTGCGTATGCAGCAGAAGAAGCTCTCCCTGGAGATTTTCTGTATCCTGTAAAACTAAAAGTGAATGAGCAGCTCGCAGAACAATTTTCTTTCTCTGCGGAAGCAAAGGTACGGTGGTCTGCCAGGCAAGTGGAACGTAGGTTAGATGAGGCAGAAAAAGTTCTTCTGCGTTTACAAGCCAATCCTCAATTGGAAGAGGAAATAGAGATGCGTATTCAAAAACAAACAGATCGATTGGAGCAGCGTTTGTCAGCGATGGATTCCAATGATGAGAATGTACAACTTGTACGCACACGTACAGAGAAACGACTTGAGCATCACGAAGAGTTTTTGCAGCACCTTCAGCAAGATGATGAGATTCCCCCTGCAAGAATAGAACATCTGCTAGAGATGACACGGGTGCGAAGAGAACGTTTCCAACACAAGAAGGAGGCGGTACAAGATTTCATTGAGCAGGAGATGGAGCAGCAGGAAAAAAAGAGGGATGAACAATCTAGTCACAAAGAAGTGCTGCGTGAGCAAGTGCAAGAGCTACAGCAAGATGTAGAGGAGAGAATAAGTGAAAAGAAAGTGGAAGTAGAAGGTCGTATAGATGCATTGAAAGAACAGCAAGAAGAAAGAGTCCAAGATCTTCAAGATAGGCAAAGTAGTTCTCAGAGAAATAGTCTTCTCTTGAGAGATCGTATTGAATCAAAGGTGCGAGAAACTATTCAATCTGGAAGTGGTGTGAATGTACGTACAAAGAGTGAAGTGCAGTTTCAAATTGAAAGCAGTAGCCAAGTGGAAACGCGGATACTGCGGTAGGTATGTATAACCCTTAAGGCATCATTCAATTGATCTATTCTCAGTTTAAGATCAACTTCTCATCCCTTGTTTTGTTTTGATCGAGCCAATGGTGAGCTCGTTTAATACTGGCGGAGGGAGCGGGATTTCCTTCGGCAAGCTCAGGATAAACTTCTCATCCCTTGTTTTGTTTTGATCGAGCCAATGGTGAGCTCGTTTAATACTGGCGGAGGGAGCGGGATTCGAACCCGCGATCCCACTTTCGCGGGATACTCGATTTCGAGTCGAGCGCTTTCGACCAGCTCAGCCATCCCTCCATATTCATTGTAGAGATATTAAGGTATTTCTCTACTCTTTCCGCCTCAAGACCTCTAATGAGACATTATGCTTGATTCATTAATATATGTTTAAAACTTTAAATATAAATTAGTCAATTGCACATTGCACCATAGATTTCGCGTATTTACTGCAAATTACCTTGCGAAATGCCCTCTAAGCCGAATAAAATCCCTTTGTATTCATTTTATTCCCCTCTTCTCTCATGAGTTACGTAGTTGCATCCAAGGTTAAGGAACTCGTAAAGAAGCACGGCATGATGTGTGCTGGTGATCTTTCTGATGAAGCTAGCGCAGCATTGGAGGCTCTTGTAGCCAAGGCTGTAGAGCGTGCTAAGGCTAACGGTCGTAAGACTGTTCGTGGTAGCGACCTCTAATTCGGTTCTTCTCAGCGAAACAAGAAGGTGCCCTCGCGGGTGCCTTTTTTGTGAGAATCTAGAATCAAGAATGTTGAATCTAGAATATCGCACTTCAAGATTTAGTCTTCTTGATTCCAGATTCTATTTCCCAGCGCTTGCTCTTTTGAGTTCTGCATCAATAAACTCCTGGATGTCTCCATCTAGCACGCCAGTGGTATCGCTGGTTTCTGTATCGGTACGTAAGTCTTTCACCATCTGATATGGATGCAACACATAGCTACGAATTTGCTGACCAAAGTCTGCGCTTTTGGTTGAGACTTTCATCCCTGCTTTTTTCATAGCATCTTCTTCGCGTTTTTTTTCGAGGAGTTTTGCTCTCAGCATATTCATTGCTTGCAATCTATTTTGCTGTTGGCTCCGTTCATTTTGGCAAGCAATAACTATCCCGGAAGGAATATGTGTTATGCGCACAGCAGAATCTGTTTTATTGACGTGCTGCCCCCCTGCGCCACTCGCGCGATAGGTATCGATACGCAAATCACTCGGGTCAATTTCAACCTCTGCTGTTTCGGTAATTTCTGGAAGAACTTCCACTAAGGCAAAACTTGTCTGGCGTAAGCTCTTTGCGTTAAACGGGGAGAGTCGTACGAGTCGATGCGTTCCTTTCTCACATTTTAAATTTCCGTATGCCATCTCTCCTTGAATATGAACCGTTGCAGATTTGATACCTGCTTCCTGTCCATCGGTCTGCTCTATAATTTCTGCTCGCCATTGATTCTTTTCGCAGTACCGCAGATACATACGCATCAACATAGATGCCCAGTCTTGTGCTTCGGTACCGCCGGCACCGGCACTGACAGTAAGATAGCAGTTATTGGTATCAAACTCGCCACCAAGGTAGAGCTGTGTTTCGAGTGCCTTCCATGTTTTTTCGAGAGCTTCGACTTCCTTTTCTAGCTCTGCTGCATCTCCAATTTCGGAGGATTCTGCAAGCTCTAGGAGAACTTGTACATTCTCTACAACGCTTGCAATAGGCTCCCACTGTTTCTTGAGTGCTTTGAGTTTCGTAAACATGGCATTGGCAGCCTGCTGGTCGTTCCATAAACCTGGATCTTGCGTCTTAGCCTCCAATTCCTCTATTTGTGCTGGAATCTTTCTTTCCTCAAAGAGAGTCCTTCCCCGTGTTGATCGCGGATTGTAGCTCCCGTAGTTTTGCGAGTAGTTCCTCCACAGAGAAGGGGGTATGTAAGTGATTAGTAGAGTACTGGAATATTGGGGAATTGGAATACTTGAATACTTGAATACTTGAATACTTGAATTCTTGAAGAAAGGGTTCTGACATCAGCAATGTAAGAAAATTTCTCGTCTCTTCTTGCCTTTCACTCCTTCTGCACGCACACTCATTTTGATGAAGAATTTGCAGTTCATTCTTGGCTTTTTTGCGTCTTTTGTACTGGTTTCTAGTGTCTATGCACAGGAAGCTATTCAGTACGACGATACGACATTGCGTATGTTGTATGAGAGGCAGCTACAAGACCCTACAGATGAATACGTACAGAAGCGTATTGTGGATGAACGTGAGACGATCCGCTCTCTTGCCGAGGCAGAAATGCAAAGTATCGTTGCTCCTACACCGGAAGAGGTAGAGTTGGATATTTCCGAATTACCCAAAGCACTAGATAGGCAACGAAATCTTATTACCCTCCTTACAGAGAGGCTTCGAGAACATCGTGTAGATTTGGATTTATTGAAGGCAGAAGAAGAACGTTATTATCTCAACCCAGCGCTGAGTACAGGTGGAGTGATTGACATCTTTCGTCTCACCAAGACGTATCCGGAGTTACTTGCAATGAAAGCAGCCTTGGAAGAGCGAGTTACTGTTATTGAATCGCTTACAGTATTGCAGGAGAGCCGGCTACAGAGACTTACTACCGAACAACGTCTGCAGCAATTTTCTTTTATCATTTCCATTGGTAAGTATGTTCTTATTGTTTTTATCATCCTGCTCTTTGAACGACTCATTCGTAGCGTACTACTGGCTCGTATTAAAGATTACGATAGAAGGTACACCGTTACCAAAGTGTTCTCTTCAACTATCTTTGTTTTCACCAGTCTCTGGTTGATAGGAGTATTGCTTGCTCATAATCCTGGCATCTTGGCTTCGCTTGCTATTATTGGAGCGGGTTTTGCTATTGCCCTGCAAGATGTTGTCAAAGATGTCGTGGGCTGGATTATCATTTTCCAAAATAGGCTTTTTTCTAAGGGGGAACGAATTTCTGTCGGTTCCATTACAGGAGAAGTTGTGGATATCGGATTACTTCGTACCACTGTCTTGGAGATTGGTATCCCAAAAGAAGGGATGCCCGATGCACTGGAACGCACTGGGAAAATTTTACATTTCCCCAATTCTACTGTTCTTACCAATGCGCTTACCAATTACAATACTTCGTCAGATTTTGTGAAGGCAGAAATGCGCTTTGTTGTTACGTTCGAAAGTAATTGGCAACAAGCAAAAACAATCCTCGAGGGAATTCTCGCTGAGGTTGTCGATGAATTCGCGGAGAAGGAAAAGAGGCAGAGCTACCGTACGCGCATGTATTATATCCCTCATCGTACGAGTGGGAATCAGGTCTATATTGATATCGTTGCAGATGGTGTGGAGTTTACTTTGCGTTTCACTGTTCCCATTGGCGAGAGGCGTCCTATTGTGTCTCAAATTGCTGAGAAAGTGCTCAACGCATTCAATCAGGCACCAGATATTCACCTTGCATATAAGACATCACGTATTCTTTCGGAAATCCAGAAGCAGTCGTAAGTGTTGTTCAGCAATAGTTCTATACAATATTTTATATATAAGACAACTATGCGGTATAGAGAGTTCTGCTGTTATTTGCTATAATAGAAGGATTCTCTATGTCAAACACACATCAACCTGCAGTACCAACGAGCGAAAGCAAGAAATCACTCCCAGATATTCTGGAAAGAATTGCAGTGCCATTTGCACTCTTTTCCATTGTCCTTTTGAGTCTATTACTGCTCTCTTGGTATTTACTCCTTCCTGGTTTTACCACAGTAGACATTGCAGGTTCTGTGCGAAGTATTGCGGATGTACCACTCTATGAGCAGCAGCTCATGCAAGATATTGCAGAGACACAGGAAGCCCGCGATATGCTTGTGATGCCTCTGAAAGGGTCTCTCTATGAAAATCTTAAGGAAGAAAAACGGTCTCGTGCGTTGGTTATGCGTCTTCGATCCGACATTTTGCATGTGGCGATTTCTCTTGTTCCCAGTCATCCAGATGGTGTACACATCCAGACAATTTCTTTCCATCCCTCCAAAGAATCTGTAGAGATTACCGGAGATGTACGCAATGTAGGTCCAAGTAGTATGACCGTACTTGCACAATTTGTAGATGCGCTTGGTCATGTCCCTTCTGTGCAAAATGTACGTGCATCCAAATTTGTGCGAGAAGAAAATGCACAGCTTGGATTCTACTCTCCATTTACTATTCAGCTTCTTCTCGAATGAAGGATACCTTTACCATAGACCGGCTACGAGCTATACCACTTTTCTGCATAACAGTAGGTGTTGCTGCTTTAGTAGCAAGCGGATTACTCATTGTTAGTCACGCCAATGTCATTAACGAAGTGAAGAGTATTTCTGTTCCTATGCTTTCGGAACTTCCATCACTAGAACGTCGACTCGATATTCTACGCAATCAAGTGGATGCAGCTCAGTTACACGCTGCAATGCGCACAGGATCTCCAGAAGAGCGTGTCTATGCATATGTCCTACCAAAGGAACCTGTCTTCGATCGTCTCCTTGCAGCACTCGATCTCACAGCAGATGTCCTCAAGAAGCAGGGTGCACTTACAAAGATGTCTTCCATCGAGATTGGAGACCCAGAGGAAACAGAAGATCATCGCAAAACGTATCCGGTTTCTGTAGAGTTTTCGGTCAATGAAGATGGCTTACGCAGTATTCTTTTACTTGTTCGCATCGCAGGGCTTCTTACGGTAAGTGATGCACTTACGCCATCGGAACAGGCTTTGCTTCTCGAGCGTACAGAAGCAGAGAACCCTGCTGGTATTGTAGCGATGGAACAGTTTCTTTCCTCCGATTTACTTTCCTATGCGCATGATCCTCGTTCCAAGGAAGAAGAACTCTTCCGATCTTTTCCCAGTAGTGACTTTGTAACCATGTTGAGTAGTGTAACCAACACATCTTTGCTCCGCGAAGCGCAGATCCTTTTTGATGGTCCACTTGGTGCTGCATTTCTAGATCGTACCCTGTGGCCTCTTCCGTTCCTTACGGAGGAGAATATTGTTGTAGAACAAGGAGGTGCAGAAGGGTGGTATCATCTTGCTCTAGATTTGAGACTGCAAACAAGAGGGGAGTGAGACTCCTCCAAAATTTACGAGCCTTAGAAGTAGCCAAGCATTTGTGCTTCGAGACGACACAGTCATGTCATCCTGAGGAAGCCGAAACGAAGTGAAGGCTGTCTCGAAGGGTGGCTGACTGTGCCTCCTCAGCATGACAAATGCTGCTCCCTCCCCGTCTGTTTTCGGCGGACTTTCCCTCTCTGCGACGGGGATTAAGTGCCCTCTGGGGGGATGAAGACGAGGCTTTTATAGAAATTATTCAATGAATTTCTACATTGTTTTAATCGTGAATTCTTGACATCCTTCCACTCCTTTCCGTAGATTGAATTCCGTATTTCCCCAAAACTACTCTGCAAAAGCGACGAAAATACGTTCAACCGCATCAGTTAAAAGTAAAACGACCACGTATCAATGAGGAAATCACTGCTCCGCAGGTGATGCTCGTTGGTGATGATGGGACGGCAGAAGTCATGACTCCAGAGGAGGCTCTTGCACGTGCAAAGGAACAAGAGACAGATTTAGTAGAAGTTGCCCCAAAGGCCAAGCCACCAGTGGTCAAGATCACCGATTTTGGTCGTCATATTTACCAGTTGCAGAAGAAAGATCGCAAGCAGCGTTCTCATCAAAAGCAAACAGAGGTGAAAATGCTGCGTTTCGGTTTTCGCACAGATAAGCATGACCTCGACCGCCTTGCAGACCGTGCTAAAGAATTCCTCAGCGAGCGCCATCTGGTAAAGTTTGTCGTTCGTATGAGAGGAAGAGAAATGACGAATAAAGACTATGCAGCCAATAAGCTCATGGCATTGGTAGCTACTTTGGAGGATTGCAGTGAGATAGAACAGGAGCTAAAGAGGCAGGGAAGCCAGTTTTCTATGATTATTCGCCCAAAGAAGACAGTTTCTCCATCAAAAGCCGAAAAGCCAGTTCCGGCTGCAGAGTAAAATTTGCGAGAAAAACAGGTTTTTTAGGGGATTTTTTTTGCTTTAAAGGTGTCTTTGCACTACTATTCCAGCCTCTCTTGCGGTTTTTCTATGCCAAAGCTTAAATCTCACAGCGGCGCAAAAAAGCGAGTCCGAAGGACTGGTAGTGGCAAACTTGCTGTAAAGCGAAGCCGCAAAAACCACTTGCTCTTGCAGAAGAGTAAGAGACAGAAGAGGCTCAATAGAACTCTTATTACCAAGAAAACAGAGCAGAAGGCTCTTACATCTCTTCTTCCATACCTCTAAACCATGCGAGTAAAACGAGGCGTCGTTCGGCATCGTAGACACAAGAAGATTCGCAAGCTTGCGAAGGGGTTCCGTGGTATGCGCAGTTCCTCATTCCGCAAGGCAAACGAGGCCGTGATGAAGGCTGGTCAGCATGCGTACAAGGATAGGAGAATCAAGAAGCGTACGTTCCGTGCTCTCTGGATCACTCGTCTCAATGCTGCAGTTCGTGCTCAAGGCGTTGCTTATTCACGCTTTATAAAAGCTCTCAAAGATAAAAATATTGGACTCGATCGTAAGAGTTTGAGTGAGCTTGCTATTCATGATCCTCAAGTCTTTGAGAAGATAGTGAAGGAGGCGGTGGCGTAGTGAGATGAGTCATTGGTGCTGGTTTTTGTAGTTAACGTAGTTTACAAAGAATTCAGAGATTTCAGGGAATTCAAGGATTATCAAATCCCTGGTTTCTCTCAATTCGCCATAATCCCTAAATTCTCTGAACTCCCTGTAATCCCTGTAATCCCTGAATTCTCTGAAATCCTTGAAATCCTTTCTCTATTTCTCCTTCGCTTCCAAGCTCGCCTTGATCCTCATAGTTGCAATAATTCCTGCACGCTCGCTCTCATCTAGCTTCATTTTGATGTACTTCACTGTCTGCTTAAGATCGGGAATCATCTTGTGTTGTAAGGCGTTCACACGGCGACGTGTTGTTTCCAGTTCTATAGCCATGTTTTCTGCCTGTTTTTCAATCTGAGCTAGTGCGATCAATACAGCAAATGCTCTATCAAAAGCTTCGATAGCTTCATCGAGAAGTGCGTTGGTTCCGTCATATCCGTACGTGCGAATGGTTCCCTCTCGACGTAATTCAAAAAAAGGAATTTTCACACTCATGACACTCTTTGTTGTTACTTCCAGTTCAATAGTTGCCTCTGGACTCGAGAGAGCATTTTCCATCTGTGCATCCGACATCCAAGCCGATGCCATAAGAAATGTTTTGAATGCCACACTTAGTTCTTCTTCTACTTTTGCACGAAGTTCCTTTGCCTTACGAATAATTGATAAGAACTGTTGCATGAGCCCGTCTTGTTTATCTTTGAGTAGCTTATGACCTCGCTGTGCCGATTTGGTGCGGCGCTTGAGATCCATCAAAGCCATTCGTGTTGGATTCACATTAAGCAATGCCATAAATCAAGGAGGAAAGCCATGCCTGCCCGCCGGAGCCCGATCTTGTCGAGGGCGTAGGACGTGAGCGTGTTGGATTGACGTTGAGGAAAGCCATGAAAGAGAATTATGAATGAAGAAGTATGAAGCTAGGAATTCTGTTCTTTGAGACTGGCATACATGCCGATATTCGTGAGTAGGAAGATACAAGTAGCGAGTCCATGCAACGCAGCACTTATGATATCTGCAAGAAAGATGAACCTTCCATCAATGTTCTTTATAATTGCTTCTGCAATATTTGCGACAATAGTAACTGGAATGAAGAGTACACACACTGTTGCGATCAAATACCAAAGGACGTACCACGTATGCCCCTGCACGAGTTCTTTACTCTTTGTAAGAGCTCCACGGTACTCTTTTCCATCACAGACAATTGCAACGTGATAGAAGGTTGTGCGAATGCTGTAGATAATACCTGGAATAATAAGAAGAATACTCCAGAGCACCGTAAAACAATCACGAAGAATTCCTGTCAGCAATAGATTACTAATGTATTTCGACGATTTTGATCGCACAGCACTAAAAGAAGTGCGGTTTCTTCCTGCACTATTTTGCAACATACGCTTTCCGACAAGGAGTACGCTTGCAGAACCCCAGAGTATGCAGATGGAGAGCCCTGCCATGGCAAGCAAAATAATGACGAGAGTTTCTATACCATATATTTCTGCGAAATTTCGCATATTCGACCCAAGTACATTGATCGTACGTATAAGCATATTGAGCAATGATAGAGGGACTATAAGCAGCCATAGCGCAATGGTATTGAGCACAGGGTGCTTCTGGTAGAAGTTCCAGGAATTTCCGATGAGGGCGAGGATTTTTGGAATACGAGAGTATCGGAATACAAGAAGTGTGGAGACTTATTTCTTAGGCATGTATTTCTCAATTTGTTCTGCCTTTACACGCTTCAGTTCTACCTTTGGTAGTTCTGTGAGAAGATCCCATCCAATTGCGAGTGAATCGTAAATGGAACGGTTATCTTGTTCTCCTTGTGAAATAAATTCTTTCTCGAAACGATCTGCAAATTTTAAGTATGCCTTGTCTGTGTCACTCAAGGAGGATTCTCCCAAGATAACTGCAAGCTCTCGAACTTCTACACCACGAGCGTAGGCAGCCGTAAGC
>CAZLFU010000021.1:0-13148 GCA_964558895.1 uncultured Candidatus Peribacteria bacterium
CCCAGACCATCTTTAGAATAGACCACTGCGCTCCAAAAGAGGCACCAAGATAGTACGCGCCCTCTCAGGCGGATACCAGAACTTTCTCGGCTTTTCACGGCTTTCATAGAGAGTTTTTAAGCAGATGGCCTTCCTGCAGCTTCCTCAAAAGGAGGAAATAATATTCGAGGATTCCCCACAGATTTCCATTCTGTAAGTCCTCCAAATTGCTTCATGTCTGCAGTGAGAGAAAACTCTTTCTTGCTCATATTTTGCGCATACGGAACCGCGAGTTGTGTAGAAATTTCCTGTGCAGTCTGTGGAACAAAAGGTAGAAGCATCAAAGCTATGTGGCGGAGAGACTCTGCAAAATGGCTGAGCACTCTTCGTTTTTCATCTCCCTGCAACTTCCAGGGTTGTGCGGTATCCATACCGGCATTGAGTGCATCCACCAACTGCATCACCTGCTTTACTCCTTCGTGTACTGCAAAATCGTTCAGAGACTTCTCGTACCGAGTCCAAGCCTGCTGGAAAGAATCTCGCTCTTCCGGTGTGCCTTCCATCTGTATCTCCCCTCCTTCCTTCTGCAGAAGAACCAGTACTCTGTTGAGTAAGTTTCCCAATTTATTGCGAAGCAGTGCATTGTAGATTTCTTCGAATCTCTCCCACGAAAAATCTCCGTCGCGCCCCACTGGTACTTCGTGACTTAAGTAGAAACGCAGTGGATCTGGATTGCCATGTACCTTGGCAAGTACTTCATCTGGCACAACAACATTTCCAATTGATTTACTCATCTTTTGACCATCACTTGTGATAAACCCGTGAATCAGCAGGCGATCTGGTGTCTTGACACCTGCACTATGAAGCATAGCTGGCCAATTGAGCGCATGAAATCGCGCAATATCCTTGCCAATCACATGTGTCACTTCCGCTTTATCCCACCAAGTTTCGTCTTGGTTTTCTGTAAGATATCCAAGGCTTGAAAGGTAGTTTGTAAGATTGTCACACCAAACATACATAACCTGATCTGGATCATTTGGTACAGGCACACCCCAAAATAGTGATGAGGTCGGTCGAGAAAATGATACATCTTCCAAGCCCTGTTTAAGGAAAGCAAAAACCTCATTTGCACGATACTCAGGAATAATATGGTAAGTACCAGTTTGAGGATCAAGAAGCTTAGAAAGAAATTCCTCCTGTCCATGAAGCTTAAAGAACCAGTTTTCTTCACTTACTTGATCTGGCTCCAAGCCATGGTAGGGACATTTACCATCTACAAGATCCTTTTTTGTAACAAACGTTTCGCAACCACTGCAATACAAACCTTGATATGTACGCTTCTCGAGGAACCCCTTTTTCAATAAGGTGCTCCACAATGCCTGAACTGTATCGTAATGCCCCTCTGTGACTGAAGTCGAAACAAACGAATCATAGGAAATATTCAATGCATCGAAGAGAGTTTGAAACTTAGGAATATTTGCATTCACTAAATCACGAGGATGCAAACCTTGTTTTTCAGCCGTTCGCTGAATTTTAATACCATGATCATCAGTGCCAATTTGAAATCTCGTCTCATCACCACGCAGACGAAACCAACGTGCGCAAACATCCGCAAGGACCTTTTCCATAACATGTCCCATATGCGGTGCGGCATTGGGGAAATCAATGGCAGTCGTAATATATTGTCTCATGTATAAGCGTTACCATATAAGTGCCTGCCGACCGTAGTCAGCCTGGAGCTGACGAAGGTTGGTCTCGACATACACGTACGCTAGCACATTCTTTGCATCACTAAAATGTAGGCGAGAGTTTTTCCTGTCGACTAACGACTAAAACACGTTGATGACAAACCTAATAATAGGAAGAACTATCACTGCAAGTAATAAACCTATCAATCCCCACTTAATAGTATTTTTGCCTGCGGCCTTACTACTTTCATCAGCTCCGCCTAGAGATAAACGGATGCCACCATAGATAATAACGAGCACACATGCCCCACTTACCAAGCTTTGAACGAGGAAACCTGCGCGTGCAAAAACATCTACAAGAAAAGAAGCACCACTACCACAGCCCATAAAAGAACAATACTGCACATAGGGGTTCTGCGCGAAGGTGGTTGGAATCAAAAAGCCTAGGATTGTGAAAGTAGTCATCATAGGCCCAAATTAAGAACAGCATTCACAATTGCAGCAGATCCATTCACAATCAATGCCCCTATAACGGCCCACATCAAAATGGTCTTGGTTTTGCCTAATTGATCCGCAGAACCATGCTTTAGTACCAGCATAATACCAGCGTACACTGCGATTCCCACAAAGACGATGTTGAAGACTGTAAGCATCAAATCCACAATCTGGTTCATAAGTGCTATTTGCACAGGCACTCCTCCAGTTGTACTCAAGTTGTATACCTGTACAGAACGAAGAACCACAATAGAAACAATGGATTGTGCTGCTAATGACACTGCAAAACCGATGAGAGAATAGGTAATAGCACTTCTCCCTTGTGCGATTGCAGATTCATCGCCAAAGTTAACGATTAAACGAATACCTCCAAATACAACCATGAGCACAGAAAGACCTGCTGCAGTCGTAATAAAAATACTCGCAAAAATGGGGATGTATCCCACAAAACCATTTTGTACTGTACAGTCTGCAGCGCTCAAGCCTGTACAGGCTTGAACTTGCGCAAAGACCCGAGTGGGTACACTCAAGAATAAACCCAGAGAGAGAAGTAAGCGCATCATACAAAGAAGATACTATTGAGCATACGAAGCACCATGCTAATCAAAAGTAATCCAATCACCCCTCCGATAGCCCAGAACATATGCGTTTTTCCTTGTTCAGATTTTCCTACCATAATCATAATGCCACTTACCACCACCCAAAATACTGCTATTCCTACTCCTACAGAAATAATCCACTCCAGAAACAGAGCAAGGTAACCAAGAAATTCTCCCATTGGAGAACTGGATCCACTTACGTTGATAGGCACTGGCCCACTTGGTGTCTGAACAGTAAATGAAGATTGTGAGGGTCTTGCTGTTCCAGGGGGCCAACAGGCTCTACAACTAGCCGCATCAACACCACTTTGTCTACAGCTAGCGTAATCTGTCCCAGGATTTGCAAGTGGAGACGGGCAGCCTGGCGCCTGAGCAAAACTAGTTGGAATACTCTGCCAAAACAATGCTATGGCTACCAAAAATCCGATACCATGTTTGTATGTTTTCATCAGATCAGTATACCAAATTTTGAACATTTTTACCAGTACCCCCTCCACAGAAAAGCACTGCAATACGCTTGCAAGATGGTCAAATCCTTCGTAGGATTGCTTCAACAAGCAAATCTGTAGATCTAAGGCAGATAGGCTCTTCTGATCATTTCCTATGCGAATGTAGCTTCCTCCTTCGTCCGTCCGCCTAGGCGGACTAACTACGGAAGACAGGCAATCCTCAAAGAAGTATTCTGTCTCACTTGTTCATTACATTGCGGATGTAGCTCAGTTGGCTAGAGCGTCGCCTTGCCAAGGCGAAGGTCGCGGGTTCGAATCCCGTCATCCGCTCCATCCGTCTTCGTTCCATGTAAGCATGGAACTTCGCCGAGATTGGAGCGAAGCCAAAAATTCAAGACGAATGCCTCGGCGTAATTAGCCACAGGCTAACGAAGCCGGCATATTAAATATCATTTTAGTATGCATTTTACATATGTTTTAGAATCTAAAGATAAACAACATTGGTATTTTGGAATTACAAATAACCTGAAAAGACGCTTACACGAACACAATGAAGGTAAAAGTACTCATACCTCTAGTTTCAGGCCTTGGACATTACGATTTTGTGTTACATTTGAAAACCGTTCACAAGCAGAAGTATTTGAAAAATATCTTAAATCTCATTCAGGTCGTGCATGGATGAAAAAGCATCTATCTTCTTAAAACGAAGATCTCCTCTATACTCTTCACACTGCGGGATTAGTACAGTGGTAGTACGCCGGCTTCCCAAGCCGAAAACGCGGGTTCGATTCCCGTATCCCGCTCCACCAAAATCAACAGACAGGCCTTGTGCCTGGCTGGCGATTTTGAAGTGAGACGGTAATGGGATGAGAAGCCTGTCCTGCCTGCCCACCGAAGTCCACCTCAGACGGACGAAAGTGGGAGCGATCCGTCGCAGCGGATGAGACGAAGGGATTCCCGTATCCCGCCCGCTCCACCCGTCCCTCTACAGTATTCGCATCAACAATAAACCGTGCTACTATCACCCCATGTTTCACCACAAAGTTGCACAGGAACCTGCTTGGAAAATCGGTCTCGCACAGGCAGCGCTTGTTGTATGTTACATCCTCTGCTTTGCGCTCACTGTACAGAGTGTACATAACTGGCTGGGTGACAACCTCTTCCCAAGCCCAACCATTGGCATGCTCTTCTTTCTCACTGCGTTCGTTTTTTCCGCACTGATATGTAGCAGCGCAGTGCTGGGCTACCCTCTTGTTCTTCTGTTTGAGAAAAATGTACGACGCGCGGTAGAGATCATCTGCTGGAGTGCAGTGTGGCTCGCAATTTTCCTTGGAACAGTTCTTGTACTGGCCATTGGGGCTTTTATAGGATAGTAAATCTTGGACGTTCTTTTAAGATAAAGAACTTTTATTTTGTTTATTGGTAGCCAAAAAACAAAGGATGAACAATAAAACAGGTATTGTCCTCATTTTCAGAATTTAAAAAATATCAGATGATTCTGGTGTCATTTATGGCACTCGAAACCATCCGACTCGGCACAGAAAATGAAACAACTCTCTCGACAGAAGGATTTGTTCAATGGCTCAAAGAAAACCATCGACAATGCTCACTTGAGCTTCTTAAGGTACATTTCGATCCTGATCTGTTTCTTTCGGAAATGGAGGGCATTGATGAATTATCAATTTTACGTAGTAATGATGGGCTTATTGCAGAGGTAATACATGGCGAAGATCAGAATGACAAATCTCGTGATTCAACTAAGTTTGACCTGCATACAGACGGTGCATACTACGAAAGACCACCTCAATTTGTCATTCTTCATTGCGTAGATCCTGGTACTACGAATATTCAAACAATCTTTGCAGATACACGATCGGCATTAGAAGCATTGGAGATAAAAGATATCGATCTGCTCAAAACATTGGACTATACCTATATCGGTAGACAGGGAAAGGAATATCAGCAACCAGTTGTTGAACCTCACTTTGAAAGTGGAAAACTGATATCAAATATCACTGCACGTGGATATGTAAAACCTTCTGTTGCCAAGCAAAAACTTCATGAGCTCCCTGGTATGTTCGATTACGTTCAAGCATTTCAAAGATTTTTATCGCAACTTGAAAAAGAAACCGTGTATCGTCACACCTGGAAAAAAGACGATCTTGTAATTTTTGATAATCATCGCTTTCTCCATGGAAGAGAAAGCGAAGGAATAGACAAGAAACGTCACCTCTATCGTATTTGGCTTAGTCTCAATCAACTATGAAACAGGGTGTACAAGTTATTATCGCCGATGCAAAGAAAGTGCTACTAATGCAAAGAAAGGATACTGGATACCTTGATGGATCGTATGGGCTTCCAGGAGGTCATGTTCAATCAAAAGAATCAACAACAGAAGCTGCAATTCGTGAAACGCAAGAAGAAATAGGACTTACAATTCACACTCTAGAATTTATTTTTACAACCCAAGAGGGCGAATGGGAACACCATTTTTTCCATGCAAAAGATTGGGATGGAATACCCACCAATAAAGAGGAACATAAATGTTCGGATATTCGGTGGTGCTCCTTGCAATCTATCCCTCAAAACATCACGCCACATGTGCAAACTGCAATTGATTACCTCCTGCAAAATGCTTGAAGTCCTATTTCAACTGATCATCGGCCATGCATTCGCAGATTTTGCCTTCCAAAGTGAGGCAATGTCACGATACAAAAATAGAAGAACTCCTCCATCTCCTCCTCCGGGACAAGAACCAGTTACATGTTGGCATTACTGGCTTCTTGCGCATGCATTAATACACGGTGGAACTGTTTACTTTATTACTCAATCTGCATTGCTTGGATTATGGGAATCGATTGCTCATATCGTCATCGATTTCTTAAAGCTTGAAGATTCTATTTCTCTCCACACAGACCAACTTCTTCATATTATCTGCAAAATTATTTGGGCATATTACCTTCTTCATTAAGGTACAATTTTGTTGTGGACTAAATAAGTTAGAATAAAATATCCAATCTAATGTCCCCGTAGGCTAATGGATAGACTGTCGGTTTCCGGAACCGAAGATACAGGTTCGATTCCTGTCGGGGGCACCATTCGACTGGGCGAAGCCGCAGAGGAGTCGAAGGATTCCTACAACATCCTAAGCTCTTGAACTTTTGTACTCATAACTCCTTTCTCATCTCACCAATAATACACTTCGAATTCGATTCAAGTGGCTTTTCGATACCCGTGTAAGTAAATCCTAATTTTTCATAGAACTTCGACGAGGCTTCACCTGATTTATTATTCCAAAAGGTCACAGCCTGGAGATTTTTGCCTCTCATCCATTCCATCGCCTTCTCAACAATTTGTTTACCTATGCCTTTTTTCCGATACTCAGGAGCAATCCATAATCCACCGATGCCTCCTATTTTTGTATCTTGGTCTCGTACAAATACAAATAACAAGCCTACGACCAGATTATCAGCCGCAGCGAAGAAAATTTCCTGCTTTTCAGATTCCATTACTTTCTGAAAATCCCGTTGCCACCGAGCATCATCCTTTTCCATAGCGTCTTGATATCGTTCTCCAAATGATTCAGGTGCATCCTGCAATGCCTCCAAGCGAATATCCTTCCATACTCTCCACTCATTACGATGAGCCGATCTTATCCGAACCACATTTTCCATACAGAAATCTTATACTTTTCGCCTAGGTACGACAAAAACAAGCATGAAATAATTAGGAATTTGACTCGTCCCGCCTGAGCTCATTTACAATCCATAAAACCTCACCGTGTTCTCTGTTGTAATGCGATCAATCTCATCCAGAGACATTCCCTTGATCTCTGCAACAAGCTTGGCAACTTCCACCACAAAAGCAGGCTCATTGCGCTTTCCGCGATGAGGAACTGGCGCAAGGTATGGCGCATCTGTTTCGATCATCATCTGTTCCACAGGACATTTTGTAATGACCTCCCGAATATCCTCGGCATTTGGATACGTTGCAATACCTGTAAATCCAAGAAGGTATCCCCTCTTCACCCAATCGGCAACATCCTCCCACTTCTCTGTGCAGCAATGCAGCACCGCAGCAGGCGGATCAATTTCCCATACTATACGCTTTAAATCTGCGATGGACTCACGATTGTGAATAACTGCAGGAAGCTCCAATTCCTTCGCAAGTTGTAACTGGATAGCAAACACTTCCTGCTGCATATCTCTGGGCGAATTATCATAATGATAATCCAAACCAATTTCTCCCACTGCCTTTGCTTTGGATGATGCACCGATCAATTTTTTCAGTCTATGTGCATCATCAGATTTCCAGTCCTTTGCATTGTGAGGATGCACCCCAACTGTGTAATAAATTTGTTCATATTTTTCTGCTAACTGAAAACATTCTTCTGCCTCTTTTAGGGAATCTGAAATCGTTACACATATATGCACACCATGCTCTTCTGCACGCAGAAGTACTCCATCTAGATCCTTCTTAAATTTTGCATCCGCCAAGTGACAATGAGAGTCAATCATGTGTCAATAATAACTGTCATCCTGAGCGAAGTCGAAGGGTGACAATGAGAGTCAATCATCAAAAACAGAATAACCTGTTCCAGATATTTGTCATAGTGACCCCGCCTTCCCTGAGTAAAACCAAAAGGTCGAACTATGACTTCTTTACTTCTTGTTCTCTCAGTACTGCCAAGGCATAACTTAATACACTACGAGTTCCACATCTATGAACTCCTAACTGTTCATCTCCAAGCTGTCTCGATACCTGACCAAGTATACTTGGTCGATCTGGCTGTTTACACCGACAACAGGGGGGACAATCTTCTTCGATCGAATTTGGCAATCTTTCAGTCATACATTCAAAATCTAATAGTAATACTGAGAAAACACACGAAAATTGTCTGCATTTTAAGAGAAAATGCTACCATCCCCTTATGAAGCGTGTACTCATTACAGGCGGCACCAGAGGCATTGGCCTTGCAGCTTGTAAAAAATTTCTAGAACGTGGGGAGGAAGTCGTGGTGATTGGAAGAGATGTTTCCTCTTTTGCATTGAAAGATGCAACAACAGCCATCTCATTTGACCTCACACAGATTGAGAAGATCCCCGAGCTTCTCTCTCGTATTGGTCACGTGGATATTCTCATCAATAACGCAGGAATCATGAATTCCATTCCATACGATGCGTATCCAGAAGACAAGAAACAGGCAATCCTCAAGATCAACCTGGAAGCTCCAATTGCGCTGATTACAGAGTGTTCCAAGTCGATGATCGAGAAAGATGGAGGACGCATTGTAAACCTCACTTCCATTGCAGGTTCCGTCGGTCACCCAGATATCTGGTACGGCATGACCAAAGCTGCGCTCATCAATGCCACAAAAATCTTTGGAAAGATCCTTGGAGCACACAACATCATGGTGACTTCTGTCGCACCTGGACCTGTAGAAACAGATATGATTCATCAAATTCCTGATGAACGATTGAAGGACTTGCGTGCGCGTACTTCCAATGGAGTTTTTGCCACTGCAGAAGAGATTGCAGATATCATTGTGTGGCTCGCAACAGATGCATCTTTTCAAATTAATGGTTCTACCATTGATGCAAATAACTGTGCGTATCCGAGGTAGCTTGTCTCAAAAATCAATCGTGATAAAGTGACCCTTATGCTAGATGAATCTTTTATAGTTGATGAAATTGATCGTGGAAGTGAAGAATTTACTGCTTATCTTAAAGATGCAGGAAAAACATTGGAAGAATTTGATACCGAGGTACTCAGTCGTGTAACCGAATTTTGTGAAAAATTGAGTAGTAAGCTTCATGCCTGTCTTATCTCACAAAGAGATCATTGCCTCTATTTGACTATTGGTGTCCATGATTTTTTTGATGATGAACGCGATGAGAAAGCAAGTGATTTAGAAATTTCTCTTGTTGAGAACGGATGGCTTGCTTTCAGCATTACACCACTTCCATTGGCAGATGATGATCCGCTTGAGGTAATTGAACGATTACGAGATTTCACTGAGTTTGCAGATGGAAATGCGAGGGAATTATAGTTATTTCCATTCTCCTCGGATCAATTTTTCCTTCTTTTCCCGCGTCCATCCTTTGATCTGGATTTCACGCAATCTTGCAGATGACTGGTCTGAAAATTCAGGAGAAACATAGAGTAATCTCAATGCGCCTTGATCATAAGCAAATTTTGCTCCTTCGCCGCTATTATGCTCCTGAATTCTCCTATGAGGATCAGTTGTTATTCCTGTGTAGTATCTGCCTGTTGGTGCTTGTGCTATATAGACATGCCAAGACATAGCAGCTAATCGTAGCAGATTTGTTTTGTATGTTGTATATGTGGGGCTCTTCGACTTCGCTGCGGCTCCGCTCAGAGTCATTCGACTCGCTCGAAAATAATACTCGTGGTTTACCATGAGCGAGTAGTTCGCGCACGAACTACGAGTCGAATGGTGGGTCGGGTGGGGATTGAACCCACGGCCAATAGGTTAAAAGCCTACTGCTCTACCACTGAGCTACCGACCCATGATGTAAAAGATAGATTGTCGACAGCGCCCATACAAGAACAAAGCGAAGTGGTTACCACTGCTTACCCTTCCGTAATTAGTCCGCCTAGGCGGACGGACGAAGGAGGGAGCTACCGACCCAGAATAACTACTGCCGATGCAGTCTACTAAGGACACCGTCAGGAAACAACCAAAAGAAGCTGTAAGCTTGTACGAGAACCTGTAAGCTATCTCGGATGAAAATAGCAATTGTTCACCCTTCGACAAGCTCAGGGTAAACTACTCCTTCAACCATATGCGTATAGCAATTGTTCACGAGTTATTAACTATGAAAGGCGGTGCCGAAAAGGTGCTCAGGATTCTGGCAGATCTCTACCCAAACGCACCCATTTACACACTCCTCTACAACGAGGAAAAACTAGGTGACTGGTTTCCCAAGGGGCGTGTGCGCACGAGTTCTCTGGCGCAGGGCAAGTTTTTTAAACTCTGTTCTCTTCTTCGCCCTTCTCTCGCCTACAACCATCATCTCTATCTTCCATTTTTTCCCAAAGCTGTAGAGGCGTGGGATTTTAAAAATTACGATCTTGTCATCAGTACCTCTTCTGCATTCGTACATGGCATCATCACCAATGGAAATCCAAAACATATCAGTTACATTCACTCTCCTGCTCGGTATCTGTGGGATCGCACACACGATGTCCTCGAAAGAGCTGGTACAGGAAAAATAGGATTCCTGCGAAAGGCATACTTGGAACATGTCTTCCAGAGGCTTCGCACATGGGATGCAGAAGTTGCACCCAGAGCAGACAAACTGATTGCACCATCCAAGGAAGTACAACGCCGTATTCAACTCTACTGGAGAGAAGAATCCAGTATTATCTATCCGCCTATTGATGATTTTTGGTTCGAGTCTATTGAAAACTCTTCAACCAGTAACTCGCAACCAGTAACTCGTAACTACTATCTCATCGTCTCCACCCTCGTTCCTTACAAACAGATCGATATTGCCATCAAAGCCTGTAACGCATTGGAAGTACCACTTATCATCGCCGGAGAAGGACCCGAAAGAAAGCAGCTGGAAAAAATTGCAGGTTCCACGGTGAAGTTTTTGGGGTACGTACCCGATGAAGAAATCAAAGAACTCTATGTCAACGCAAAGGCGACTCTCTTCCCGGGGCGAGAAGATTTTGGACTTGTTCCAGTGGAATCCATGGCTTGTGGCACACCAGTCATTGCACAGAGAAGTGGTGGCGCATTGGAAACAATCATCGAAGGAAAAACAGGAACATTCTTTGATGAGCCAACTGCCGCATCTCTCCAGAAAGTATTACAAAACTTTGATGCAAAAGATTTTCTCGCTGCAGATTGCAAAAAACGCGCAGAGGAATTTTCTAGGGCGAGATTTGAAAAAAAGATGCAAAAAGTCATCCATGAATTCGCGCAGGAGATCGGTGATGCGAATAAGTCTTAGACTCCAAGCATCTGCTGCACTTGTTCTGGTATCTGCATACCCAACAATTCATACGAACGCTTGGTAGCAGTTCTTCCCTTGGGTGTCCTTTGAAGAAACCCACACTGGAGTAAGTACGGCTCGTACACATCTTCGATAGTCCCCTCTTCTTCTGCGATGGCAGCAGCAAGAGTGGAAAGACCAACAGGGCCACCAGAAAACTTTTCGATGATAGTTTCCAGAATAATACGATCGGTTGCATCGAGACCGTATTCATCAATACCAAGTGATGAGAGTGTCTTCTGCATACGATCCAAGCTCACCCTCTCTTCTCCTTCCATCTGTGCAAAATCTCGTACAGAGCGTACAAGTCGATTGGCAATACGTGGTGTCGATCTACAACAACGAGCAACGCTCTTGGCTGCGTCCTCCTCCATATGCACTTGCAAAATATTGGCAGAGCGCTGAATGATTTGCTCCATTTCGTCCGTGGTATAAAAAGACAACTTAAAGTTGTGCACAAAACGATCTCTTAGTGGCGCACTCACAGACCCCGCTTTGGTGGTAGCACCTACAAGCGTAAACGGCTTGAGGTCTATGCGCATCGAGCGAGCTGTTGGCCCTTTGCCAAGCATAATATCCAACGCAAAATCTTCCATGGCACTATAAAGCACTTCCTCAATCGCAGGACGCAGACGATGAATCTCATCGATGAAAAGTACATCTCCGTGATTTAAATTGGTAAGAAGAGAGGCAAGATCTCCCGGTTTTTCGATAGCAGGACCAGTGGTAATACGAATTTGCGTTTCCATTTCCCGTGCAATGATGTGCGCAAGTGTCGTCTTTCCCAGACCAGGAGGCCCATGAAGCAATGTATGCCCTAGTGATTCTTGGCGTTTTTTGGCAGCTCCTACATGCACAAGCAAATGTCCTTTGATGGCACTTTGTCCGATGTATTCACTCATACGAATAGGACGAAGAGATTGCTCTAGCTGCTCAGTCTCTGCAACAGTCGGTGTTGGCTGCGCTGTTGCCTGTGCTCTCGTACGTCTTTGGATAGCCATGGAAATGAATCATAGCAGATGTTGCTCCTCCGCCACAGTCTTGATCTTGTGAGAGAAAAAGAACTATCGCTGCGTGGTCGCTCGTGTTGTACAATCGGAAAGAAATGAAGATGAAAGTTTTGATGACAACTGGCTTGCTCGCAGTGCTGATTGGACTCGGTGCTGCCGATACCGTTCTCTACAAACAGTATCCCTGGTTGGAACAGCCATCTATCCATGCAGATCTACAACCAGAAGATGAAACCAATGGAATCGATTGGGATAGACAATCATCATCCACGGCAAATGCACTCGCCATCACAGACAAAGATTCTATTCCAGAAGTCGGTGAAGCTAGTGATGCAAGTACTGGTTCCGCTGTTTCCTCAATGCAAGAAAATACCGAGGGAGGTGTTTCCATCAATTCTGGACCCAACATTCCTGCTACCCTCACCAATTTTGGTTTCCAGTTTATAGAGCCAAAAGAAAGCAATATCATCGGGCTTGTGATAGAGGATGCAACAGTGCAGAGCCGTGTGCTCCTCAAGCAAAAAGACAGAGCAGGCCTCATCACCTGGGTAGATTCTCCAAAAATTAAGCAGTACTACCTCGCGATCAAAGAAGCTTTGCACACCTCATTCTCCCCACAGGTCGCAGACTTACTCGACGAGAATCAGAAACGAGAAGGAAGACCCCCTTACGACCTGCTTACATTCTTAGATCCAGGTATTTCTGATGAGCGAATTATCTTCGTACGTGTTCGTTCGAGACTGTACGAATTTCACATCGCAGAAGGTCACGAACAGGAAATTTATGATTTAATTGAAGAATTAACCAAGTAAAAAACTAAAAGAGGTGTCGCCTAGAAAAAATTCCGTTACGCATCTTGGCGAGCAAGGGCGTCGAAAAGTGCACTGTTTGACGAGCGGAGTGA
>CAZLFU010000022.1:0-12934 GCA_964558895.1 uncultured Candidatus Peribacteria bacterium
ACACTAGGAGAAGGCGGCGAAGTACTCGTTGGTGCAAAACGAGGTGATGATCTACTCCTCTTGCATCACCAGTATGCACCCAATGCTACTACCCCTATTGTATTAGGGTCATTGCAGGAATACATAGAATACAAATCGCCAGTGGCACTTGCCACTGCAGGACTAGAAGGACTAGGGGCATTCGAAGACTATAAAGGAGTAAAAGTCTATGCAGCGCACCGTGTGATTCCATCGCTTGGATGGGGACTTGTTGTAAAAACAGATGTGTCGTATGCGCTTCTTGCTGTGCGCAAACTTGGAATTTTGTTGATGCTGATTGGCACCGTTCTCTTTGCACTCACTGGATTGATGTCGTTTATAGTCGGCACACATCTCACCAAACCAATTTTACATCTCAGCAATGCCATGAGGCTGCTCAAGCCAGGGCATTGGCAACTCAAGAGATCTATTCATACCGGGGACGAAGTAGAAGTTCTGGAATCTGTCTCTGTCGATTTGGTAAAACGCCTCAAGAAATTTTACGATTATTTGGAGGGTGAAGTTGCCCAGAGAACAGAGGAGCTACGCGAACAATATGTGAAGGATGCCACGATACTCGAGACTATTCAGCACGGCATTATCATGGTCGATAATACAGGAACGATTACCGACGCAAATAAAGCATCTATTGAGCTTCTTGGTGTGAAAAACAAAGACATGATCGTAGGGTTTGCAATCGACAAAGTTCTGGAAATGCAGAAGCATCAAACAAAGCTTCTCGCACAAAATCATCCATTACTCCAGTGTCTTCAGAAGAAGAAAATAATCAGATCCAGCCCAGATGTTCGCTATAGCATCAAAAGGACAGATGGATCTCTTCTCCCAATTACATTGGTGGTCACTCCACTTCTACAAGGGAAAACTGCAATTGGTGCCATTGCAGTGTTTCAAGATATGACAGAAGAGCGCAGGGTAGATTACATCAAGTCGGAATTTATTTCGTTGGCTTCTCACCAACTGCGCACGCCACTTTCTGCGTTGCAGTGGTACATCGAATTATTTTCAACGGAAAAAGATCTCAAGCTCTCGGATACGCAGAATGAATATCTGAAAGAGATGAGTATTGCCTCTGCTCGTATGACGAGTTTAGTGGATGCATTGCTCCATGTTGCACGCCTAGAAGGTGGCAGCATCAAGCCAAAAAACCAAGATATCAATATCACCCATTGGGTACACGATATGACGCAGGAACTCTGTACATTGGCAAAAGATTCCAAAATTGCCTGTGGCATTTATCTTCCTAAAAATGATCTTCATATTTCTACAGATCCAATTCTCCTCCATATTGTTTTGCAAAATCTCATCACCAATGCGGTGAAGTATTCCAAGCCTGGTGGGCAGGTAGAAGTGAATATGAGCATTCAAAAAACTACTATCTCCATCAGTGTGAGTGATACGGGAATTGGCATTCCCCCAAAAGAACAACCTCATGTGTTCCAGAAACTCTTCCGTGCCAGTAATGTCATGCAGATGGATACTGATGGAAATGGTCTCGGTCTCTATATTACCAAGATGATTATTGAGAATCTTGGGGGGAAAATTAGTTTCACGAGTGGAGCAAAAGGAACAAGTTTCACTATAGTGCTTCCTCGCACACCACAAAAGAAGAAAGCAAAGTAGCTTTCTTCCCTTTGTGATCTGTTCTTCTGTACGCCGGGTTCTGTTCTCTTCGAACTTCGCTTACGCTCGGTACGTAGAGTGATGATCATCTATCTGGGGTGCAGATTACTCGTGCACCTCGTCCGCAACGAGTGCGGCATTGCGCGGAGGAGTAAGCGGTACGACGGAACCATCGCAGATTCCACTTACCCAAATCCTCCTTGCATCACCTAGAGTTTACCTCCCCGGCAAGCCGGGGCCTCGGTTCCCGAGGCGTTTCATTCCATATCTGGTCACCCTTGCGGGTGATAATGACACGGACTACGTTTCTGTGGCACTAGTCCTTACTCGCCTTTACCGGATATATGACGAGTAGATGGGCGTTACCCACTAGGCGTTCCATTGATGCCCGGACGTTCCTCCCAGCACCCTTCTATTTTCATAGAGTGCAATTTTATCCTCTAAAGACAGAAGGGTGCTGGGCGATCATCCAAAGAACAGACAACTATTATGCTCCAAATAGCACTTTTACTCAAGTATTTGACGGGTTTTCCAACATAAGAAATTCTATAAATCTTGTACACCAATTCCTTTACATGAGATCCAAGCACTTTATAATCCCATTCGCGCTATTACAGCGTAGAGATAGCTGCTTATTCTCGTTATTTTTTACAGCTTGCCTTGCCGTAGTTCGCTAAGATGAACGAAGGCGCGGTTGGCCAGCATCCTTCATTCAAAACATCGAATATTGCCACCTTAGCTCAGTTGGCCAGAGCAACCGCCTTGTAAGCGGTGGGTCCGGGGTTCGAATCCCCGAGGTGGCTCCACCCGTCTTCGTCAGCCTAAGGCTGACTTCGCCGAGGTGTCGCCCCCGTATGGCATCAGACATTTTTGGTTTGGTCTGATTTTGGCTGACAAGCCAGAATGAAGGTAACTTCAGAAATACAAATCATTTATAAAGAAGATCGCTCATATCTTTTCATTTTCATAGTACAATACATTCCCATGAAGCGGTCAGAAGTCTTCTTCGGCATTCTGCGAATACCCCTAGATATCTTGGGTGTACTAGCTGCGCTCCTGCTCAGCTTTCGCTTACGAGAAGCAAATGTAGACCTTATTCCAGGAGTGCAACTTTTGGAGCCCGCACAGACGCTACCTGCAATGCAGGAGTATCTTCAATCATTTGTATGGCCTGGCATCATCGCATTTCTCCTCATAGCCGCTGTACTCAACCTGTACGCACTTCGGACAACACGAGGAGGATGGAGCGAGATTGGTCGTATTATTGTAGCCAGCTTACTTTGGTTGGTTGTGGTAATGGGTTGGTACTTTCTTGTGCGAAAACAACTCTTCTACTCGCGAGTACTTCTCATTCACTCTACTGCGTTTCTTATTATTTTTGTCTCGCTAGCGCGAGCAGCTGTCACACTCCTGCAACGCGCATTTTTACGCTCTGGCTTTGGCGTGAGACTTGTTGTGTCTATTGGGAATCAGCATGTGCCCAAGATGGCTCAATACACACTGGAGCATGATATGCGGTACGAATACCTAGGACATATACCAACATTTGATGCGTTGAAAAAACTAGAGCACAGTCATCATTTAGATTTGGTACTCCAGACAGACCCCAATCCCGAAGCAGAAAGCACCATTGAATTGATAGATTACTGTCGTAGCCATCACATTGGGTATGGGTTTTTACCACCTGTTCTTGCGGATGTTCCACATCTTTTGCGCGTGGAATTATTGGGCCTTCTCCCCATGATGCGCTTGCAACCAACTCCACTAGATGGTTGGGGTAGAGTGATGAAACGTCTTTTTGATTTTGTCATGAGTATCGTCATGATTGGTGTTCTTTCACCAGTTTTTATAGTGATCGTTGCTCTCATTCTCCTAGAAGATGGATGGCCATTTTTGTATGTTTCGAAGCGGGTTGGTGAACAGGGGCGACGTACTATTCGTGTTCTTAAGTTTCGCTCTATGGTGAAAGACGCAGATGCCAAGAAGCAAACACTTACCTCCATGAATGCGCGAAAGGATGGCCCTCTTTTTAAAATAAAGAATGATCCGAGAATTACAAAAGTAGGAAGAATACTACGCAGGTTTGATCTAGACGAACTTCCTCAACTCTTCAATGTACTTACAGGTTCCATGTCTCTCGTTGGGCCAAGGCCACATCTTCCAGAAGAGGTAGAGAAGTACACTTTGCAGCAGAGGCGTGTCTTTGCCATCAAGCCTGGCATGACAGGATATGCGCAAATTTCTGGCCGTAGTGATTTAAGTTTTGCAGACGAAATGAAATTGGATTTAAAGTACATAGAAGAGTGGTCCCCTGCTCTCGATTTATGGATTTTGTGGAGAACGGTGTTTGTAGTGATTGCTGCCGATCCAGAAAAGGAATAGGCAATGTTTGGGCGTTCAGCACTGTCATGCTGAGGAGGTTCAGTCAGCCACCCTTCGAGACAGCCTCCACTTTGTTCCGGCTTCCTCAGGATGACATGACTGAGCCGTCTCGAAGCACAGTGCTGAAGAACAAGAGAACGATCAAAACATAATCTTATTTCTCACCTCCGCATAAATCCGGTACACTTCGTAGTGTGAAAAATCCTTTCTCACGTCCATCGGATCAGATTCTCGTTGTGGTATTTTTTATTCTCGTTGGTGCAACTGTTGTGTTCCAGTCATTTGCTCCCGAGAGCATTCCTGTTGTGAAGAACACAATCAAAGCCTGTAAAGGAGAGCCTCTGCATGTGGAGTATCCGTACGAGGGAGATTTTTTGGAGCCACACGCATGTGAGATTCAATGTGATGATCAAATACAGCGTTATATTGTGTATACCAATGGAAAAGCAACACAGTGTGAACAGCTTCCAGGGTGCTTAGATTGGGGCGAAGACCAGGGTGTTACCTGTAGCTTTCAGGAAGCATCTTCCTCATCGTAAGTCTTAAAAAAGAGTCTGTTGTGGTGGGGTATCTGTGGCGTCTTCCTCCTCTCTATTGAACGATTCCAAATACGCACGTACGCGCTTGCCGTACGATTTATTCTGTAAACGAGAATCTTGTACGATCACCTCTCCACTCGAAGTTTTGTATCGGCAGAATGTGCGAAGAATGCGAAAGAGCCTGTGCTCCAATCTTGGAAGTGAATAGTCTTGGAATGCATCTTGATAGTGTTCTGCGCGCTTACTGAAAATTGCATGCGATGGGTGATCAAAAGGCAGAGCTTGCAAAATCAAACGATCGATACAGCGTGGTTCTAGTTCTATTCCTTCAAACGTCCACGGAGTGATCACCATGATAGTATCTCCTGGTGATGCCATGAATTCCGCTTGCATACGCCCTTGGCCACCACTCATTCCTTGGCAGATCAAATGGACGTTCAATTTTTCTAAAGGTTCTACGTACTTTTCAAAGATCTGTTGAATGACTCGTTTGCTACTTGCCAGTACCACTGTTTTGCCTGCAGGAGGATCTACAAAGACGGTATCAGTTTCTATTTTTTCGGGGAATTCAATTGCAAGACCAGAGTCATCATCAAGCTCCGTGAGCACTGTTTTTTGAGAACGAGGCAAAATCTCGGTGAGTGTCTCACTCGATCCACTTGGGATGAGAAGAGTGACAGGATAACGATCGTACAAATACTCTCGGAGTAGCTCATGGACAAACTCTGGGGCAGAAATAAGAGATTGGCTGCCATCTTGTCGTTGCTCAATGTAGACAATGCGTTGATGTAAATTTTTGGGATCCAAAATAAATGCGATACTTTCCAAGAGTTGTAGCAAACGATCTGAATTGGTTCGCTCTTTCAAAAGTTGATCAAGTTGCTGCCTAAGTCCTTGCACGTCGGGTGTTTCAAAATCCATGGGTGTGAGATAGCGAATATCCTGCATATGCCTCGTTTTCTCGATCCAAAGCTGTAACAAATCTGTAAAACGTGTAAGGGCTGTATCTCCTTCTGAGGCTGCACGTAAGTCATTTACACTGCACTGTTTGCCGTACGCACGTGTGGCGGTATCTTCCAGCATCGATGCATCATCGATAATAATATGAGCCTTCTCGCTGAGAGCCCCATGCGCAGCGTGCTCTGGGTCTGCCAAGAAGGAAAGCATCTGCCAATGATCAAGCAAGATGACGGAAGGAAGATTCTGAAACTGCTCAATATACTCTTTCGATTCCTCGGTGCAGATCATCTTGCCACTCCAAATTGCTTTCTCATCACCATGAAGTGGCAGCTCATCTCGCAGGGTTGGTTCGTACCAGAGGAGTTTGGTAGCGAGTGTTGCTTCATCTGCAGTAAATGTTTCCTGTGCAAGCAGTGCAGCTTGTGCTTCTGGATTGAGAATTAAAAATGGAGGGTACAATACGCGGACGTTATCTTTTGAAAATGCGATGCGTCTCAAGCTTGCTTCCAAATTCTTCACAGCAATCCAATGTGTGGTAGATGTATCCTCTACAGCCGTGGCAATGATTCGTTCCAACATGGCTGGGTCGAGCGATTCCTCCTGTAGGTGCACAGAGCCATTTTCTGGATTGTGCAACGGGAAGCGGTCAGTAGATCCAAGGTTGTCGTAGCGAAGAGCCGGAGAAGTAAGCCACTCTGGTACGGTACTGGCTGTGCTTTTGGGTAAAGCAGAAAAAAGCATTTGGTACCCACGAGAGCTTCGACTCAAAATATCGAGTGTGCGATCTTGCAGAATGGTTGCCGGTACTTCCTGCAAGCGTTCCCAACATCGTTCGAGCAATTCCAATGTTGCACGTACATCTCCCAGAGCCCTGTGTACTGGTTCGTGATTGAGTTGTAGAACAGTGCTTACATACCCTAGTGAATAGCTAGCCAATTCTGGGAATACCAATGATGCGAGCATAGAGGTATCTATCCATGGTCGATCGGTAAGATCTATCCCCTCACCCTTAAGCATCTGCAGATCAAAATTTACATTCTGACCCACGATGAGTGTATCACTTCCAATATGTTCCAAAATTTCTACACGCTTCTCTGCAAAGGTGGGTTTGCCTTGCACATCTGCCGAGCGGATACGTGTAAGCGCAACCACTGTTGGTGGCACTTCGTCATGCTCTGGGAAAAACAGTTGTTCGTACGTATCAGCGATTTCCCCATCCTCCAAGCGCACAGAAGCAAATTCGATTATTCGATGCACGCGTGGCGTAAGCCCCGTTGTTTCGGTATCAAGAACGACGAAGGGAATAGATGGCAAACGCATGTGCCGATGGTAGCGTGCCAGAGCGATTCGGTCACCTGAGAATTCAGTACTTTCTTTACAATTAAAAGTACCTGTATCTTGGCAAGTTTCTGCCATTTGCTACTCTATTCACATGAGAGACAACCAGGATATTCTTACGTTTCCGTCTAAAATTCCAGAATTACGAGAATCAAAAGTATTCGGTATAGCTCTAGAATCGGGAGGATATGTAGAAGAGGGTAGATTACATGAGTTACAGTTAAATCAAGGGCGTCGTATCTATATCCTGTTGGCCAAACCAGATGAACTGGATGCCTCATCTCTTGTTCAAAATGTGAATTTAAATGGGATACGAGTCGAAGAAAAAGCTTTTCGTGTGGATTCAGAGCCGCATCTATATGCATCTATTGGAAGAAAATGTGGATGGATGCCATTTATGAGAGTATCAGGAAGAATGGTCATTGATGACATTTTACCGTTGCCATGGATAGAAATTTTTGAGGATGAAAGGCTGCCTGCCAAAGCTACTGTAGCTGTTGGAGAACTTGGTAGGAATTCAAGATTACTTTTGCCATCGCAAATACAGGACCAAGAAGTTGGTAGGCAGTACTACATTTTTGGCCAGGATATTAGGACGGTCGATACATTTCCCAATACACCTGGAGGTGGGACGAGAATAGTTGCTTAAGCTTTTCGCTACTTCTTTTCCTCTTCTGGTTCCTGTGGGGCTTCTTCATCTGCTGGTGCTTCAGAAGCTTCAGACTCAGGAGCAGCTTCGGTTACCTCAGATTCCTCAACTACTTCTGCCTCCTTGGAATCCTCGGTTTCTTTGGTTTCTTTGGTTTCCTCCGCCTTAGGTTTCTTAGCTGCCTTTTCCTCAGGCGCTTCTTCTTCCACAACCTCCTCCCCATCCGCATTCAACGTCACAGCTTCCACAGCTTCTCCACGGAGTTCTTCCAACTTGGCTTTGAACGCAGGAAGTTCTTCGAAGTTGTACATATCGAGTTCAAACCCAGTGAGTTCGGAAGCAAGACGAATGTTCTGCCCCTTCTTACCAATAGCCATCGGTCGTTGTGCTTCTTCTACGAAGACAGCTGCACGCTTTTTGATCTTGCGACCTTCTGCATCCAAGTGCTCCTGGTTATTCACAATGATCACTGCAGAAATTGCAGCTGGTTGGAGCGCAGTAGAGATCAAACGAATAGGATCATCGGACCATTCAATCATATCTACACGTTCGCCATTCAGTTCTTCCATCACTGCTTGAATACGTACTCCCTTTTGTCCTACACATGCCCCAATAGGATCTACACGTGGATCTTTGCTGGATACTGCAACTTTACTGCGGAAGCCTGGGTCGCGAGCAATTGCTTTGATTTCCACATCGCCATTGCGTACCTCTGGAATCTCCAATTCTAGCAACTTGCGAACAAGTCCTACGTGTGTACGAGAGATGCGTAGTTGTGGCCCTTTTCCTGTAAGTTCTACTGTGTCCAAATACACGCGAATACGCTTACCCGTGTAGTAGTGTTCACCTGGGATCTGCTCCTTCCAAGGAAGTGACACCGTCATTCCCTCAATTTCCAATGTTACCCAATTTGGTTCCACCTTGGTCACATTCGCCGTAAGAAGTTCCTCTTCTCTATCTTTAAACATTTCGTAGAGGCTCTGCTTCTCCGCCTCCTGAAGTTTTTGCAAAATTACCTGCTTGGCAGCTTGCGCAGCAATGCGACCATACGAATCTGGTGTAACGTCGATCATCACCTCATCACCAATATCAATTTCGGATTGTATCTTCTTGGCGTCCTTCAAACTAATTTCGAAGTTATCATTTTCCACTTCGTCTACTACCTCTTTTACCAAAAGAATGCGTGGCTCGTCGCGGCCTTCTTCCAATTCTACGCGAATTTCCTGCTCTTTGTTTCCGTAATCTTTACGGTAGGCAGTTGCAATTGCTTGCTTTACTGCGTCGAGTACTTGAGCTGGATTCACGTTTTTCTCCGAACAAATCTGGTTAATGGCGGCGAGAAATGCGGCACGCATGGTGAGAATGAGAAAAGGCAAAAACCACCATCCGTTGTAATGGATAGTGTCATAGTGATGAATAAACTGAGTACATTGTACATTTTTTTATCTAAAAGGCAAGAAAACAGCTTATCTTTCTGTATTCTTAGCCGCCTCACGAATCAGCCATTCTGCCATATCTTTTGAAGAATCACTCGCACGCCACTTTTTTTGCACTGGCGCTGCTATGGTTTTTGGAAGGGGCCCTAGTTGCAACGCACGAATTTCTTCGATACTTGTGAGACCCTCTTGAGCCTTTTCCAGTGCATCATGGAAGAAAGTTTTCATTCCCTGTTTCCTCGCAGCAATATTGATATCCGCAGTTGTAGCACGTGTCACAATCAACTGCTCAATTTCTGGGGTAATATGCAGAAGTTCATGTACTCCCAAACGCCCCAAGTATCCTGTGTGATCACACGATGCACACCCCTTTCCTTTGTAGAATGTTTCTGCAGGTTGAATGGTTGTCATTTGTGTTGTAAATGGCAGCATTATTTCCAAGTCTGGTTTTAAGATCGTGTAGCTGTATCGACAGTCTGGGCAGATGCGTCGAATTAAACGTTGGCCAATGACAAGCTTGAGCGTAGATGCCAAGAGGAACGGTTCCACATTCATCTCGAGCAAGCGAGGAATTGCAGTGGCGGCATCATTGGAGTGAAGTGTGGAGAAGAGCAAGTGGCCCGTGAGTGCTGCATTCACTGCAACTTGCGCTGTTTCTCCATCGCGCACTTCTCCTACCAAGATGATATCGGGATCTTGGCGAACAAGCGCACGTAGTCCCTTTGCAAAAGTGAGACCAATTTTTTCATGTACTTGCATATGGTTCACTCCGGAGATTTGGTACTCCACAGGATCTTCGATAGTAGAAATGTTTACCGAAGAGTTATTGCGGTACTTCAAGAGAGAGTACAACGTGGTGGATTTACCAGAACCAGTTGGTCCAGTTGCCAAAATCATACCATGGGGCGTGTGTGCCATACCCTCCAGTAATTGCTGATTTTCCTTCGAAAAGCCAAGATCGTTGAGTGTGAGAGATCTCGTTCTATCCGAGAAAATACGCATCACCACTTTTTCTCCATCCATAATGGGAATAGTAGAAACACGAATGTCTGTGATTGTTTTTCCTATTTTGTAGTGCATACAACCATCCTGTGCCACGAAGTGTTCATCGATGCGCATGCCACTTTCTATTTTGATACGGTTGAGAATTCCTTCGTAGTGTTCCGGCATCAGTCGACCGACCTCACGCATAATTCCATCGATACGGAAGCGCACGATGACTGCTTTGCCATGTGGCTCCAAATGGATATCCGATGAGCGAAGTTCGACCGCATAACGTAGGAGTCCATCTAACATGCCAGGAGCAGTTGTCTGTGCGTGGCCGCTTCCATGAACTTTCGTCTTATGGGAGACAACATCTGGCATGTGATACCGATCGAGTGAATGCAAGATGGCGTGCTTGGGTGCATACACATAGTGGATGGGTCCTATGTATCCACGCTTATCGTCGCTCTCTTTTCTCCAGCTAAACGGTAACGAAGTTGGAAACCAGCGAGATGGAGCAATGGCCTCCTCCTTTGTTTCGGAAAGATACACAGGTTCATGTCTTCCGAGATTGATGCGGATGACCTGTTCGAGTTGAGGAATGGTTGGATCGGAAACTGCAATAGTGGTGGAGACAGCGGAGTAATCCACTACGATCATTCCGTATTTCTTTGTAATTTCTGCAGGGAGCATTCCCACAATGTGTGGGTCTGGTGGATTGAGTTCTAGATTATATTCTGGCAACCCGTAGTGTTCTGTCATCAAATCATCGTAGACATCTGGTGTGAGATGTCCTTCTTCCAACAGGATACTTACCAGCGAATCTCCTCGGTCCTGTGCAAGGTTTACACTATGGTGAAGTTCGCCTTCTGAGAGGTAGTTTTTTTCTACCAATAGGTCACCAAGCGCAGTATGTTGAGGAAACATAGATATTTGACATAATGAAAGTAGTGTACTATACATATAAATTATGTCTATGCAAGCAGCAGAAAATGAATTTTTAGTCGCTTTTCTGGTAGCCTAGTCATCATGTTTCTCTTTTGTAGTACAGCTCTGGCCTCTCTTTGCGTCAGTGTCGGCTCATTTATGCTCGTAGAGCGCCTTTTAGAGGGCAGAATTGCCATTCTCGGTTCTTGGCTTGGGTTACAACTTGCGTATAACACAGGCATCGCATTTAGCATCCAATTTCCTCCTTTGGTGCAGATTTTCGCTATTGCACTGGCAATGCTTCTCGTCATCTGGATGGCAGTAAAAGTGGCTCATACCCCTTTGGAGCAGGTCGGATTTGGCCTTATTGTAGGCGGAGGAATTGCCAATATTATCGATCGCCTTCTCGACGGAAAAGTAACCGATATGATCCAAATAGGACATTTTCCTATTTTTAACACTGCCGATAGCTTCATTACTATTGGCGCCGTCTTGCTTCTATGGGAAACGAGACATCAGTGGGTACAGTCAAAGCAGAAACAAGGAGAAAACTAGAGCTATCTTTCCTGTCATTCAGTATAATTCCACTCCTTATGGACACACGTTATCGTATACGAGGCGGCACTCCTCTCCGTGGAGATATTGGCGTCAGCGGTTCTAAAAATGCGGCATTGCCACTCATTGCTGCAAGTATCCTCTGCGAAGGAGAGACGGTGTTACATAACATGCCGCACCTGCGCGATATCAATGTGATGCTGGAGATCCTCAAATTTCTTGGAGCGGAAGTTTCCTTCCAGGAAAGTACCGTTCGCATTCGCACACACGCATTAAAAAATAAACCTATTCCATCCGAATATGTTTCCAAACTACGTGGATCCATTGTTCTCCTTGGCCCACTCCTTAGTAGATTTGGAGTGGCGGAGATGTCGTACCCTGGTGGATGTGTTCTGGGAAAGCGTTCGGTAGATGCGCACGTTGCAGTGTTTGTACAGATGGGCGCAACGAATATGAGCACAGATGAAGTGTTACATCTTCAGGGTAGTCTCAAGCCTAGTCACGTCATCCTTCCAGAATTTTCTGTAACGGCAACCGAGAATGCCATCATGGCTGCGTCTATCTTGCCAGGAGAAACACGTATCGATATGGCAGCAGGAGAACCTCATGTGCAAGATCTCTGTAAGCTAATGCAGGCGATGGGTGCAGAGGTGCAAGGGTCGGGCACCCATACGGTTATTGTACGAGGACAGAAAAATCTCCAAGCAACCGAGCACTCTGTTATCTTCGATTATTTGGAGGCAGGTGCACTTATCATTGCGGCACTTGTAAGTAGAGGAAAGGTACGTATTCATGGTATCGATCATCTGCATCTACTTTCCTTTTTGCAGGCACTCGAAAGAATGGGATCCATACTCAAATATGATGTAAAGGAGCAGGTACTTCTCGTCGATGGAGAACTCTCTTCCTTCCAAGCAACAGAAGTACGTACAAATATCTTCCCGGGCTTTCCTACAGATTTGCAGGCGCCCATTGGTGTTGTGATGACACAGGCGAAAGGTGTGAGTCGTATTTTTGAGCGCCTCTTCGAAGGTCGTCTAGGCTACTTGTACGAACTCGAAAAAATGGGAGCGCACATCGAGATTCTCAATCAAAGAGAAGCTCTCATTATTGGGCCTACGTCTCTACGTGGTCGCACGGTTGCAAGTAACGATATTCGAGCTGGTGCTGCTATGGTAATGGCTGCACTCTGTGCAGAAGGAGAAACCATTATTACCGATGTGCGATACATAGAACGTGGATACGATCAGTTGGATGAAAAACTCCGCAGCCTCGGTGCAGTGATAGAGAAGATTCCTGCGGATGGAGAATAAAGCCTTTTATTTGTCTTCCTGAGTGCCCACTTGCCCTTCGAGACGCACAGCGTGTCATGCTGAGGAGGATCAGTCAGCCATCCTTCGAGATAGCCTCCACTTGGTTTCGGCTTCCTCAGGATGACATGACTGAGACGTCTCGAAGCTCCTCAGGGTGACAAGTGGGTGTATCGAAGGATGACAAATAAAAAG
>CAZLFU010000023.1:0-12870 GCA_964558895.1 uncultured Candidatus Peribacteria bacterium
CAGGTTCACTCAGTCGAGAACTAACTTTGAAAGAAGGAGAAGTATTCGATCCAGACATGATGATTATCAGTTGGTGTGGAGCAGGAGATTTGCCAGAGAAGAAAGTGCTTACAGAACGTGCAGGGTGGACACATCTGCGAGCTATTCGAGAGGGTAATGTACGTGTCTTGGATGATTCACTGCTCAACCGGCCGGGGCCACGTTTGGTGGAGGGGGTACAGCGGTTGTATGGGTGGATGTTTGAGATGCTCCATTAATAGAATCTAGAATCTAGAATCTAGAATCTAGAATCTAGAATTCTGAATCTGGAATCTTCATTTGGTTTTCAAGATTCTTGATTCGAAATTCCAGATTCAATTATCTTGCGTTGTACGGAAAGCAGTCCTACTTTAGGAGTACTTCTTCCCTCCTTTGCCCATGTACACACTCTCGCAACTTGATGAACGCATAGCATCTAGGAGTCTTTTGCAGCATCCTTTCTACGTAAAATGGTCCAAAGGAGAGTTAACATTGGATGACTTGCGTGTGTATGCCAAGGAGTATTTTCATCTTGCCAAGAGTGTACCAGGCATTGTGTCTCGCGTCCGTGACCGTGCGCTGGAGAAGCACCCAGAAATGATTCCATTTATCGAAGAAAATATTGTAGAGGAGACAGAGCACACAGAGCTCTGGAAGCGTTTTGCAATGAGTTTGAATATTTCCGATGAAGAACTCACTGTGTATCAGCCATCACTCAAAACTAGGCATGCAGTGCAAATGATGGAAGGGCTTGCGGAGAGAAGTTTCGATCACGGTGTTGCTGCAATGTATGCGATGGAGTTGGAACTCCCACAAATTGCACAGACGAAGAAAGATGGTCTCTGTGATTTTTACGATCTCACAAGTATCGATGCTCATATCTACTTTGACGAGCATTTGAAGGAAGAGAAGCATCTTGCGGTCTGGCGCATGGTGTCCATAGACTGCTCCGATGCAGAAGAAGCTGCAGAAGCATCTCTCACAGCACAGAACCAGGTTCTGGATGCTGTATGTGACCTCTGTGGTATCGACGAACACTGTTAGTATCTAGCTATGAAGGCAATCAAAGAAATCAAAGAGTTCAAGGCAATCAAGGAAATCAAAGAAATCAAGGAGTATCTCTGGAATCCTTGTAATTATTGTAATCCTTGATTTCTTTGAAATCCTTGAAATCTCTAATTTCTTTGAAATCCTTGAAATCTCTGATTTCATTTCTTACCCATTGTTTTTCTAAGAAACTCACTGACTTTTTTTTCTGCTTCGCTATACTCTTGTCATGCCACAATCCACACCATATACACGGTTTCAAACCACGCTCAATCATGTATTTCAAAAGATGAAGCTCGATGGAGGGTCCACACTCTTCAGGGAGCCGCAGTTTGTGCATAAAGCAGATATTACTATAACAAAAGATAATGGAACGCAGGTTTCTTATCCTGCATTTCGTGTGCAGTTTAATAATGCACGAGGGCCATTTAAAGGAGGAATTCGCTTTCATCCACAAGCAGATGAAGACGAAGTGAAAGCACTGGCAGCACTCATGTCTATCAAAACTGCTGTGGTGAATATTCCATTTGGTGGAGCCAAAGGAGGAGTGCAGTGTAACCCGAAGGAACTCACCAAAAAGGAAGTGCAAGAAGTGGCGCGTGCGTACGTGCGAGCATTTCGTGAGCACCTAGGCCCCGATATTGATTGCCCTGCACCAGATGTAAATACCAATCCAGATATTATGGCATGGATGCGTGATGAGTACGAAGTGCAGACACGTTCTTACAGTCCTGCCATGATTACTGGTAAGCCCCTCAGTTTTGGAGGATCACTCGGTCGCGATACAGCGACTGCTCGTGGAGGCTTCTTTATTCTCCAGGAGATGATGGAACGAGAAGCGTTGGATCCATCGGAGCTCAAAGTTGCCATCCAAGGGTTTGGAAATGCCGGAGCCAATATGGCGCATTTTTTGCATAACGCAGGGTACACAGTAGTGGCAGTTTCCGATTCTCAAGGAGGAGTCTATTCTCCCGATGGCATCGATCCTGTGCGTATTCAAAAGTACAAAGGCAAGACAGGCTCTGTCACTGGGGAGTACTGCGAAGGTTCTGTGTGCGATATCGATCGCATGAAGATGGATAACGTGACGCATGTAAGTAATGAGGAAATCCTCGAGCTTCCCTGTGATATTTTGATTCCCGCCGCACTGGATAATGTGATCACGGCAGAGAATGCCAAGAATATTCAAGCAAAGTACATTCTAGAACTTGCCAATGGGCCAACAACACCAGAGGCAGATGAAATTTTGGATGCCCAAGGCGTTACAATCGTTCCAGATGTTCTCGCCAATGCAGGTGGGGTTACTGTCAGTTACTTTGAATGGACACAAGGACGAAGCGGAGAACAGTGGACTGCAGAGAGAGTAGATAACGAACTCAAGCGCATTATTCTGGATGCCTACAAAGCAGTACGCCGCGAAGCACGTCGTGAGAGTATGAGTTATCGCGAGGCTGCATTTGCCGTCGGCATCAAGCGCATGATGGATGCAATGAAAGTAAGGGGATGGATGTAAGAGAATTTTTAATGATTAATTTTAAATTTTTAATGAATTTTTCTTATTCAAAACATTGAATGTACATTGAAAATTAAAAATTAAAAATTTACCTAGACTGCTTCTTTTTACATCTATACCCTACTTCTCATGATAGATGTCCTCATCATTGGCTTAGGTTGTGCCGGTTATACCGCTGCTGTCTACACTGCTCGGTATAAGTTGAGCACCATGATCATTGGCGAAACAGAAGGTGGCATGGGCATGTCTGCTGCGGAAGTAGGAAATTGGCCGGGAGATATAGAAGTTGCAGGACCAGATTTGATGCAACGCTATAAAGATCATGCGCTTAGTTATGACGAGGTCACACACAAGACGGGACGCATCGAAAACGTAGAAGTGATTGATGGGGGTTATAGACTTACCATGCAGAGTGGCGAAACGATCGATGGAAAAACTATCATCTTTGCAACTGGTTCCAACAAGAGACATCTGGGTATTCCAGGCGAAGAAGAATTTTCTGGAAAAGGCGTAACATACTGCGCTACCTGCGATGCATTTTTCTATCGTGGGAAAAATGTCGCAGTGATTGGAGGAGGGGATAGTGCAGTAGAAGGTGCAGCCATTGCGGCACAAGTGGCTAAAAAGGTATACCTCGTCCACCGTCGTAGTGAGTTTCGTGCAGAGCCCTACTGGGTAGACAAGGTGAAGAGTAAAGAGAATGTAGAATTTGTGCTAGAACGCACTATTGTAGAGGTGCTTGGGGATCAAAGAGTAACAGGCATTCGCTTGGACAAAGAGTACAATGGATCGGATGTGCTTACGGTAGACGGTGTATTTATAGAGGTAGGTTCTACGCCAGCAACAACGCTACCAAAGATGATTGGTTGCGAACTGGATAGCAAAGGGCACTTGGTGGTAGACGCAGCTATGCGTACCACTATGAAAGGCGTGTTTGGTGCAGGAGATGTGACAACGGGAAGCAATTACTTTGCACAATTTACGACTGCAGCGGGAGAGGGGGCAATTGCAGCTAATAGTGTGTTCAATTACTTGCAGGCAGGGAAATAGCAGGTCGAAAGTCACAGGTTAAAAGTCGAAAGTCACAGGTCGAAGGTCGTAGATCTCAGACCAATATTCCAAAGAAGGACGTATGACTTTTCGACATAAGACATACGACAAAGATAAAATTCCCATCTTTCTGTTGCATTTAGCCCGTTTCTCTATATCCTTTGCCCATTATGCCAAGAGGAAAAGGAACAGTATTCGCGGTTTTCTGTGCCGAAGAAGGCTCCCGCATCGGCACCAAGAGACGCCCAAAGCAGAATGCTGCTAAGGGAACAACATGGAAGGATTTTCAGGCTAAGTTTCATCCATACTGCCCAAACTGCCAAAAACGAGTTGCTGTGAAGATGAAGGAAGAGAGGCATTCGAAGTAGGTTGATAGGTCGGTAGGGTGGAGGGTACTAGCTTTTTTAAATTTATGTTTTATTACTTGCATTTTTGTTGATATCTTTTTAAGGTCACTACCCATATGAATGATGTTGGGAAACCAGAGAACGTAGGCGATACAGCAAAATGCAATGATCAGAACTATCTGGCTTCGCGACGTGATGAATTGAATGGTAGAAATCATGCTCTTAACATGAAAAGAAGTATCGAATTTGATACTCTAAGAGGTCTGTGGTCAGCGCGATATGCACCAATAAACAAAGAAGCAGAAGGAATTGATGCATTGATATATGTATTTTCCTTTTGGAAAGGCGATCCAGTTTCTCAAAAAGAAGTGTGGGAATCCGTTACAAAAGGCGGAGATCTAACGGCGTACCTTCACCTCTATTCATCTGCAATTAATGCTACCAAAGGTGATGAACATGCAAGGGCGAGAGTAAAAGTAGAAACTTCCAACAGTGTTCTTGTACAAATGCATACTGAAGCATGTTCTTTGGTGGATAGCCCGGGAAGTAATGAGCGGCAGATTGGTCTATTACAAGCGATTTCCAAAGAGCGTATGCGAGTTGCAGCTGAACTTGCAAAGTTACAACAGGAATCTGATGGAGTAGTAGCGGCTTTAGAAAGACAATTAGCAGCTCTCGAAAGAGAAGAATAAATCAACAGCTTTCATAATTGCGATTGAAACGATAAGCTACCAGAGATGAACGAAGTGTACCGATCCTGCGCATCTATTCTCGTCTTCCGTCCTGCGGAAGTCTGTTCGCCAGATGGCTGCCAAACACTGTACGAAATCTTACTTCTTCATAAGCCTCGCAAGAATGACGCCTGGCAGCTCCCACAGGGTGGCGTGGAAGAAGGTGAAACCACCGAACAGGCTGCACTGCGTGAGCTGAAAGAAGAGGCTGGAATAGAAGCAAAGGTATTGGGGAAGAGTGAGAATAGGTACAAGTACGATTTTCCGGCTTCGTATCGTCGATTTCGACCAGATAAAGTCTGTGGCCAATGTATCGAATTTGTTTTTGCAAAGACGGAACCCAACGTGCAGATACAGGTAGATCACAATGAAATTGATAATTATGTGTGGATTCTTCCAGATGAGGTTTCTACTTATATCAAGAGAAAAGCGTATATAGAACTTTTTCAGAAGCTGGTGAAGGATGGGATGAAGTTGCTGTAGTGTCCAGGGATCTGTAACCTTTGATTTACGTCTTCGGTTTTATTTTTCGAGTTTGTAGAGCAAAATTCCCGGTCCATTTCGCTGTCTGTCTGGGTAGCCCTTCCATTCGTAGATCAACTCGCCTTGTTCTTGGAGATCTCTATAGAAAGCAGATTCGGCAGGGAACCTTTCTGTATCTCTAAACCAGTCGATGTGAAACTGGCTGATGACTGCGTAGGAGAAGTGTTGTTCTTGTAAGGATTTTAGCGTTCCAGATTGCCCCAGTGGTTCCAGGAATTCTGAGTGAAGCGTGGAAGTAAGCAGAGATGGAGTCCAGAACCATTCCTGCGCAATCTTGGTACCAGGCGGAAGATTCTCCTCCATCCAGAGACTTGCTTCTACTCTCGTGGAGGGAAGCCTACTTCTCAAGACATGGACGTATGCTTCGTGTGCTGGAAGAAGAGACACAAGCATCATCATGATGATGAAGATACCTGTATTGAGTTTTTTGATGAGTGGCGAAACACGTACAAGAGATGCTAGTTCTGTATCCAGCGTTGCAGCTGTGAAGAGCGCAACAAGAGGGAGAAGACGGATGATCCAACGTTCCCAGTGGAGAGGATGGAGAGAAATAGCAACAAGGTAGACTACTGCAAATACAGTGAGGATCATTGCTTTATGTTCTTTTCTCTTCCATGAGAGAACCATGCCTATGAAGCAAATGGCGAGTGAAAGCTTTGCAGTGTTGTACGGCAAACCTACACCAATATACCAGAGCAGGTTCATAACAGGAGAAAAGCCATCTGCCCCCAGATTTTGTACTCTACTTTCCAAGAAGAGATCTTGGATGACTGTATCAATCTCTACGAGAAAAAATGGATTGGTGGCCAGAAATACCAGTATAATTGTTCCCAGCGTCATCAGTGAATACAGCACAGTTTTTCGAAGAGAATTTTTGAGGAGTAGCGCAAAGAGAGAGACGGGAATCAGCGTGACTAGGAAGTAGTGTGTGGCGATACCTAGGCCGATGCTTGCTCCAACAAGCAGGTGATTGGTTCTACTTGGATATTGATATGCATTGAGAATAGCAAGAAGGCTCAAAAGGAGAAAAAAGAGCGAAGCGCTATCGGTACGTATTGTCTGTGCATACGCAAGGGATGTTGGATACACACTCATCAGGAACATGGCAGTCATACCTACCCTCACGTTCCACACGTACTTTCCAAGTGCAAACACAAGAGGCAGGCTTAGGAGTGCATATAGAACGGTGAGGTACCTCCCGAGCAGGTAAAAATCACTCTTGTTGATTTCGAAGCGTACATCCAGTGGAAGACTTTGATGCCAGACAAACTGATCCCATGCAGCATAGAGTCCAGCCAGGGGATAGAGGAGTGTGGCACCAGGATGACCAAACCAGTGCGGGTTCCAATCTTCTGTAGCTACCATTTCTACTGCGAGGGGAACCCAATGATTCTCGTCAAAATCGTGATTGTAGGGTAGATCTTTCTCGATGTGCCACATATGCAATGCGGTGGCTATGCAGAAGATCAATCCAAAGAGTGCGATGGAGCCAAATGTTTTCTTCGATGGAAGGACGTTCATGGGGTAGAGTATACAGTAGCTTCTCTTGTTGGTACTCTTCTTTATCCTATGCGACTACGAGCAATCATACTCGAGCAATTTCGATCCTATTCACAGGCTTTTTTGGAATTTTCGGATGCAAATGTTCATTTGCTTGTAGGAGAGAATGGAGCAGGAAAGACAAACATCCTGGAAGCGATGTCGCTTCTCTCGGTTACCAAATCTCTGCAGGGAATAGAGGAGAACGATCTGATCCAGTGGGATGCAGAGTATTACCGAGTCACTGGTTCTTTGCTCAGTGATGATGCGGAGGAGAAAAAATTGGAGGTGGTGTACCAAATTGCACCACGAAAGCAGAAAGCTTGCTTCGTGAATGATGTCAAAACTTCCATAGGAGATATGGTTGGACTTTTGCCCACGGTGACATTTTTGCCACAGGATTTGCAGCTCTTCTCTGGTCCACCTGCGCTGCGTAGAAGTTTTATCGATCAATTACTCTGTCAGGTCTCTGCAGAGTATCTCCGCACACTCAGCACGTATCAGAAGGTACTCAAACAGAGAAACTCTCTCCTGCGTTCTATAGTAGAAGGCACCGCACAGCGCAGCCACTTGGAGCTTTGGAATCATGAACTTGCCCATCATGGAAGCATCGTTACCATGCGACGAGTCGAAATGATGCACGTGCTCCAGTGCACACTAGAGGAAGAATTGCATCGTCTGGGGGAGAAGTGGGAGCAAGTTCTTCTTGTCTACGAGCGAAAGGGAGAAGCGCACACCGCAGAAGAGGCAGAGGGAGAAATGGAGCAACTTCTATTGCAGGCAACCGAGCGAGATCTCATCTTACAATCCACTACAGTGGGTCCACATCGCGAGGACTGGCGCCTAGACATTGCTGGACACAGCGTGCCAACGTTTGCTTCTCGTGGACAGCAGAGAACTGCCGTTCTTGCACTTCTTTTTCTCGAGGTTTCGTACATAGAGCTCCAGCGCACAGAGAAGCCAGTTATCCTCCTAGATGATGTGTTTTCGGAACTGGATGATGCACATCAGCAAGCATTACTTTCTTCGCTTCAGGAACATCAAGTTTTCATCACTGCTACGCATCTGCCAGAAGGTATTGGAACTGCAACGGTGTATGATGTAGAGAGGGGGACTGTGAAAGTACGAGAGGAAGGATTGGTTGGGGTGTGAGAGAGCCGAAGGTCGAAGGTCGAAAGGTCTGAGGGTCGAAAGATGACAGCTTTCCATGACATTTGACTTACGACTTATGACATTCGACCTGTGACCTGTGACATAACTGCCCCATACACAGCCAGCCCCAATGCATCGGCAGCATCATCTGGTTGGGGAATTTCCGAGAGCTTGAGTAAGCGTACGAGCATGTCTTGTATCTGGCGTTTATCTGCTCTGCCATCACCGGTGATAGCAGATTTCAGCTGAAGAGGAGTTGGTTCCAAGATGAGAATATTATGCTGTGCGAGCGTAGCAAGAATCACTCCTCGTGCTTGGGCAACATCCAGAGCAGTTCGCTCATTGACAGCGAAAAAGAGTTTTTCCACTACAGCAAGTTCTGGTTTTTCTTCTACGAGAATCTCGGTGAGATCCTGCTGGATGATTTTCAAACGCTCGGGAGCAGATTCGCACGATTCTGTGTGGATAATACACCAATCAATTTCGTTAAACTCTTGAATGGATACAGCATCCAACAGACCGATACCAATAGTTGCCAATCCAGGATCGATACCAATTATTTTCATGACATGATAGTAGTGGAAAAGAAACCTGTTTCAGTTATTGCTAAATGGCTAAATTGTTAAATGGTTGTATTGTAATACATAATGATTCTTTAGTTAATCATGTAACCATTTGGCCATTTAATCATGTAGTTATGAAATCATGCAATTATGTAACCATTTAACCATGTTAAAACCCATACAAATCTGCTATAATGGAGGGAAAACTCTATGCACACACATATACAAAAACATCGTCATTTCTTGGCTGCGCCACTCGGGATTTTTCTTCTGCTTTCTTCGTTGGGTGGTAGTGTAGTACAGGCATCTTTGGTGCAGACTTCAGAAGGTTCTCCTTCTGTGCTTTTACTTGCGTCCCACACGCAGATCCAACCTTCACAGGAAGCTGTGTATGAGCACTCAGACGATTCATTCTCTCTAGAGGAAGGTGCTGCACTTGTGCAGACAGAAGGTTTGGCAACTATTTCTGTAGGAGAAAGCACTGTACAAGCTCTAGGTGGAAGCTTCTACCTTGCTCGGTATCCATCAGCACTTTCCATTGCTGCTCTCACAGCTCCTGTACTTGTGCGTTCACAGACTGCAGTTCTTCTCATTCCTACAGGATGGCAATGGCGTGGAGATGCTACTGGAGATTTACAAGAAGAGTTACAACAGATTCCAAATGACTTTCTGCGTGAGCAACTTGCAGAGTTACACCTGCTTCCTTCCATGACAGGTTCTCTGCCAGAGGCCCTAGAACACGAGAGTAATGATGTATCGTGGTCTCTTCCATCCTTCCTTCAAATGGAATCTGCCGAAGAGCGACAAGAACGTGAGTGGAATGAGAGTATTCTTGGAGCAGTACGATTTGCCTGCGAAGCGGGGGATAGTGCTCGCCTGCAGGAACTTCTCATCAATCCTGCATATGCTTCTCTCTTCCAGAGTCGCAGAGCAGTGGAGGTTCTTGCTGTGTTGGTCACTCGTTATCATGATCAATCTGCACTGGCTCTCCCACTCCTTACTGTTCTCACACAGAAGATAGATCTTCGTTTGCTTGCATCTGTGCATCCACACTTCCGCGATAGCGTCTGGACACTACCAGATATCGAAGATCAGGAAGGCAGTGTGTACAAGATGCTTCTCTGGAGTATGATCGCTTCCGATAGTGAGACAGAAGCCATCAGTGACTTTACGATGGATCGATGGAAGTCTGCTGTCATGCGCTTTACCAAGAGCCTCAAAGCTCCTGCTTCTTTTCTGGATGAGACGGTGCATCGCTTAGTTCCTTTTGTAGAACTCTTCTCGAGGCAGGGGTATCCATTGCGAGCGGAGCGACTTTCCCATGCACTCTCTTCTCTCATCGATCCCTATCGCCCTCTGCTTTCTGTAGAGACCACGCAGGTGGTAGATCGTACGCGGTACAAGGAAGCGAGGGTTGTATCTGGGGAAGAGAATGCAGGAGAAGCAGATGTTCTTCCTGCAGAGGTAGAGAACAATGTGCCAGAAGCAGAGCAGGCGTTTGATCCTGCGCAGATTGAGTACATGGCATACAGCGATCTACGCGATGTTGGTGCGCTCTTTACCTTGGAGACGGTGCTTACTGCAATCTCGACACATCAAGTAGATGTAGATGGCATCATCTTTGCTGGGGCTACCAAAGATATTCTTCTCAACTTCATCTACGATACACAGTCCAAAGAAGTGCAGGATATCTCGTTTGATGGCAAAGAGTATCCGTTTGCGACACCTATCATCACGTTTACCGATTGGATTAGAGGACTATAAACTTCTGCTCATTCTGTATTCTAGTTTGTCATCTTGAGGAAGCCGAAACGAAGTGAAGGCTGTCTCGAAAGGTGACACAGCTGGCTGTCTCGAAGGATGGCTCTTTATTTCGCCTGCATCCTCTCCGAGAAGGTCTTTGGTTTCTTAGAAGGGTGCTTCTTGTATTCTTCATTGGTCATGAAGAGGAAGATCGCTGGCAGAATACCAGCAGAATTGATGACTAGAAGTGCTATAAACCATTGCTTTTTCTCCATGCGAGCAGCTCGCCAGAGCGCCCATCCTTTCAAAACTATATCTACAATCGCGATGAGAACTATGCCTCCCATCAGTGCTTTGATGTTGTACACACTTGCGAAATAACCTTGATTTTGCATGAAAATATCCAAAGAATTCATCATGAGCGCAGTATAGCATACAATGGATTGTGGGTAATTTACTGGAAATTATTGGTAGGAACTGTAGGCTTCCTTCCATTCTTCTTCCTTTTGTATGCATTTCTCCAAACTTCAAGATCTTTCCCTTCTCGTCATTCGGCTTATTCTTGGAATTATCTTCCTATACGCAGGGTATTCCAAGTGGGGGTTCTGGACATCTGTGCCAGAGGGGGTGCCAGCACTTATGGCCAATCTTCTCAAGTTTCTTTCTATTGTAGAGCCGCTTGGTGCAGTAGCACTTCTTGTGGGTTTCCTCACACGTTGGGCGGCGACGGGTCTTGCAATCATTATGGTTGGTGCATTTTTCCTAGCCAAGTTTATGATGGGTGCAAGTTTCTTTACGGCACCACAAGGATCTGGCTTGGATTACATCGTGCTTATCTTTGCAGGTTGTCTTGCTCTTATGGCGTTTGGAGGAGGGAAGTTTGGATTGGAAGGGATGAAGAGGAAGTAGATTTTTAGTTCTCTACAAATGCAAATGCCGTTATGCCTCCTCTTGCACAAGCTTTTGCTACCCCATTTGCAGATTCTCTTGTTTCAATTTCGATATCTACAAGTGAAGTAGTTACTTTAGCCATGATAGATGCAATTGAAAGTTCGCCCAAATGAGTGTAACGACTATATAAAAAATTTGTAACATCGAATCCTGCCCAATACATTTTTTTTCGAATATCCTCCTCAATCATTAGTACTTTATCTAAATTTGTAGCATTCGTTATTTCTTGATGCCCTTCCTCAGCTCTGCTGATTTCGTTATCATCTCTCACTTATATATATTAATATAGTGAAATATAAAGTCAACTATCTTACCTGATTGAAGATAGGATCGCACTATCTTTGGTGATGGGCGATGCAAGACCACAGCACCACTCGCTTCCCGAACCACATTGGGTTCAGGACGAGCCGCTTCGGTGCGTGGCATGCTTGAACTTGCGACCTCGACATTATCAGTGTCGCGCTCTAACCATCCGCCTGGGCGGATAATCGCTCTTTTCTAAAAAATTGGATGGTGGAGCATTCAGGGTGAATTCCGAACCGCCTGTGTTCTTTACCCGTGATGTAACGGACATTCTAGAAACGTACATAAAACTCGATTATTCACTGCATTCGCTCGTGGAACTGCTGGAGAAGCCGCGAGATATGAAACGGTTTGTGGTTCTGTAACTTAAATTCGTCAAAGAGCTTTCGGGAGTGATTCCGAACTTCTTCATCATTCGTTGGGCTGGATGAGAATGCCTGACGGGCTCATGAATTTGGATCGTCTTCTTTCCATGGATGCCATTGCACGTTCTTTAGGTGTAACCAATACAAAGAACCTCTTTCGCTCATAGAACTCGAACAGCCACAGATGAGCATTATCCACACCGGTGAAAGGCACAACGATTGCTTTGCACACGCGGCCGTCCCCAAGCGTTATAGCTTTGTTCTGTCTCACTGTGGACATGATTTCCTCCATCGCCAGAATTTTCTTTCCGTCCTCACTCTCAAAGTCCACAACGTTGTAGAGGTGATTGTCGTACTTCTTTTTCCATTCACTAAAGCGGTAATTGAGTCCGCGTGCGATGCGGATTAGAACGACTTGGATCCTTCGCCAATCTTCATCTCCAACGCTGATCGCAGGCATTTGCTGCCCCGTAAAAATACCAGTCTGCGTCAGTAGATCGAACTTCACTGTTTGCCTTGCGATTTTAGGACCGAGACCGACTAGGCGTTTGAGCGCGCGACCCACACTTCCCAGGGAGTGTTCCTTCGCCACAGGATTCATGCGGCTGGCTACTGTTACCATCAACGTCTTGAACCATTCATCGTCCATCGAATACTTGCGTCGGCAATCACCGCACGAAGGAACTGTCAGAAGGTCGGGGGTGCCTTTCGCGTATAATGAACGCGGAGGAATGTGGTCTTCGCTATCAGCGATATTTTCACAGTAAGCGCATTGCATTCCATGCCACCAAGGTTGCTTTTTCATGGACATGTTTCGATTTTACCATCCAAGGAATATAATCGCTTCAATGGCACGAAAGAAAGAAGTTTACGATGGCAAAACGTGGTCTCCTCAACAAGAAAGAGTAGTGCAAGCCGTCACCGAAAATCCGTGGTTGATCGAGCAGTTGGGTGAGGATTGATGCAAGAGCGAGCTATTGTTTACCGAACGTCGCATACTGGATG
>CAZLFU010000024.1:0-12605 GCA_964558895.1 uncultured Candidatus Peribacteria bacterium
TGGTGGGGAAGAGGGAGCACTGCATGGCCCCAGCATGATGCCTGGAGGAGACAAGAAAGCATGTACGCAGGTACAGGAATTACTTTTCAAAATGGCAGCAGATGATGGCGACGGAGGAAAATGTGTTTCTTTCATAGGAGAAGGTGGTTCTGGGCATTTTGTGAAGATGGTACATAATGGAATTGAATATGGTTTGATGCAGCTGATTGCAGAAAGTTACGATCTTCTTAAAACTGTAGGTACATATTCCAACGCAGAACTTGCAGAGACATTTGAGGAGTGGAATAGGGGAGAAGATTTACAATCATTCCTGATAGAAATTTCTGCAAAGATTTTTGCAAAAGGAGATTTGATCGATGTGATTGATGACCAAGCAGGACAGAAAGGAACTGGTAAGTGGACGACGAACGCAGCTTTGGAGTATGGCGTTGCTATCCCTACTATCAATGCTGCAGTTGATGCCAGAATTCTCTCTGGTTCGGTGGAACATCGAGAAAGAGGAAAAGCCTATCCTTCCAAATTAGATGAACATGACCCTATTCCGCAGTCGGAAAAGCTTCGATCGCAGGTTCGCTCTGCTTTGAGACTTTCTATGATTCTCTGTTATGCACAAGGCCTAGAGCTTATCCAAGCTGCAAGCAAGGAAGAAGGATGGAAGATAAATCTCCCAGAAGTGATTCGCATTTGGAGAGGAGGCTGCATTATTCGCTCGTCACTTCTTCCTAGACTGCAAGAAGCCTACGCAACCGAAGGAACAAGCCATGGTGCATCACAAGCTATTCGAGCGCTCTTCCGCGATGGAGACGCACAATTGGACTGGAGACGTGTTGTGAGTATGGCAGCAAGTAGAGGAATTCCAGTACCAGCTTTTGCATCGACATTGGCGTATTACGATGCGTTACGAAGAGAGCGCCTTCCACAGAATCTTATACAAGCACAGAGAGATTTTTTCGGTGCACACACGTACAAACGAACAGATAAGGATGGTATTTTCCATACCGAGTGGTGAATCAGCTGTATTTTGCTTTGTAGATTTCCAGAAGTTTCGATCCAGAAAGTACGAGCCCTATCAGCAAAACAGGTACAATTATTGCTCGTGGCCCCTTCAAAAGCGAATCTCCAAAATACACAAACGACGGCACAAAAATGCAATTGGAAATAAATGTAGAAAGAAAGAACTCTTTCGATCGTACTTCTGGTACCAACCCAGCTGCGTAACTAAATGGAATGTACGGAAAGTACAAACATCTCATGATGAGTAGTTTACGAAATCCACTTTTCTCTAAATTTTTCTGGATGTGATAGACCACCGTGTGCAGGGCTCCACTATCTTTTTGAGGATAAAGGAAATTCGCTCCTTTGTTTCCTCTTGCGAAGTGAAAAATCATTTGAGCTGCAAGTGTTGCTACGATAACAACATAAATGCTTCCCCATAATGAGCCAAGGACAATGCCAGCCACCACGCTTAAGCTAGTGAGCGAAAGTAGGAGAAGGAGAACCGTAAAGTATGCAAAGACAAATACAATAGGAAGGTATGGACCAGTACCATCTATAAGATGGCGCACAGAACTGGGATGCACATATCTACTCCATTCAAAGAGATACACTACGTAGCCAAGAAGAGCTAAGCTTACAAAACAAACAAAGAGTAAGTGCGATGTTTTCATTCGCATACATGGAGAAGGATAAGTAAAGCATAGTAGGAAAATGATTCTGATGAGAATGACATCTTGCCCACAAGTGGTATACCTCACAATTCACTTCTACTTCCAGAAGAGGTACTCTCTCTGCAATATTTTTCCAACTGCATAAGCATGATCTTTAGTCCCATCTCCGGTACACCAATCATTACGCAAGGATTTGGACAAAACCCAGATGTGTATTCTCAGTTTGGGTATGCAGGTCATAACGGTATAGATTTTGGTGTTGATGTAGGAACAACTATCTATGCACCGCACGATGGAGTTGCAACAGTCAAAAATGATGGATCCAGCGGTTACGGATTGTATCTTGTCCTCGATGCAGAGAAGCGTAGAAGCATTCTGGCTCATCTTTCCGAAGTGTTTATACAGAACGGACAGGAAATTTATCAAGGTGACCCAATCGGCAAGAGTGGCAATAGTGGTATGACATTTGGTCCACATTTGCATTGGACGTATAAAATTCTTAAGAATGGAGTTGTGCAAAATTCAGGCAATGGATTCGACGGTGCCGTGGATGTCTCTGAGTACACACGGTTATGGCTCGACAAAGATTTACACTTCGATTCTACCTATACAGATGCAGCAAAGCCGTACTTAGAAATGGCTTTTGAGCCAACTGTCTATCTTAAAAATCCCTCAAGAAACGTGTAATGGGCTCTGTGTTGTAAGGAGTGCAGCTCCCAACATACTGGCTTGTTTGACACTGGAAACTTGGAGATGAGGAAGTGGAGTTCCAGGGAATATCCATCTTTCTAGTTCTTCTTTTATATGTGAAAGATGAGGCTTAAGTGCATTACCGGCACTTCCTCCAAAAATAATAATACTAGGGTCGAGAAGATGAATGATGTTGGTACACATCCAGGCTACTTCTTGGTAAATGGATTTATGCATAAATGAGCATACTTTTCCATCCAGATATTCATCTGGACTAGAAGCCTCGTGGCAGCGCTTTCCCATGGCGGTGCCAGAAAAGAATTGCTCCACTTCACCGCGTTTGTCGTGTGTGGTGTAGGGTGGTTGACCAGGTTGGAGAAGCATGTGTCCCACCTCTGCTGCATACCCCCTGGCACCATGAAAAATCTTTCCTTCAATCACAATGCCTCCACCCACACCTGTGCCAAGCGTGATTCCAACGACGATCGATTGATCCTTTCCCTCGCCCATCACTGCTTCTGCAAGCGTAAAACAGTTTGCATCGTTATCCACAAAGCACTCAAGTGAAAGCGCATGTTCAATCTCTGTGCGTAAATTTACTCCTTCTCCTCCAGGAATGTTTGGCATTTTGAGAATAATTCCTTCGGGGTGACTTACAAGCCCGGGTACACCGATGCCGACTGCCTTTGTATCATCTTTTTTGAGAAGCTGAATACTTTCGATAAGAGCCTCCTGCACATGTTCAAAAGTCTGACCTGCTTCGGTACTTGTTCTCTTGTGGTCTAGAAGATTCCAACTGTGAGAATCAAATAATCCGACATCAATTTTGGTACCACCGAGATCGACACCAATGATAGTTTGTGATGGCATAGACGTAAATTTGTAGATAAGTAGGATAGTAGGTTCGCAAGATTCTTGCACAAAGTGTACCAACCTACTTATTTCCTACAACTTATATCCTCGGTATTACCTCTCCCCCTTCAAGAAGCTATTACAAGGAAAGTGAAAAAGAAGAGTGAAGATAGTCTTGATTCTTCTTTTTGATGGCTTCATCATCTGTACATGACTGATCGAGCACATAAAGTCAAAATTGCGTGTCTTGTAACTCTGCCTCTCCTTGGTACCGTTTTTACGATTATCTTGTCATGGAATACGTATGTATTTTTTAAGGATCTCGTACTTTTGGGGGTATTTTACTCTATTGCTATTTTTGGAATTGGTATTGGGTACCATCGCATGCTGACACATCAGGGGTTTCAAACATCAGCTTTTATGAAGGCTATTATTTTGATTTGTGGAGCAATGGCCTTTGAAGGAAGTCCTATCGATTGGGCCTCCACTCATATCAAACATCATGCGCATAGTGACGAAGATGATGACCCACACAGTCCATTGCATGGATTTTGGCATGCGCATATGGGTTGGCTTTTCTCACTCAATAGTTTTGCCGACGCAGAAGAGTATGCACCGCATTTACTCAAAGATCCTGTCATCATGTTTGTAAACAGATGGACACTTCTCTGGATGGGATTATCACTTCTCATTCCTTTTGCTGTTGGGGGATGGACAGGCCTCCTCTGGGGAGGAGTTGTTCGTGTTTTCTTGAACACACACGTGACGTGGGCAGTAAATTCCATTTGCCACACGTTCGGTAAAAGGGCATTTGAAACAACTGATGAAAGCAGGAATCACTGGTTGATAGGTTTACTCGCCTTCGGAGAAGGGTGGCACAATAACCATCATGCATTCCCAGAGAATGCGTTTCATGGTATTCGTTGGTGGCAGATAGATTTTTCTGGCTTGCTCATTGGTATGATGGAGCGAATGCACTTGGTCTGGAATGTAAAGCGTGTAACCACTCAAGCCATGGATGCACATCATATTCGCGGAATGACGATGCATGAAAACATAGAGGCACTCAAAGACGATCTAGGACTACGGATTGTGTATGCAAGAAGAGAAATGGATGAAATGATTCTCATGCTTCCACCGGAAAAAGTTGCCGTTGTTCGGTATGCACATGAACAAACTATGAAGCGACTTGCAGAGATTCAATTAACAATGGTTCGAAGGAGAAATCTTAAAAGAGCAGCTCTTTTGCGAAGGCAGCAGGAAGTCGATGAACTATTATCGGTAGCTAAAAGAAAAATGCAATTAATGGGGACTATGTAACAGAATTCTCTTTGGAGAAAAAATTTTGACATTCATTTTGTAATCCAATTTGTTATCATTATAGATAAATAATGTTATATTAATATATAATAAAATTACATACTTGCAAGTGCTCACAACATCTTACAGTAGCGGCATTCAAGAACTCCAAAGAGAAGGGAAGATTCTCTGTGTAGGAGAAAGTGAATTTGATAAATCTTCACATGTGAGAGATTCAAGAACAGGCTTAGGTGGATTGAGTGATTTCAATGTGCATAACCTACCTGAGGATGCGCAGAGAATTATTGCTATACAGGCAAGACAATCTTTTTCACCATTACAAATACTGGGGTGCGGCGTAGGAGCAGGAATGGAAATGCAAAACGCACGTGATAGCGCAGAGAGGGAAACAGCAGCCAAAGTAGTTATTCACACTGTGGGACATACGCCAGTTAATGCACTCCTTCGCTTCGAAATGACTTGGATGGAAATTCGATCGCAATTTGAAAATCTCTTCTCCACAATGCCGAGCGGACACAGAGGGAGTTACACACCGACACTAGATCCCGAAGAGCTCCTTAAAAATGCAGCAGAAATGGGTTGTAAGGTTTTCTCGCAGCTTCCATCGGATCATCCAATTATTGATAAACAATATGTTGGTGAATTTCGTCGTGCTATTCAGGAGACACTGGATCATGGATATCACTTTATTTTCGATCATTGTGGAGCATTATACAACTCTATGAAACCAGTTACGGGTAGCAATAGAAAGCAGGCTGCGTCATTGGCAGTAAGTAGATTAGCGGAAAATGGAGTGCTTTACATGACACAGGCAAACCATGGAATGGTACGAGCGTTTGCAGAAGACAACCATAGAGACCATGCAGTTGTAGCATTGGCATCAGATGAGGACTATGGACCTTGTCTTGTCACTCCGAAGGGAAGCTCTTTTGCTGAGAGGTTACAGCAAGATGGAATTCTATTGTATTCACAACTACAATTCGTACCAGATTTGTCTGACCGATTAAAAGCTATGCAATAAATAAGTGGCGGAGAGGGCGGGATTCGAACCCGCGATACGAAAATAATCGTATACCGCATTAGCAGTGCGGCGCTTTCGGCCACTCAGCCACCTCTCCGTGTAGGTGTAGAAATGTATTGGCCACGATGAGTATAGCAATGCCTTATTGCTGCGCTAGTATTGTTTCTGTATTTTTCACTCCAACTGTTGCAGGGTCGATGCCAAATTCAGTGGAAACCTTGATAGTTCCTTCGTTGATGGAGAAGGTTCGATCGATGATGTCCATTTCGCTCTTTCGTACAATGATACATCCCATACTACGAAAACGGTCATCTCCACTAAAAACCTCATCTTCCTCGGCGAATTCATGAATGCCGTAAGCGGTACGTTCCTCGCCATCTATAAAGAGTCGTAGGAATCTTCCAGAAGGCCCAAATGTCCAGCGATCGCCTTTGATCTCCCTTGTCATAGCTACCCATGAATTTGTAGGTGTTGTGGCTCTGTACGTTCGTCCGATATAGGAAACAGTTCTGTTTTGTCCTGTAACAACAGGGAACTGCGTAAAATTACCATTTTGATGAATTAAATAACCAATATTCTCTTTGGTATCCACACGCAATTCATCACCAGCCATAGGACGCCACGTATCTAGTGGTACTTCCTGTGGACCAGAGAATGGAGCCATTGCTGTCAGTAAAATACTGACAAGCGAAGGTACGACTGTCTGCAAAGTGAAGTATTATAATAAAGTATTGCAAATAGTCAATGGCTTGCCAATGCAAAATTTTGCATCAAATCGTCAAATTGAATAATATTTGTATTCAAATTAAAGAGCTACAAATAGGCAAGAAGGAGTATTTGTAACTCTGGCATTTCATCCATACAATGCACGCGTGACCAACTCTGCTCGCACAGAATCATCATGGGGGCATATACCTGTCCTTCAAGACGAGGTTTTGAAGATTCTCGACCCCAAAGTAGGGGAGACTGTTTGCGATGCTACTCTTGGTTTAGGAGGACATTCTTCATTATTTTTACAGAGAGTAGGTGCAACTGGAAGTCTCGTTGCGTTAGATGCGGATGAGAGAAATATGCAAATAGCTGAAAAAAATCTCGTACAATATTCAAGACAGCTAACCGTTGTCCATGCAAATTTTCGGTCTTTAGGTTCTGTAATTTCTCAACCTGTTGATATCATCTTTGCGGATCTCGGCTTGAGCTCGCCACATCTTGATGACCCAGAGAGGGGATTTAGTTTTCGCACCGATGCACCGCTGGATATGAGACTGGATTCCTCTTCTGGGGAAACAGCTGCAGCATTTCTTTCAAAACAAGACAAACATTCACTTGCTGGCATTCTTCGAATGTATGGAGAGGTGAGGCCACCTGGAAAACTTGCAGATGAAATACTCAAGAAGCTTCCACAGACTACTTTTGAGTTAAAACAGTGTATTGAGAATGTCTGTGGATACAGAGCTCCTTCGGTTTTACCTCAAGTGTTTCAGGCTATTCGTATTGCAGTAAATGATGAAATGGGTGCTCTTACGGAGTTCCTTGCGCAAGCACCAGCATTGCTTAGCCCTGGCGGAAGACTAGGAATTATTAGTTTTCACTCTTTGGAAGATCGCATGGTCAAACAAGCATTTCGCTCGCTCTGTGAGCCAACAAAAGATGATTACACAGGGGCAATTGCAAAAGAAGCTCCCTTTGCGCTACTGACGAAAAAACCGGTTTCTCCTTCCGAAGAAGAGCAGAAGAAGAACCCAAGATCTCGTAGTGCAAAGTTTCGCGTACTCATGAGGGTGCGTTGAAAGTAATTGTATACTATACTCCTGTACGCGATGGGTTTTCTGGATGCATCTTCGGCACTTACTCAGAAAGCAACTCTGGGGAGATTGGTGAGTCAAAGCACTGTTCTTTTGATGTCTGCAATTGGAACTCTCATTCTCGTTCTCGCTTTGCTTATTCTTTTTCATCAGAATGCAAACGCTACAAAGGGCTATATGTTGCGCAATCTGGAAAGGGAACGCTCACAACTTCTCCTTGAGGAAGAAGTTCTCAAAATGCAAATAGCAGAAGCACAGGCTCTCGAAAAGCTAGAAACTGATCATCAATTACAAGTAATGATTCCAGCCAAAAAAGTTCTCTATACAGGAGAAGATTCTACTGTTGCACAGTTCTAATAGTATATTATACTAAATACTATTACTAGAAATTAACAAGTTTGAGAGAGAGCACAATAATACAATTGTGTGGTATAATATTCAGAAATATGCACAAAAAAAGATTTCATCAATTTGCAACATTTGCTGCGCTATCAGTTGTGATGGTGGCCTTTGCGCAAGACACAAAAACATCTCTAGGCCAATCTACTTGTATTGGAAAACCATACGGGTACCCGGGGTGTCCATTGAAAGAAGAAGATGAAGCAGAAGAAGTAGTCGATTTGAAGCGCTGCGGAAATGGAGTACTCGAAGGTGCGGAACAGTGTGACTTAGGGCATTTTAATGGCTTGAGTAACTGTACCGAAGAGTGTCAGATTCTTTTTTGTGGAGATGCAAAAATTACAGCGTATATTGGAGAAGAATGTGAGCCAGAAACGCAGGAAGTCTATGTTATAGATCCTCAAACAGGAACTCTCACGACAGAAATTCAATTTCTTACATCCAGTTGTGGTCTCTATTGTCAGCCGCCAACTTGTACAGATGAAGGGGTTTGTTCTGGTGGATGTGTACTTCAATTTTTGCAAGAGTGTCAAAACTCTGATGATCGAGGACTGGAACTTACCCCTGGCTATATCTCTCCAGATGGAAAGCTAGAAGGTGTAGAACAACCGCTTAAACCTGCTCCAGCATCAGCAGCATGTGGAGACGGGACAATTGACGTTGGTGAAGAATGCGATGACGGCAACGCAATCGATACAGATATTTGTTCCAATCGTTGTCTACAAGTTGCCTGTGGAAATGCAAGGTTGGAAGGCACAGAAGAATGCGATGATGGCAACACAGTAAACACGGATGAATGCCCCAATGATTGTAAATTTCCTTTTTGTGGAGATGGAGTAAAAGAAGGTCTAGAGCAATGTGATGATGGTAATGCAATTGAAACAGATGATTGTCCTACCTCTTGTAAACTTCCGTATTGTGGTAATAGTATTCAGGAAGGAAAGGAAGAGTGTGATGATGGAAATAAAAATAACTTTGATGATTGTCCAACAGACTGTAATTTGGCTGTTTGCGGTGACTTAGAACGTGAAGGGCGGGAAGAGTGTGATGATGGAAACAAAATCGACAAAGATGCATGTACTAACGAGTGTGTGCTTCCTGTGTGTGGAGATGGTGCCTTACAGGAAGGAGAAGAATGCGATGATGGAAATGAAGTAGAAACAGATAGTTGCACAAATGCATGTAGAAAGTCGTTCTGTGGCGATGAAATCACTCAGGAAAAAGAAGAATGTGATGATGGCAATCAAATAAATACGGATGAGTGTACCAACAGCTGCAAAGCACCAATGTGTGGCGATAGTATTATTCAAAAAGACGAAGAATGTGACGATGGCAACAAAAATGGAGCAGACACGTGTCCCTCCGATTGCTTATTTTCTGTCTGCGGAGATGGTGTAAAGGAAGGAGCAGAAGAATGCGATGATGCAAATACTGAAAATAACGATGAATGCCCAAATGATTGTAAACTTTCCGTGTGCGGTGACGAAGTTACAGAAGGATTGGAGCAATGTGATGATGGAAACAAATCTGATACTGACGAATGTTTGGAAACGTGTCTCTTCCCAGTGTGTGGCAACGGAATCAAGGAAGGATTTGAAGAATGTGATGATGGAAATTCCGACGAAAATGATTACTGTTCAAACTCTTGCACACAACTTGCAGTGTGCGGAGATGGAAACGTGGAACTGGAGGAGCAGTGTGATCAAGGAGAGCTCAATTCGGATGTTCGTGCGAGTTCTTGTCGAACGAATTGCACACAATTTTATTGTGGTGACGGCATTGTGGATGAGTCTGAGGAGTGTGATGGCGGAGAAAACTGTGCATTAGATTGCACCAAAATTGCATTTTATATGACTACAGTAGGACGTAATACTATTGGAGGATCTACAATTGGAATCATGGGAATTGGCTTCTATTTGATACGCAAAAAACTCAAATATCTCATTCCATTCCGAAAGAAGATTCAAGAGAAAGCAACTGGCTCCGTTTCACTCGACGATATTCCGTTGAGTGAACTAGAAATGCCATGGCATAAGTGGGATTCGTAAAACAAGTACCTTCAATGATACGGGAAAGCTTTCGCCAATTCTTACTCTATTTCACGAACCTGAATACTACTAATAGGCTCAGAAGTCCCTTGTGTGTCTGAGACAAGGACAACGCTCTGTCTTTTTTGGAGATGACCTTTTTCTACAAGCATATCGAGTGCAGCAGTAACGGTTTCTTCTGGACTCGAAAATTTAAGAACTTCTGGAAATATTCCATAGAAAAGCTGAAGTTTCTTTTGTACCTCTGGACTGTCTGTTACAGCAAAAACGGGCACTTCTGCTCTAAATTTACTCACAATTCTTGCTGTGCGCCCACTTCTTGTAAAGACAACTATTGCGTCTGCTTCCGAAGACTCTGCAAGTTCTACTACAGATTGTGCTTGAGCTTCTCTGTCATCGTGGATCAGGGCATCTTCATCCGCAAGTCTATTAATGTAACTTTCCGTTGCTCGCAAGATACGATCCATAGCTTCCACAGATTTCTGAGGATATTTTCCTCCTGCGGTTTCTCCAGAAAGCATGGTTGCATCTACTTTGGATTCCGCTGCATGTGCAACGTCTGTTACTTCTGCACGCGTAGGAATAGGGTGAACTATCATACTTTCGAGCATGTGCGTAGCAACGATAACTGGCTTTCCAGCATCTCTACACAAACTCACAGCTTCATGTTGAATGAGCGGAATATCTTCAAATGGAAGATCTGCTCCCAAATCTCCTCGCGCAACCATGATGCCATCTGCAACGTCGAGAATAGAAGGAAGATTTTCTACAGCTGCTTTTGTTTCAATTTTGGCAATAAGGAAAATATCAACTCCTTCATTTTCTAAAAAAGTTTTAACCGCAATAATATCTTCGGCGGTGCGAACAAAAGAGAGCGCAATAAAATCCACATGTTCTCGAGCCGCAAACGCAATATCTTCCCAGTCGTGCGTGGTGATGGAGGGGAGATCAATATCTGCTCCAGGGAGATTGATGTGCCGTTTACTTCCGATCGTTCCATCACCCTCTGCCTGTGCAAGAACAGAGCCATCATCACGAATCTCCACAATAGAAAATGAGAGTTCTCCATTGTCTACCAAAATAGATTTTGTTTCACGAACGTCATCCGCAAAACCATCGTAATTGACAGTGACAACAGGGAAAAGACTATTTTCAATTGGATGAGGACTGAAAAGGATTTTTTCATCCTTCTTTACTATCAACTTGTCAACTCTCTGATTTGTCCGGATCTCAGCTCCTTTTGTATCGATCATAATACCAATTGAATACCCCTTTTCATTTACTTTTCGTATTCTGTCAATAACTGTTTTGTGCTCATCTGCCTGTCCATGTGACACATTAATACGTGCGATATTCATGCCAGCTTTCGCTAATGCTTCAATTTGTTCAACCTCCCAACTTGCAGGTCCAAGTGTACAAATAATCTTTGTAAGCCTCTTTCGTGCTAAATCTGACTTTTGCATACAGTAATTGTATCCGTACTGTGACCAATTTAGGAATTAAAATTATAACATAATTATACATGGAAATCAATTTAAGCGGAAAGCTGAAATGCCAAAAAAATGGTAGAATGGTTAGATTTAATGCAAAATTCAAACTTTCTACAAAGGGTTCTTGTAGTGGCCTCAGCTGGGGCAATGATTTTTCTATTTTTGGTGCAAACACGTATTGCTCTTAAGCCAATTTCATTAGACTTTAGCTTTATGAATACTGTATTTGGATATACAGGAGATATTTCTGGAATAGTATATATAGATGCAGGAATCACCAATATTGGCGCAGGGAAAACAGTTGCGCTATCGATAAATGGAGCAGCAGCAACAGGAACGGAAGAAACTGGTGCAGACGGATCTTTTACATTTTCAAATGTAGAAATCAGCAATGGAGATATTCTTACTCTCTATCTCGATGATGAAACGGAGAACGCTGTAACGGTTACTGTTGCAGATGATGCAGATATTTCTGACATAGATTTATACCAAAATCATTTAATCACTCGCTCGGAAACCAACACACAAATAACAGTAGAAAGGCTTGATACAGCAAATAACAATGGTGATAGTGATATTGACTCTTTGTATACTCTTGATGCAGATGAAAACTTACTTATGCGAAGTGGAATGAAAATATTCACATGGGTAAGTGATACGTTTGCACCAGGAGCGAAAGTACGAGGCCACGATCTTACTGTGGCTGGTACTATGAGTATGTCTACCAATTCTCTCACGCTCTCTGGATCGTTTGTGGTGCGATCGGGTGCAACATTTACAACATCCACAGGTGTACATCTTACTTCTGTCTCCTCCTCCGAAGTTTTGACAATGTCGGGGAGTGAAACCTTGCAGAATCTTACTCTTGATACTGGACTTGTTGGATATTGGCCACTCGATGAAGGCGTGGGGTCTGTTGCGAGAGATATGTCTCCTACACACAATAATGGAACACTCGAAAATACCCCCATTTGGACAGGAAGTGTTGCACCAACAAACTTTTATGATCCGCAAGCGCTCCAACTTAACGGTGCGGGGACGTATGTAGATTTAGGTTCTACTGTTGAGTATGTTCATACCGATAAGCCATTTACTTTTGCAGCATGGGTGTATCTGAATGCCTACACCGATACATTCCCAATGATTGCAGAATTAAAAACAAATGGAACCTCGCCATTTGATATAGGTTTTTCCAACAATGCTTCTTTTCTTGGGCTTTGGTTTGGAGCCAGAACATCATTTGCTTCCATGAGAACAGATACTGTTGCAAGTTCATTGCTCAATGAATGGGTCCACATAGCGATTACCTATAA
>CAZLFU010000025.1:0-11909 GCA_964558895.1 uncultured Candidatus Peribacteria bacterium
TTCAATTGTATTTCGGAAAATGGAAAGAAGGATCAAGCGGACACTTGTCCAAAGTATACGAAGCTTCTTATCTCTGTGTAAAGACAGGGTTATGCAATACGTTTTTCAAGCATAGTTAATTCTTGAGGGATTCTCTTGACGACTAGTCTTAGCACTCATACACTTCGACTGCTAATCACCTACTCTCTCAAAATTGGTAGGTGGTTCTCTCTTCAAGTTTTCCTTCCCATTTAGCTTTTATGGCCAATATTCCAAAACTTTCAGTAGCCATCGAGCCACTCGGAGATCGCGTGGTTGTTATGCCGATGGAAAAAGAACAAGTCACAGCTTCTGGAATTTTGATTCCAGATACTGCAAATGGAGAAAAGCCTAGTGAGGGAACTGTAATCGCCCTTGGTAAAGGAGGAGTAGGCAAAGACTGTTCCAACCCAAGCGACTTCCTCAAAGTTGGTGACAAGGTTCTCTACGGCAAGTACGCAGGAGATGAAATTAAGCTCAAAGATGAGCATGGTAAAGACGTCGAAGTAAAAATTCTCCACCTTGATTCCATTTTGGGCAAGGTTTCCTAAATTTCAATCTATTCCCCACACTTAGCTATGTCTGCAAAACAACTAATCTTCAGTAATGAAGCGAGAGAAAAGATTCTCTCTGGAGTAGCGATCCTCACCAAGGCGGTCAAAGCAACTATGGGTCCCAAGGGACGAAATGTGCTTATCGAAAAAAAGTTTGGTGGACCAACTGTCACCAAAGACGGAGTGTCTGTTGCCAAAGAAATTGAGTTGTCAGATCCATTCGAAAATATGGGTGCTCAACTCGTAAGAGAAGCTGCAACCAAAACCAATGATGCAGCAGGAGACGGAACAACTACTGCAACAGTCCTTGCTCATGCCATCATGGCAGAAGGTCTTAAGCACCTCACTTCTGGCTCCAATGCCATCAGCATCAAGCGTGGTATCGATAAAGCTGTGTTGGCAGTAACCGAGGAGTTGGAGAAGATGAAAAAAGACATCAGCAAAAGAGAAGAGTACGAAGCAGTTGCAACCATCTCTGCGCAGGATGAAGAGATTGGTAAGGTCATTGCAGAAGTAATTGATGAAGCCGGAAAAGACGGTGTAGTGACTGTAGAGGCTGGTCAAACTCTAGGCATCGAGAAGGAATATGTAGAAGGAATGCAATTTGATAATGGATACATCTCTCCATACTTCATCACAGACACACAGCGTATGGAGGCTGTATTTCAGGGTCCTTATATCTTAATTACCGATAAGAAAATTGGTTCTATTCAAGAAATTCTTCCTCTTTTGGAATCTCTTGCTCAAAAAGGTCGCAAGGAAATTGTAATTATCTGTGAGAATATAGAAGGTGAGGCACTTGCAACATTGGTAGTCAACAAACTCCGTGGAACCTTCTCTGCACTTGCAGTAAAGGCTCCTGCATTTGGAGATCGTCGCAAAGAAATCCTGAGGGATATTGCTGCTCTTACAGGTGGTCGTGTGATTTCCGAAGAAGTAGGTCTTAAGCTTGAGAATGCAACAATAGAAGATCTTGGCATGGCAGATAGAGTTGTCTCTAACAAAGACAATACACTTATTGTTGGCGGAAAAGGAAAGAAGGAAGATATCGAATCTCGCATCAATCAGATCAAAGTAAATATCGAGAATACTTCCTCAGATTTTGATAGAGACAAGCTCCAGGAGCGCCTTGCAAAGCTTACTGGAGGAGTTGCTGTCATCAAAGTAGGTGCAGCAACAGAAGTAGAACAAAAAGAAAAGCAGCACCGCGTAGAAGATGCTCTCTCTGCTACACGCGCAGCAGCGGAAGAAGGGATTCTTCCTGGTGGAGGCACTGCATACATTCGTTGTATTCCCTTGCTCGAGAAACTAAAACTCGAGAACGAGGATGAAAATACTGGCGTAGAAATCGTACGCAATGCTCTCTCTGCTCCCCTCTCCAATATAGCTTCTAACGCAGGTCAAACTGGAGAAGTTGTGGTAGAGAAGGTGCGCAATGAAAAAGGAAATAATGGCTTCAATGCACTTACAGGTGCCTACGAAGACCTTGTGAAGGCTATGGTGATCGATCCAAAGAAGGTAACGCGCAGTGCATTGGAAAATGCTGCGTCAGTCGCTTCTATGTTCCTCACACTGGAAGTTGCCATTACAGAAATTCCAAAGAAGGAAGAGCCAACAATGTCAGGAGGTGACATGGGAGGCATGGGTGGGATGGGAATGATGTAAAAAGAAAAACATAACCCCCGCGTAAGCGGGGGTTTTTTAATACAATGTGATAACAGTTTTTCAACCAGTGATAAAAGTCATCCTGATACCAGGTCTAGCCAAATCACTACAATTCATCACACAAAACAATTTCCTTCCTTGTACCTCCGTTGCAGCATGCTTCTCAATACTCTTTGTTCTTTTTGAGAGCCCAAAAAGAACCAAAAAGCCTTTGTCCGCTGCAAGCTCGCGCAAAGCCATCCTTCTTTCTTACAGACCTGTGCGCGCTCTCAACCAAGATTGCTTACGCAACTTGGCATTCGAGCGCTAGAAAGGAGCAGGCAGAAGTAGTGCTTCGCGCTCAGACATGTGCAGCGGACACGAGTATATTTGGAGTAAATTGGATTAGTTGGTTATAGCGAAAACTAAAATGTAAAATGGATAGTTTTATGTGCAGTTGTTGTTTATATTTTAATTTTTTCAAATAATTAAATAAAGGACCCCCGAAGAGATCCTAAATCTTGTCTTCACTAGGAAGACAAAGAAATCATACACTTTTTTATATCAAAAGCAAGTATTTCATAGAAGTTTCACTAAAAGATGAATAGAAGGATTTTAACCTACTTTAAGCCCAAATTATTGAACAAATAATTTATACAAACATTAAGAAAACTTTATATTCTCTTTTCTTATCACAATTTCGTCCCCTCTTCTCACATCGTGATTTAAGAAATAGTCAGCCAAATACGTTTCAATGACATTTGTAATTGTTCTACGCATTTCTCTCGCTCCGTATTCGATGCTGTAACCGTGTTCTGCTACCGCATCCACTACATCTTGTCCTACTTTGATGGTAATTCCTTTCTGATTTTGAATATCAGAAATAATGTTATCGAGCATCATAATAGTGACTTCTACTGTTTCCTCTCGTGTAAGAGGGTAGAAAATAATCACACCATCAAAGCGGTTGATAAACTCTGGTGAAAAATTTTCTCTCTGGATCAATGTATCGAGCAATCTTTCTTTGAATGCAGATTTCGTATCTGTATGTTGCTCTTGACCACGGAAGTAATCGCGAATGAACAGAGAACCAGCATTGGATGTCGCAATAATAATTGCGTTGCGGAAATCTGTCTTGGTTCCTCTTCCATCCATCATGAATCCTTCATCTAAAATTTGCAAAAATAGGTTCAGTACATTCTTATGTGCTTTCTCGATTTCATCCAAGAGAATAAGAGAAAATGGATTATCCTGTACACGTGTTGCAAGGTATCCTTCTCTGGATCCATCTGGAGAACCAATAATTCCCACAACAGAATCTGGAGAGCTGTACTCATTCATATCCAGACGAATAATTTTCTCTTCCGAACCAAAGTACACATCGGCAAGTGCCTTGGCAGTTTGTGTTTTTCCTACTCCTGTTGGACCCAAAAAGAGGAACGTTCCCAACGGTCTCTTCCCTGCGCTTATATCCATACGAGCTCGCTTGAGTGCACTCACAAGAGACGTAATTGCTTCATTTTGTCCTACAACGTGGTCGTGCAATTCTTTTTCTAGGTTCAACAATTTGCCTTTTTCATTCTCGGAAACTTGCGTAACATTCACGCGCGCCTTTTGAGAAACAACCGAACGGATATGCTGATCCAACACAAAAGAACTCCCACCCCTGCGTGCAACGCTCACTGCATCTTGTAAAACATCTACTGCCTTGCCCGGTAGTCCCCCTCTGGAAAGATAACGCTGTGAGAGATCGAGAACTGTCTTAAGTGCTTTGTATGTTACCTGGACTCCGTAGCGATCTGTAAGATCGAAACTCCGTGTCATCAGCACGGCCATGGATTCATCATACGAAGCATCATCCAAATAGATCTTATCAAACAAGCTATCCAATGCTGTATCGTTCTTGAGATACAGATGATAATCCTGATTATCCGTAATACCGATTATGTAGATATTGCGAGTTTGGAGAAACTTCACAAACACAGCCTTTAAGTTCGCGTCAGCAGACTGCAAGATGAGTCCCATGTTGGGAATCACGAGCACAAAACGACCAGACTCTTCAGCCCTTCCCAATGCGGAAAGAAGGAATCCATCTGGATTTTTTGTACCAGAGAGGAGTTCTTCTGTTTTCAAAATAAGCACTCTTGTATATGGCAAAGATTTTTCCTTCTCAAATTTTTGAAGAGCGTAGGCAATGTTTTCTACGTACGTACGCTTTCCCACACCAACTTTTCCCAAAATGAGGATATTACGATGGCTGGAATGCGAAAGAATGCGTAGTCCTTCATCAAGTTGTTGACGATGCGCCACAACCATCTTACGACCACGCCAGAGAATTCCATCACTGATATCCCTCGTAAGAGCATCAAGTTGATCGGTGTATCCCATTACCCAAGAACGACCCATGGATCCCATAAAACTAGAAGCATTCTCTGGGAGAAACGGATTGTCTCCTTGAATCTTACGATGATAATACGATTCCCACAGAATAATTTTTCGTACATCTTCTATTGCCAAATCACATTGATCGAGAAGAGTTTTAAAGAAAGCCGAACCCTTAAAGAGTTGGTACAAAATTACGTTTGCATCAATGCGTTCTTCTTTGAGCACTGGTTTGAGCTCCAGCGCATCACGCAGAAAGCTGAGAATATCCATGCTATGTCCTTGGATAGCCTGCTGACAACGATCGAGCATCTCTGATTTTTTTACTCCCATTGCTCCAATAATGAAACTTCCTCTCGGAGAAGAAATAGCAGCCTCAAAAAGAGCATAGGAGTTGATCGTCTCTTTTTTAAGTAGTCTTTTGATAATTTCATACGAAAGATCCGAAGCAAGATTTGCACGAGAAAATGGTTCGATGTCATCGCGCTCCAATTTTATTTTTGAAAAGAGATGAATCGCAAAAAGAGGGAAACCAATCAGGCAAAGTGCAACAAGAGGAACCTCTAGGTGATTGGAGTTCACTCCTACATACGAGAACAGCGCAATACACAATCCGTACAAGACAAGAGACGAAACTCCATAGACATTCTTTCGCAGCTTGTGTGCTGCGTACGCTTTCGTGGCCTGTAGATCAAAATGTGGCTCTTGCATTTCTTAGAATGAAAACGAGAGAATCAAATACCAAAGTCCATACAGAAACCATACTGGAAATGTAATCCATGCAATTAAAGCAATACAGAATGCTGCAATGAGAAGAAATTGCATAGTGACACTAAAGCAGATGGTTGCAGTTCTGATTACAAACCCTACTCCTCGCGCAGTGCAATTGAGACTAAATGCATATGCTATCTGACTAAGATTGAGTCCATTTGAGGGATAGGCATCTCGTATACTCTTCCAAGGACTAAAGAGTGTCTTCAGGAGAAAGAAAATGGAAAAGATTTCCAGGAAAGCTTTTGCGTACAGCACATAACCAGTCACAATTCTCCCTGGTACCTCTAGGAAGTACCACTTCAATAAAAGTTGTAATGTCATCTTGCGCATCGAGAAACCATTTTTTTTTGTGTCTTGAGCTGGCATGGACACTTTAGGGAGAATGAAGGGTTATTCTCTATAATTATAGCAGAAATTCGCTATTATTGAAGCACTGATTTACTGCATGCAAGGTTGTTTTATTGTCTTCGAAGGCCCAGACGGAAGTGGAACAAGCCGTCAAAGCGAGTTTTTTGCAGCAAAACTCAAAAATGAGGGTATTTCGTGTATATTAACAGCGGAACCCACCGAGGGGAAAATTGGAAGAGAAATCCGAAAAATGCTTCACGAAACTGACAATATGCTATCGCCGGAGGCTATCCAGCTTCTTTTTTGTGCAGATCGGTCTGATCACGTGGATACCGTCATACGACCTGCGTTGGAAGCTGGCATCACTGTTGTGACAGATCGATACACACTTTCTACTATTATCTATGGAAAAGCTCTGGGACTAGATGCTGAGTGGCTTGCTACTATCAACGCTCACTTCCCTACTCCAGACTGTACAGTCATCACTCTGCCACCGTTCGAAGTATCATTGGAACGTATGTTAAAAAGAGAAAAACTCGATTCTTTCGAGACGAAAGATTTTCAGAAAAAAATTTACAAAGAGTACGCTGCTGTGCAGCAGCCAAATTGCATCATTGTGGATACTTCTGGGAAGAAAGAAGAGAATGCTGAGTTCATATGGAACTCTGTTCAAAAATTATTGTAATACACTGATTGATATTGTCGCTTAAAAATTCCGTTACGCATCTTTGCGGGCAAATTCAAACTATCCTCACCCCGCCCCTAGGGCAAGATCCCGCTCGGGTGAGATTGGGGGTAGAGTAGTTTTCTTTATTTGGCATTCTCACTTCTTCTTCTATACTTCTCGTATGACGGCAACTCTCCTCCAAGGCAAGGAAGCAGCAGCAGCTCTGCTTGATTCGCTTATTCCACTCGTGCAAGAGCTAGATCCCAAACTTGTGATTATTCAGGTAGGAGAGAACTCTGCCAGTAGCAGCTACATCAAGCAAAAATTTAAAAGCTGCGAGGCTGTTGGCATGCGCAGTGAGCATAGACATCTTCCTGCAGATAGCTCACTCGAAGATCTTATGAAAGAAATCGAAAGACTGAATGCCGATGTAGATGTTGCAGGATTCATGGTGCAGCTGCCACTTCCCGCACATCTAGAAGAGCATGTTCCTCTTATCATTCGTGCTATCAATCCTCGCAAAGATGCTGATGGATTTCATGCCTACAACCTAGGGAAAATGCTTCTTTCCAAAGAATTTGAACATCTTCCTCCTGCAACTCCCTCTGGAATTATTACCCTTCTCGAGTATTACAATATTCCTGTTACAAGCAAGCATGTGGTGATTGTTGGACGAAGTAATATCGTAGGAAAGCCACTCGCAATCATGCTCCTCAATCGCGATGCGACAGTGACAGTTTGTCATAGCAAAACCAAGAATCTTGCTGCGATGACAAGACAGGCGGACATTTTAATTGTCGCAGTGGGAAAACCTCAGATGATTACAGCAGATATGGTGCAACCTGGTGCAGTTGTCATCGATGTAGGGATGAGCAAAGCAGACGAATGCCTAGTTGGCGATGTAGATTTCGAAGCAGTGAAAACAGTTGCCTCTGCCATTACGCCTGTTCCAGGAGGCGTAGGCCCTATGACTGTTGCAAGTCTCATCAAAAATTGCGTCTATGCAAAGAAGCGCCAAATGCAAGAACTGTAGAACTACGCAACTTGTACTTTTGTAGTTCCTCTTTAGAATGCATCTATGAATAGTCCTCTCTCTTTTGCGACTCATCAATTGCCGCAAACCTTGAGGTTTTTTAACGCTCTTTCCATTCTTGTCACCGAGTAGTATGTGTGGAATTATTGCTATTTCCGGCTATCAAGATGCAATTTATGACCTCTATGATGGATTAATCATTCTTCAACATAGAGGGCAAGATGCAGCGGGAATCATGACATACGACAATCAATTTCATCTCAAAAAAGCCAATGGCATGGTTCGTGATGTGTTTCATTCCAAATCATTGGCTAGATTACAAGGGCGAATGGGCATTGGCCATGTGCGATATCCCACAGCAGGGTGCTGTAGTGAATTTGAGGCACAGCCATTTTTCGTCAATACACCTTTTGGTATTGCCATCGCACATAATGGCAACCTCACCAATGCACGCGAGCTTGCAAAAGAGTTAAAGGAAAAATACTACAGACACCTCAATACCAATTCCGATTCCGAAATTCTCCTCAATATTTTTTCTGTTGCACTCCATAATTTACGACCTACTCACCTCACCCCAGATCATATTTTTCGTGCAGTGAATACTGTGTTTCGCAAGTGCAAAGGTGCTTACTCCACCGTTGCGCTTATTGGTGGACATGGCATTGTTGGTTTTCGAGATCCGCATGGAATCCGTCCTCTACAACTAGGAAAACGTAATCACGGATTGAAGGATGAATACATCCTCGCTTCGGAGAATACTGCCTTCAAGGCATTGGACTTTGAATTTGTACGAGATATACAACCAGGAGAAGTTGTTTTTATTGATAACGATAACAATCTCCATTCTAAAATTGTACGCAAAGGAGATTTAAATCCATGCATGTTTGAATGGGTCTATCTTGCTGCGCCAGATTCTACTCTGGATGGTGTCAACGTGTACAAAGCACGAGTACGTATGGGGGAAGCGCTCGCAAAACACATCAAAGCTGCTGCTATTCATATTGATTCTATTATACCTGTTCCGGATACTGGTAGACCTGCTGCAGCTGGCCTGGCAGATAAGCTTAAAATTCGCTATAGAGAGGGCTTAATCAAAAATAGATACATCGGAAGAACATTTATCATGCCGGGACAAGCCTCACGAAAGAGAAGTCTGCATTTTAAACTACACCCCATTTCCTTGGAATTTAAAGATCTCAATGTGCTCCTAGTTGATGATTCGATCGTACGAGGAAATACCAGTCGCAAAATTGTAGAACTTGCGCGAGAGGCTGGTGCAAAAAAAGTGTATTTTGCATCTGCCGCTCCTCCAATTATCGCCCCTGATCCCTATGGGATAGACTTGCCGACGAAACAAGAACTCATTGCTGCGAATCACAGCATAGAAGAGATTTGTGAGTTTATTGGTGCAGATGGCCTTTTTTATACAGATATTCAAGATGTTCGAGAAGCTATTTCTTATGGAAATAAAAATATCAAACACTTTAGTGATGGGTGTTTTACAGGAAAATACCCTACGCCAGAAGTAACTCCAGAATTACTGAAAAGCCTTGGTAATCATAGAAATAGTACTCGGACGATGAATGAATTTAGTTCGGATGAGGAAGGAGAAGCTTACAAAATGATGACACTTCTCTGATGCGGATTCTTCTCATTAGCTCATCGGCTCGTGGACACGCTCTTGCGGATGCGCTCTCGAGGAGTTCCCATAAACCAGAGATCTTTGCGATGACGCAAAAGAAAAATCCTGGTATCGAAGAAATTGCGGCTCATCAGGAAGTTTCCAACTATATGGATTTAGAAAGAGTGCTTTCTTATGCCAAAAAGTACGAAATTGATTTTGCAGTTATCGGGCCAGAAGACCCTATCTGTGTAGGAGTTGCCGATGCGCTGAGCACAATGGATGTTCCCTGTGTTGCACCACTGCAATCCCCTGCTCGTATAGAATCGAGCAAGCAGTTCGCACGCGATCTTATGCAAAAATATAGCATCGATTCATCTCCTATTTACAGGGCTTATACAAGGGCTGAACCAGAAGATATGTATACATTTATTGATCAAGAATTAGGTGGTGAATTTGTGATTAAATACGACGCTTTGAAAGGTGGTAAGGGAGTGAAACTCAGTGGTGATCATCTTCATTCTGTTCATGAAGGAGTACAGTATGCTCTGGAATGTATAGAAGAATGCGGTCGTGTAGTTATAGAGGAAAAACTGATTGGTATCGAATTTAGCTTACTGAGTTTTGTTTCTGGTTTGCAGGTAGTAGACATGCCTGCTGTACAGGACCACAAAAGAGCATATGAAGGAGACACAGGACCAAATACAGGAGGCATGGGGACGTATTCTGATTCCAATCATTCACTCCCCTTTCTTTCCAAACAGGACCTTGCACAAGCTCATACTATCAACTGTCAGGTTGCTGAAGCATTGCAAAAAGAATGCGGAGTTCCTTATACCGGTATTCTCTATGGAGGATTTATGGCTGTAAGAGATGGCATTCGCGTCATTGAGTACAACTGCAGATTTGGCGACCCAGAAGCCTTGAATATCCTTCCTCTCCTTGAATCAGACTTTGTAGACATCTGTCTGGGTATTATAGAAGGAACATTGGATTCAAGCCTTGTTCACTTCAAACCTCAGGCAACAGTCTGCAAATACATCACACCAGATTGCTATCCAGAATCCAAAGAAAGAATGGGAGAAGCAGTAACTTTTCCAGCAATACCAAACAATGCACGTATCTACTTTGGAGATGTTGAGAAGAAAGATACCATGTACACGTTAGGAGGTTCGAGAACTGCAGGTATTGTTGGCATAGGAGATACTATTAAGGAAGCTCAGAACATTGCAGAAGACCTCTGTATGCAAGTAAATGGCCCCATTCGACATCGGTCTGATATTGGGACAAAAACACTTATTGATCAGCGTATTACTACGTTAAAACAACTTCGCTCAGAACAAGCTCTATGACTTCCGATAAATCATCACCGGAATATCTAGAAGAGATTCTGCTTGAATTTCTCCATAAAGTACTCGATGAAGGATCTAGTATTGAGGAACGCTCAAAAAATGCCAACGCTATGAAGAAATTGATCGATATCTCTCTCTACTACAAAGCAATTCGCACAGGTATGAAAATCAATGCCGTTGCACGCGAACTCAATATCTCAACCAAATCTCTGTACAACCAGCTAGATGCCTTGGGCTTGGAGGCAGAGGATATTCGCACTGCAAAGTCTCTCATAGAAATTCTACAGCACTCCATTACGTATCGTTTGATTGTGCAATCGGCTATGCAGAGCGATACCACACAGGCAGTATAAATTATTTGTTCACTAATTTTGTCCAATCTTAGCCAATTTCTCTTCGGTATCTTTCTTTTTAAGACTCTCAAGAATGTCTGCAATATCCCCTTCCATAATACCTGGAAGATTGCTGAAGTTTTCTCCAATACGATGATCGGTAATACGATCTTGCGGGAAGTTATACGTACGAATTTTCTCACTACGATCACCCGTTCCAATCTGACCAGAGCGCATGTCTCCCCTCTCTTTTGCTAAGCGTTCCTGCTCTGCTGCATACAACCGACTACGGAGAATACTCATTGCCTTTACCTTATTTTTAAGCTGGCGTTTTTCATCCTGGCAACTTACAACAACACCCGTAGGAACATGTGTTAAGCGGACAGCGCTATCCGTAGTATTTACCGATTGGCCACCAGGGCCACTACTGCGAAATACATCTACCTTGATGTCTTCGTCGCGAATTTTGATGTCCACCTCCTCAGCTTCCGGCAAAATAGCGACGGTAGCTGTAGAAGTATGCACACGACCTTTATTTTCTGTGACGGGAATTCTCTGTACCCGATGGACTCCCGACTCATACTTAAGATATCCATATGAATGGCCAATAATTCGCACACTTGCTTCTTTAATACCGCCATTATCCGCATCACTCTTGCTCAGAAGTTCTATCTTCCATCCTCGTTCTTCTGCATAGCGTAGATACATCCGTAGTAATTCTGCGGCAAATAATGCTGCCTCCTCTCCACCAGTTCCTGCACGCACTTCCAAGATAACATTGCGATTATCATCAGGATCTCTTGGAACGAGAAATTGTTTCATTTGTTCTTCCAAAATAGGAATTCTTTCTTTTGATTTATCTGCATCCTCCTGTGCCAATGCTTCCATTTCTGGATCTCCACGTACTTCTTCTACAAATTTCAATGCTGCCTGGCATGCATCATATTCTTTGATACAAGCAAGGAGTGGCTCCAAATCTGACAGTCGCTTACTAATGATTGCAATCTGTTTAGGATCTGTAAGTACCTCTGGATCCTGAATTTTCTTCTGCAACACATCATACTCGGCAGCCAGTGCTCGAAGCTTATCAATCATAAATAACCCCTACAAAAGACGGTTCGTTACATCAACAGAAAAACAATGATGACCTTCTGGATGATTCCAGAAGATGTCGTACTTTTCGG
>CAZLFU010000026.1:0-11262 GCA_964558895.1 uncultured Candidatus Peribacteria bacterium
CTGTTGGTCGCATCAAATGGATTGATTGCCTCTTCGTCCTCGATGAAGTCCCCAAGCTTGCTATCTTCCTCGGAACCAACCGGCGACTCGAGCGAGATAATGTCTTGGCTGATCTTTTGAATGTGGCGAACCTTCTTCACATCCATCTCCATTTCTACTGCAAGCTCTTCTACCGTTGGTTCACGACCAAGCTCTTGCACCAAGCGCCTCTGTGTGTGCGTAAGCTTGTTGATGGTTTCCACCATGTGGACAGGAATACGAATGGTACGTGCCTGGTCTGCAATAGCACGTGTGATCGCCTGGCGAATCCACCATGTAGCATAGGTACTAAATTTAAATCCACGTTCTGGATCGAATTTCTCCACCGCACGGAAGAGACCAATATTTCCTTCTTGTATAAGATCCAAGAAAGAAAGACCACGACCGATGTACTTCTTGGCAATACTCACCACCAAACGTAAGTTTGCTTCTGCGAGTTGCTGCTTGGCCGATGCATCTCCTTTGCGAATACGTCGCGCAAGCTCCACTTCTTTTCGACCGTCGATAAGCGGAACACGACCAATCTCAGAAAGGTACATACGTACAGAGTCATTACTGATTTCGAGGAGATCTACCTCTCGCTCACGACGCCTCTTGCCTTTCTCCTCATCACTGAGCTCACGTTCGTCTGGAGCTATACCCGCTGTTGCAATCATATCCAGAACTTCTTCGTTTTCATCTGGCACTTCTACTTTCTTCTCGATGTATTCTTCGTTATCAGAATCATCATCATCCATGTCAAAATCGCTTGCTGCAATCTCGGTAAGATCTTCTATCGGCTCTGGAACCTCCAAAGCTGCTGATCCTTTTTTATCCCAAATAAGTGCGTCTTTTACATCGATCACTTGAATACCAAGGTCGATCAACAACGTATAAATCTCATCGAGGAGATCGACGTTTTTTTCGATATTCGGAACGACAGCCATAATCTCCTGATGCGTTACATAACGCTGTTCTCTTCCTTTTTTAACAAGATGTTTCACCTCATCGGGAAATTTTTTCAGGTCGTCATCCGTAGGTTGAGCGATGAACTTTCGGGGATGTGAAGCCATACAGTAAAGAAGTATAGGCAAAAACGCCTTTTCGCCAAGCAATAAGATACTCTATATTCTTACAAAAAACCAAGAGAATTTGGATATACGCTCAAAATGGCTTACCGAAGCAAGCTAGCAAGCTTGAGAATCTCCTGATACTGCGTATTTAGTGTGGCTTCGTCTGCCACATTCCCCTGTGATCTCGCTTCTATGAGCTTTCTGGAAATGTCTTTCTGTTTTGCATGGAGCATGTCTCGGTTCGCATAGAGGCAATTTTTTCTGATCTCTCGTTCTGCCATCACAGGCGAGAGAGCCGCAAATCCATGATGCTCGCAGAAGAGATGCAAGACACCTGCCCTCTCCTGGAACTCTTGCGGCAAATTGAGCATATCTACAGAAAGTTCAGATACATCTGATACATCTTTTATGGCTTGGTACAGAGCAGACGCAAAACCTGACTCTGGCTCTATAAGTTGAGAGATGAGATGCTTGAGTGCTGGATGAACAAGAAAAAACCCGAGTGCAATCTCCTGGCGGGAAAATTCTTCCTTTTTTACCTTTGATGTACCGTCTTCTTTGGAGGAAATCACTTCGTGAGACAGGGGTCTGTCTACATGTTTGAGATCTTCTTGAAGTGCCAATTCCGTCGTACCAAGTAGCGCTGCAAGAGCACTCATATAATGTGTTCGTTCTACTTCGCTCGTCAGTGACCGTAAGAGTGGCATTATTTTTTTGAGTGCACCTCTTTTTCCCTCGAACGAACTCACATCAGACTTTTGTATTTCATCGAGTATCACATCCAGGTAGGGCTTTGCAGAAGAGCTCAGAAGTGACTTGAGAAGATCCTCCGAACTCTGCAGTGTTTCATCTGGGTCTTTTGCCGGAAGAACTATTGCAGATACTTGCAAACCCTCTTCTGTGCATACATGAAAGGCACGGTCGGCAGCATCTCTTCCTGCTTTGTCTTGATCCAAACACAACACCACTACCTCTACATAGCGCTTGAGAAGCTTGGCATGTTGTGGTGTAAGTGCGGTACCACTCACTGCGACTGTGTGATGCACGCCGACTCGATGACACGCCAGAACATCGAAATAGCCTTCTACCAAAAGAGCAGCTTTGGATTCGCGAAAGGATTCCTTCGCCAAATGTATACCATAGAGAACATTGGACTTGTGGTACAGTGGTCCTTCTGCAGAATTGATGTACTTTGCATCCGAATCACCAAGTGTTCTTCCTCCAAAACCAACCAACTTCCCTTGTTGATCTCGAATAGGGAACATGAGGCGGTTGCGAAACCTGTCATAGATTTTTTCTTCGTGTAAATCTTTCTGCACTCCTATACCTGCTCCAAGAATCTCACTGCGACTAAATCCTTGCTTCAATAAGTAATCATATGTTGCAGAAAAGGAATCTGGCGCAAATCCCAATTCAAACTGAGCCACTTGTTCATCTGGCACTTTTCTCTTGATCGAAATGTACTCCGTAGCAGATTTTGATTCCTTCAATTGGGATTGATAGAACGATGATGCCGCTTCTAAACATTCTCGATACCGATCTTTCTCATCTTTTTTCATGGAAGAAACAGGAGCGGACTCTAGCGTTACACCTGCTTTCTCTGCCAAGTCTTTGAGAGCCTGACGAAAATCTACTCCTTCGATCGCCTGATAAAAGCTAAAAATATCCCCTCCGCTCTGGCAGGCAAAGCAGTAGGCAATCCCTTTATCTGGCGAGATGACCATGCTGGGATGCGTGTCTTTGTGAAAAGGACAGATACACACAAAATTTCTTCCTTTCTTCTGTATCTGACAGTACTGACCAACAAGATCTTCTATAGAAAGCCGTGCTTTGATATCAGTCGTTGGATCCATGAGGAGGACAGTATACCTCAAGAGTACGTTTTAGCGATCTTGTCCTACACGAAAAAGCACATTGCCCCAAGTAAGCTTCCCACGCTCAAAACATGGGCCTGCACCTATTGCTGGACAGGCTACTATCTTATCTTCTGCGAGTTGATTCCTTACATGAGCCAAGACTGAAGGAATTGAGCTTCCTGCTACATTTCCCATTTGAGCAATTTCATCAACAATTAATTTATCTGACCAACCTCTATCTCTTATTTTATCTTTAATTTTTTTGATGAATCTTCCATTTGCTTGATGAGGAACAATAGCAAGAATGTCATTTATATCTGGTGCCTTTTCACCCATTCTTTCTAGTGAAGCCTCAATCGCTTCTACCATTTTACCTGGCGCGAGTTTAAATAAATCTGTTCCATTCATGCGAATACAGTCACGAGATCGAAATTCACCATTTTCATCTTTTGCATTGTCTACTCTATCTAAACGTATCAATTCTCTAGGATCTTCAATTACTTCTGCAAAAGCATGTAATATTTCATGAGGTCCTTCTTTAGAAATAGAAAAAGCAGATGCTCTATCGCCAAATACAATGGCAGTATTTTCTTCATCCCAATTAACAATTCTACTCATTGTTTCTGTCATTATTACAAGACGATCACCATCAGTTTTCATAGCCATAGCTCTTTCGACTGCTGCAGGAAAAGTACTGCAAGCAAAATTTATTCCTTGGATCATGCTGTCTGGAAGTTTCAGGTGAAGATCCGTAGCTATTGTGTTTGCAAGTTCTTGCACCTTTAATTCCGAACAACTCCCTATTACTAGAGCTCCTAGATTATCCTTCTGTGAAGCTCCTAGAGCTTTAAAGAATTTTCTAGCAGCATCCACTCCAATGGATGCAACTGTTTCATCTGGCCCTGCTATATTTCTACACTGAATTCCTGTCCTTCTTTCAATGTCAGAAAATTGATGTAAGTCTGAATTTGGTACACTTTTCCCAGGTGCATGATCTACGAATGTTGTAAAACCCAAATTCTGCATAGTGATGGAATGTAACAGAAAAAGAGACTTACGAGCAACTCCTACTGGAAATGTTGTACCAACCAACGAGAAAGTCTGTTTTTTACTCTGCCATTCTTCGCAACTCCTAGGCCAAGAACCAAGTTGTTCCAACTCACTACTACATCACCATCCAAGTCGCTCTCACAATTAATATCCGAGCCTTTTGTGTAGTCCAAATATTCTGGATCACCGATAGCAAAAATGTTCTTGGTAGCTAGTTGACCACGAAATGTTGCAAGATCATTGGTAATACGAACTGTGCTATCCTTCAAAACCTTTCCAAACGGCATACCAAGTGCATAATTCTGCATTGGTAAGTGTAGTCTTTCTACTTCTATTGTCGTAAGTACCAGCTCATCATCTCTCTGTAACAAAGTCTCCTCTTCAGTTATAAATGATGTCCCATATCGTTCTTCTAGTTGTTTTTTGATAGTGTTGAGTCGAGATGGCGTGAGAATCCTTTCTTGATAGTGTACACACTCAAATTTGGATTTAGCCCTTGTAGAAGATATTTTTTCAAATACCGCACAGAAGAATCCCTCTGTATTGTAGGTTTGGGGCCAGAGACGAATAGATGGAATTTGGAATTTGGAATTTGGAATTTGGAATTTTTGAACAATTTCTGAATCAGTAATTGATTGATTTAAAATTTGATTCAGCCCTGTTTTAATTGGTTTTAATTGATCACTAAATTTATTCAATATAAAAGCTACCACCTCCTCATTTTCTTCTGGAGTGAGGGTACATGTTGAGTAGACAATCCTGCCTCCTATCCTTGCTGCATGAACAGCAGACTCTAATAATTCCTTTTGAAGCTTTGCGGCAACTGCTATACCTTTCTCCGAAGAATATGAAAGTGCATCTACGTCCTTTCTCGATGTTCCCTGTGCGGTGCAGGGTGCATCGCACAGAACGCAGTCAAAGTACTCCGGCATATGCTCACCAAACAACTGCCCTGGGCGTTTTGTTACTATTACATTGGTGACACCTGCCCTATGTAGGGCGACCTTGAGTGTTCCTAGCCTTTTTTCCTGCACATCATTGGCAAATACAACTCCCCTACCCGCTAGTTTTGCGGCTATTTGCGTAGTTTTGCTTCCTGGTGCAGAGGACATGTCTAAGACTCTGTTCCCTGGCTGTGGCTCCAGTAACTCCACTGGAAGCATGCTAGAAGCTTCCTGCATGTACATATATCCAAGGAGATGAAGAATATTTTTTCCTAATGCGTGCTCTCTATTTTCTCTTTCCACAAAGAACCCTTCTTTACACCAAGGAACTTGCTCTACTTCCCATCCTTGCGTCTTTGCATACTCTTTAAACTCTTCCACTGAGTATTTGAGTGTATTCACACGAACAGACTTACGAAGGGGTTTACTGCTAAATTCCCTGAGAAGTGCCAAGTCTGTAAATTCTGCGTAACGATCAAATGGATGGGGCATATTTATAGTGTAAACGATAAGAAAATTTGACACAGCAGAATCTAAGAGGAAAATGAAGGATTGCTATGGTAAGAAATGCATCACACTCTGAGGAGATTTACACAACTGGTGATATTGCAAGAATTTGTAATGTAGCTCCAAGAACCGCTGCAAAGTGGTTTGATACAGGCTTAATTCGTGGTGGTTACAAAATTCCTGGATCAAGAGAAAGAAGGATTCCTAGAGATATATTAATTGGATTTTTAAGAGACTATAAAATACCCTCTATTTTCGATTCTGAAACTAATAGCGTCATCGTTTCAATGGGGGTTCAGGGTGAAATTACTACTGCAATTCACAAAAAACTACAAAATTCTAGTATTGTGGAGGTAAATAACATGTTTGATTTAGGATGTGAACTTAAGAGAGAGGATCACAGCAGGAAGTGTTTACTTATAGATGAAATTACTCATCAAAGACCAGATGAAATTACTAACAGGGTTCGCCAATCAATAGAATCACTTAAGTATGCTTGTATTCTCGATCCCAGGGTAAATAATAATCGAACCTGGGAACCTCATGAACATTTTGAAAAAAGATTCTTTGCAGATGAGGAGCCTGCTTTTATTGCGAGTGAAATTGCAAATTTATTAGCAGCTAGCAATGGAAGGTGTGGCAGTAAATGATATATTCTATCGTTGACAAAATAGATTCAAAATTTAGACTGCAATTGAAATTTTATGGTAAACAAAGTGCCAACTCCGAAGGAAATAGGTGATATTACTATTACTGCTCTAGCAAGCATTTGCGATTTTTCTCCTGATCAGATTTCGGATAGTCAAACTCTTAAAGATCTCGGGGTTCCCGATAAGGCATTTGCATTAGATCTTCTATACGGAATTTTTCGAGTTCTTCGCTCAGAAGGAACCGACATTCATATTTTACCAACGGGTAGAATGTCCTTTTTGGATAAATTATCTATTCCTGGCAAAGGTGATATCCTATCTAGAATTACAGTTGCGAGATTGGTCTCAGGAATACATGATGCATGCCAAAAAGTTTCTACTAGCTAAAAGATGAAGCTGAATTGAAAGAATGAAACATTTCAACCATACGATTCCTAACGTCACATCCTAGTAAGGTCACTCCACATGATCCTCTACTGGGATATTTATAATATTCTTCTCCTGAGGCTATAGCAGTGAAATATGTGTCTTTATCTGAACTTCTTGCATACACTACCTGGTCAGGTAGAGGAGAAGTTAAAAAAGTTCTCTTTCCTACTTCCAACAACTCAGATTGGAAATTACCAAGCATGATTTCTAATGCGCCACTATCAACTTTTAAAACAGAATTCCTTTTCAAAGTTCCAATACTCTCAAGTTTAGGTCGAACTGCAATTTCATGAAACATCACAAAATCTGTATCATACGGAGCGACAATAACTCTATGAAAATCTGAATTTCTATGACCAAATGCGGACCATCTTTTTGGATCACGCAAATCGGGACTGGCACCACCTGCATGAATTTCATTCATCATGCAATTCAATGTTGTTTCCACACATCCCCTTCTTGCATTGAAAGCAGATTGAGCTGGTTGTTCTTCGCTCGAACGAAACCTGTGTAGATTTCCACTCATGCTAGATACAATACACTCGTTTGTATTGATGTCAATTATACTTAACTTAAACGACCAAACTCACCAATCTACCCTTCACATAGATTTCCTTTTTTATCTTCTGTCCTTCTATATATTTAAGCACATTTGGATCTTCCTTTGCTTTGATAAGAACTTCTTTTTCAGATGCAGCTGCATCAACTTGAATTTCACTGCGAACTTTGCCATTCACCTGTACGGCAATAATAAGAGTATCCGCTATCATCTTCGATTCATCGTACGTTGGCCAAGTCTGATCAATGATAAAGCCAGATCCGCCCATCACTTCCCACAATTCTTCTGCAAGGTGTGGAGCCAATGGGGCTAGAAGCTTTGCAAAGATGTGACCCGTCTCCAAGGAGACCTTCTCCTGCTTCTCCAGAAGATTAAGCAACTCCATCAATGCACTGATTGCGGTATTGAAATGTAGCTTTTCTATATCCTCTGTAACTTTCTTAATAGTCGAATGAAGCTTATTCTCAAGGGCTGAATCTTGATCTACTTTTTTGTTCGAACTTTCAGAAAATACTTTCCAAATTCTTTGCACAAATCTATCAATTCCCTTGATTCCAGTATCACTCCAGTCTCCCCCATCGGTAAACGGACCCATGAACATGAGGTACATGCGAAACACATCGGAACCATATCTTTCTACAAATGAATCTGGGCTCACCACATTGCCTTTGCTCTTACTCATCTTGGCTCCTTGGTTTGTAATAAGACCTTGATGAACTAATTTTTTGAACGGTTCTTCTGTTGATATATAGCCAAAATCTTTGAGTACCATTGTAACAAAACGTGCATAGATAAGATGCATACATGCATGCTCTGGCCCTCCAATATAGAGATCTACTGGCATCCACTTCTTTTCGATGTCTTTGGGAACCAGCTCAGAAGAAGAACCTTCTGCTAAGTATCTAAACTGATAGAAAGAGGAACACACAAAGGTATCCATGGTATCCACTTCTGGTCTCCAGCCTTTTCCAAAGATTTTTTCCGTCCTTGTTTTGAGCTCTGAGCTCTGGGCTAAAGGAGAAGTTCCAGTAGGTTTAAACTCCACATCTCGAGGGAGAGTCCATGGTAAGTGCTCTTCTGGAATAGGATGAGGATTTCCTTCTGGATCGTAGACAATCGGAATAGGTGCTCCCCAGTATCGCTGGCGAGAGATGGACCAATCTCGAAGCTTGAACTGAATCTTTTTCTTGCCCAACTTTTGTTTCTCAAGAAATCCAATAATTTTTTTACGTCCTTCGAGAATAGTAAGACCTGTAAAATCTCCGGAATCAATAATGACTCCTTTAACGTTATATTTATCTACATCGTCATAAACAAAAGTCTCTCCATTCTCATCTTGAATACTTTGCACAACCTTAAATTTAAATTTCTTAGCAAAATCCATATCTCTTTGATCATGAGCTGGTACACCCATAACTACCCCTGTTCCGTAATTCATGAGAACGTAATCTGCAACCCAAAGAGGAATTTTTTCTCCTGTGAAAGGATGAATTACCTCTGAGCCGGTTGGAATTCCAGTTTTGTCTTTTCCTTCTGCCATTCTATCAATATCTTTCTTTCTCATTGCTTCCTCCTTGTATTTTTGAACTTCTTTTTTGTGATCTTCTGTCACCAAATTATCTAACAACGGATGCTCAGGAGAAATAACTACAAATGTAACTCCATAAATTGTATCAACTGTCGTTGTAAACGTATCCAAAATAATATCTAAACCATCTACTTTCCAAGACACATCACAGCCCTCACTTCTCCCTATCCAATTCCTCTGCATAGAAATTGTTTTTTCTGGCCAATCCAGGTTTGCATGCCCGCCCAGTAATTGATCTGCATACTTGGTAATCTTCCAGTACCACTGCGTCATTGGCTTTTGTATCACTTCGGTGCCACATCGTTCACATGTTCCATCCTGCGCTTGTTCATTGGCTAGAACAGTCTGACAACTAGGACACCAGTTCACATTTGCCTCTTTGCGAAAGGCTAGGTCATTCTTAAACATTTGCAAAAAGAGCCACTGCGTCCATCTGTAATATTCTGGCTTGGATGTATTGACCGTCTTACTCCAATCGTACATACAACCAATACGCTTGAGCTGCTTGGTCATGGTTTCTACGTTCTCGGTAATAGAATCATCTGGATGGACTCCTGTCTTAATAGCATAGTTCTCTGCAGGTAGACCAAAGGCATCAAACCCAAAGGGAGCGAATACATCGTATCCATTCATTCGCTTGTACCGAGAAATACAATCTGCTGGTCCATAGTTATACCAGTGACCAACGTGCAACTTATCTCCACTTGGATACGGAAACATCACCAAGCTATAAAACGGATTTTTCGCTTTGTGAAGATCTACCTCATAGACCTTGGCTTCTTCCCACTTCTTCTGCCATTTGGCTTCTACCGATGAGGGATGGTAGGGGGTCATGAAAATAATTATAAAGCAAAATTCGCCTTGCATGCCCTAGGCTTACAAGAATTATCGAAGCTTTGTTGCCAATTTTGAAGAATGAAACCTGTAGTCATGCCAGACCAGCATAGCATTGCAGTCATCAATTTTAGAAGAGAAAGTAGGAATTCATGCGGTTTTTAAGGTAGATCATGGTAGAATCCCCAAAGATTCACATCAGAACCAGAATGGCCAAGCTCCCAACTGTTGCAATTATCGGCAAGCCCAATACTGGAAAATCTACCCTGTTCAACAGGATGATTGGTCGAAGAAAGGCAATTGTAAGCGATATTCCTGGAACTACGCGTGATCAAATTGCGAGCATGGTCTCTACAGATGAGCTAGATTTTCTCTTGATAGATACGGGAGGCATGGGAGGAGGAACACAAGATAAAGAAATGGAAGATGATGTGCATAGGCAATCACTCTTGGCTTTGGAAAGTGCTGATCTCATTCTCTTTACCATTGATAGTAGACAAGAGCTCACTGCCAATGACTTTGAAATAGCGACTCTTCTTCGCAAAAGAAGCAAGAAGCATATCTCACTTATCATCGTTCCAACCAAGTGTGATAATCCAGCAACGATAGATGAAGTACTAGCCCGTTATTTCAAACTCGGCCTCACAGACATCATTACTCCAGTGAGTGCACCCCATGGTATTGGCATACCAGAATTGCAAGATCACATTGTACAAGAATTGAAGGCTCTCCATTTTACGAAAGATCCACTGCCAGAAGATAGAGCGCCACGAATCGCCATTATTGGAAAACCAAATGTTGGAAAAAGTTCGCTGGTGAATGCCTTCATGTCCGAAGTGCAACGAGAGAAATCCCCTCTTCTTGTTTCTGATATTGCCGGTACCACCAGAGACGCAACCGATACAGTCATTCGCTATCACGAGAAAGATTATGTGTTTGTGGATACTGCAGGTATCAAAAGGCAAAGCAAGACCAACCGAGATATAGAGACTTTCGCATATCTTAGAAGTATCCAAGCAATTCAAGAGTGCGATATTACTGTACTTGTGCTGGATGCAACGGAACCAGTGAGTAAACAGGATAAGCGAATTGCAGGAATGGCAGTAGATGAAGGAAAAGGTTTGATTATTTTGCTCAATAAAGCTGATGCACTCACTGCAGAGGAAAAGAAGACTGCAGTTTCTCACGCCAAGATTCTTCTAGAGTTCTGCAAGTTTGCTCCCATCCTCCCGTGCTCTGCAAAAACGCGTGATGGTCTCTTGAAATTATTTGATTTGATAGAAGCTGTTCAGGGAAATCGCACTCGTCGCATTGCCGACAAAGAGTTGCATCGCTGGTTTGAAGATTCTGTACACGGACAACCAATGTCTGCACTTGCAAAGACTAAGCACATCACACAGGCTTCGGAAGTTCCGCCTACGTTTATCCTCTTCGTTAAAAATCCAAAGCAGGTACAAGTAAGCCAATTGCGCTTCTTGGACAACGCTATCCGCAGAACATTTGCATTCGAAGGAACTCCTATCCGATGGGTTACCAAAGGGAAAGACTCTGAATAAATATTTTGTTCAGTTAACTGGTTTCTGAGTTGAGGATTTGGAATTTTCTTTTTAAGAAGTCCATGGCAAATCCTCAGGATAGCCAACATGCTTTACTAATTCTGTAGATGATTGAATGTGAGTTTCCTTCTGATAGGCATAGCATTCATAATTCATAATTCATAATTCATAATTCATAATTCATAATTCATAATTCAT
>CAZLFU010000027.1:0-11076 GCA_964558895.1 uncultured Candidatus Peribacteria bacterium
ATCCGTGGACTCACCCGGAATATGGCATTTTATTAGTGAAACAAAGTCTTGGTTATGGCGTTTTTTTTGCGGATAAAGGTCATTTTGAAATGGAACAACTTCCTAGTGAAATAATGGATATTTTGGATGAGAAATTGAATTAGGTAAAAAAAATTGACATAGCACTTTTTCTCATTATACTGCCGATAATGTCAGGTCGAACTCTTGCGAAGTCCACGGGTGCACCTATTAGTCTAAACGACGAGGGCCAGTGGTCCTCTTTTTTTAATGTTAGAAATTCTAACAGTCCAGACGTTATTAGCTTTGAGCCTGCAACACTTCAGCAAATACCTTTGTTCAGAGGTAGAACGCATCACAAGCTAAGAGAAGCATTAGACTCTACTATTACACACAATGACAGAGGATTAGATCTGTCATGGATTAATGTGCATGATGCAAACCATATGGCAAGAGTTGCGGCTGCTAGTCATCAAGTGGGAACTAGATTACATGGTGTAAAAAGAGAACAGGTCGATGCAATAGCATTTGGCACAAGTGTTCATGATGTGGGTTACACCTTTCCTAGAGATATTAAAACTCATGTAAATTCAGGATCTGTTCTGTTTCAACAATATGGTAAGAATGCTCAATCTGCTCATCCAGAAAGAGGTGCTCAGATTTTTTCAGATACGATGCAAAGATTAAGAAAGGATCCAATTATCAATGAAGAGTTGAGAGATTGGGATAATGTGGAGGCGGGAGCGCACGATGCGATATTGTACCACAGTAATGGTTCTGCTTATCGTCCAGATGGGGTACAAGATGTTGTAAAGCTACCTCGCTTTTTTGATAAACTTGATAATACGAAACAAAGGGTCTATCCAAGACACATGAATGCTTTACGCGCTGTGGCACACGGCCAATCGGTGGAAGAAGTACAAGCTCGTGTTCATAGAGGCATTGATGTTGCAATTCAAAGTCCTTCGGTTGATCCTGGAAGGCCATTTGAGCAAATAGAAGAGCGGGTTCTTGCGATTGATCCTCGCTATCAGCATAGAGTTGTTCCGTTTGCAATTATCGATCAATGTCTCACATTTGATGGGGAAAGTGCAGATTTTGTTATGCACTATGCAGTGCATACTGATGGTGTTGGACAACATCTGGGTGTGGAATACTCCAGAGATCATTTCTTAAGTCATTTTGATAATGCCTATGGTAAAGACAGCATGCCAAGAGCAGCAGAAGTAGCATATTCGATTCGCAAGAATCATGGAAAGCAGGCATCACCAGACGAATCATCACTTACAATCATGTTTCATTTTTCAGATGGCACCACGGCAGAGAGGCAGTATGCACCCAAATTTGATTGATCTTTGTTTTATAAGAAATCTATCGCTAGAATAGCGACCGGGCTGCCATTTAACGTTTTATGAATTATCCACATTTATTGTATGGTTGGTGATGCAGAGAAGCGAAGGAGAAAAAATCAGAACTCGCAAGAGATGAAACAAAGTCACCTCCTCAAAGATACGCGCTACATTATCGTTACTGGCGGTGTTTGTAGTTCCCTAGGAAAAGGTATCGCAACAGCGAGTATTGGTGCCATCATGAAAGCATGTGGCTTTAAGGTGTTTGTACAGAAGCTGGACCCCTACCTCAATGTGGATCCAGGGACTATGAGTCCATTTCAGCATGGAGAAGTGTTTGTCACCGATGACGGTGCAGAGACAGATTTGGACTTGGGTCATTACGAGCGTTTTATCGATGAACCGATGAGCAAACTAAGCACAGTGACAACGGGGAAGATCTATACAGAGGTGCTTGCCAAGGAGCGTCGTGGTGACTTTCTTGGAGGAACGATTCAAGTGGTTCCACACATTACCGATGCCATCAAAGAATCTATCACTTCTGCAGCAAAGAAGAGCAAAGCAGAAATTATGATGGTGGAGGTGGGTGGTACAGTGGGAGACATAGAAGGCGAGCCATTTTTGGAGGCCATTCGTCAGATGAAGTTGGAAATGGGATCTCGTCGCGTGTTTCATATCCATCTTACATTGCTGCCGTATCTCAAAGGATCCAAAGAGCTCAAGACCAAACCAACACAACTCTCTGTGCGGGAACTCAGACGCATTGGACTACAACCAGATATGATTCTGGCTCGTGCAGATTATAAGATTCCACGAGAGCTACTCGATAAAATCAGTAGCTTCTGCAGCGTCGATCGTAAAGCAGTGATTCCCGCACCGACATTGCAGAGTATCTACGATGTACCACTTGGATTACAGAAGTACGACATCGCGCAGATCATCGGGAATCAACTTGGCTTGGGTACACTCACTCCCGATATGTCGGAGTGGGAGAATGGAGCAAAACGTCACGAGGAAGCCACAGGTTCTGTGCGCATTGGAATAGTGGGAAAATATACCTATCTAGAAGATGCGTACTTTAGTGTTATAGAAGCTATCAAATCTGCTGCTGTGTACAATGGAGTGAAGGCAGAAATGGTTTGGATTGATAGTGAGAAACTGGAGCAGAAAGACAAGGAAACATGGGACGCGCTCTATTCTTGTAAGGGTATGGTGGTTCCAGGGGGGTTTGGCACCCGTGGCATAGAAGGAAAGATTGCCGCAGCGCAGTATGCACGTACAAAGAAAATTCCATACCTTGGTCTGTGTCTCGGTTCGCAAATTCTTGCGATCGAGTTTGCGCGTAGCGCACTCAAAGATCCGCAGATTACCAGTGAGGAATTTGACGAAGAGGGAAAAATTTCCAAATCAAAGTACTTGGTACATTTCCTTCCTGGTCAGCATCTGGGTCGCGCGAAGGGTGGAACACTGCGCTTGGGTACATTCGATTGTGAGCTGAAGAAGGGGACCAAGGCCTACCAAGCGTATGGGCAAGATCAGATTTCCGAGCGACACAGACACCGCTACGAATTCAATAACAAGTTCCGCAAATCTCTAGAAGAGAAAGGTCTCATCTTCTCTGGGGAATGGCCCGAGAGCAAGCTGATGGAGATTGTGGAAATCAAAGGACATCCGTTTATGCTTGGTTCACAATTTCATCCAGAGTTTAAGAGCAGGCCACACAGGCCTCATCCGTTATTTAGAGAGTTTTTGAAAGTGGTAGTAGGTTAATTTCTCAGTCCTTTGAAGCAGCCCTCCCCTGTCAGCCCGAGCTCTGTCGAGGGGTGTTTGTTGTGTCTATCCTTCGACAGAGCTCAGGATGACAGTTTACGATAACTAGGTATTAGTTTGTCATGGTGAGCCGTGTCGAACCATGACAGAGAGCTCAGGATGACACGAGTTGCAGGGCTCAGGATGACACGAGCCTTTGTTTTCTCTATCCTATCCCCGATGAATCTTTCTCAAACTATTCTCGGAGTGAAATTTGAAAACCCAACTGTGCTTGCATCTGGGATCATGGGTATTACTGCCAATAGCTGGAGACTAGTTGTGAACAATGGTGCAGGAGCCATTACAACCAAGTCTCTCTGGATTCGAGAGCACATGGGGCACCCAAATCCCACTATTATTTCTACCGATCATTGGACGCTCAATGCAGTGGGCGTGCCCGATGCAGGAGTGGAGAAGGCACAGGAGGAAGTGGGGAGTTTCATGCAGGATCATCCTGTACCACTCATAGCCAATATCATCGCAGAGAGTGTGGATGCATACGGAAAGACTGCCGATGCCTTAAAAGATCTCAAGCCAGATTTTTTTGAGGTCAACATCAGTTGTCCCAATGTAGAAGATGAATTCGGCCGGCCGTTTGCATGCAGTGCGCCAGATGCTGCTGCGGTTACGAAAGCAGTCAAAGCCGTAAGTGGATCTATTCCTGTCTTCATAAAATTATCTCCCAATGTGGAAAACATCGGCGTAATTGCAGCTGCGTGTGCAGAGAAGGGCGCAGATGGTTTTACTGCGATCAATACGGTTGGACCAGGCATGGCAATAGATCTGCGAAGCAGGATGCCTATTCTTGCGAATAAAGTGGGTGGCCTCTCGGGTCCTGGTATCAAGCCGATTGCAGTCAAATGTATTGCAGATGTGTATAAGGCCACAGAGGGAAAGCTTCCTATTATTGGTACTGGTGGTGTGTATACAGGGGAAGATGTTTTAGAGCTGATGCTCGCTGGTGCAAGTTTGGTTGGTATTGGCACTGCAGTGTGGGAGCGTGGACTCGATGTCTTTTCTAAAGTGTGTGATGAGATGCAACTTTGGTGTACGAATGAGGGCGTGCAAAATATTTCCGAAATGATTGGTGGTATGCATAGAGAGCTTGCTGACAGGGCTTAATCTATTTTTTTGGGAGGGAAGGTTTGAGTACTAGAGTATTAGAATACTTGTGATTAGTTTTGGTTCGCCTTGTGTGTGTTGCAGGATTTGATTAAACCAGAAAGAAGTTTTCCTGTGTCACCAATCAATGCAAACGCTTGTTTTGTGTTTTCTTCATTCGTAAATTTTTGCTGAATGGCAACCAATAAATGTGCCTCTACTTCTGCACATTCTCCTCTTGCAATGGTAAATTTATGTGCTTTGTCTGGATAGCTATACCGACCAAATCCTTCTGCGATATTCGCTACAATACTTGTAACAGCTCTTCGTAATTGTGAAGTGAGTCCAAATGTTTCGGTGTGTGGGAATGTAGAAGTAATGGTATAGATTTCATCTACAAGTTTCATTCCAGCTTGCCAGGCATGAAGATCTCTAAAAGATTGCATAAAGTAGAATACAGTAACCCAATTATCTAAGATTTCAAGTACTCTCATGTACTAGTATTCAAGTATTCTAGTATTCAAATGACTTCAATCCAGTTGCAATCCCGGCTACCGCGAACCTATCGCATCACTGCGATCAAGCAAGAGACAGAGATGGTTCGCACCTTCACCTTTGATGGATCGCTCAATGCAAAACCCGGTCAATTTGTGATGGTGTGGTTGCCTGGTGTAGACGAAATTCCTATGAGCGTTGCCTACGATGATGGTGCAGAGACGAAGATCACGTTCTTTGCCGTTGGCGAAATGACTAACGAACTTGCCAAGTCCAAAGTAGGGGACTTGGTAGGACTTCGAGGACCTTTTGGTACTTCGTACGAATGGAAACCTGGAGATCACATTGCGCTTGTTGCAGGTGGATACGGTGCAGCTCCCATGTACTTTGTGGCAACCCAAGCAGTGCATCACGGTTGCACGTTGGAAGCGATTGTTGGTGCCCGCAGCGAAGAGCATCTTCTCTACTTGGAGGAATTGGAAAAATTGCCGCGAACTTCCCTGCACATCGCAACCGACGATGGTTCCCTGGGGCACAAGGGATACAACGTAGAAGTGCTGGAAAAATTATTAGATGCTTCTGTTAAAAATTCCAAAGATCCTCCTATCGACCAAGTATTTGCCTGTGGCCCCGAGAGAATGCTCAAGGCGGTATCGACGGTTACAGCCAAGTACAAAGTACCTAGCCAGCTTTCTCTGGAGAGATACATGAAGTGCGGGTACGGTCTTTGTGGTAACTGCGTGGTCGATCCACTTGGCATTCGTATCTGTACCGATGGTCCTGTTGTGAAGAATGATCTCTGCCTCGAGATTACTGAGTTTGGGCAGTATCACAGGGATGCACTGGGCAAAAAAAATTCTTTCTAAAATTAGCACTCTTCGTACGAGAGTGCTAGACAACGACTCTCTGGCATGCTACACTTCTTTCGTATTATTTCTTTCCACCTTTTCACTATGGTACATGGTGGCGAAGGAGGATGCGGCGGTTGCTCTTGCTAAGAGCACCTCGTATATCCCTCCAAAAAACGACCTGCAAAGGTCGTTTTTTTTATTGCTTCAATGAAGATATTTTCAAAACCGCATCCAGAAGATTTGCCAGCTTGCTCTGCGCACAGGCACTTTGATGGGCTTATGCTCATGTGGTGTGTGTTCACTATGAATGACGATATAGGCATGTAAACCAAGTCCAATGAGGACAAAAAGCATACCGAGTAGGATAAGAAGATCGACACTCTCTCGCTCTTCCGGCATTGCTGCGCCATGTGCTTGTTCCAGTGTTGCAATTTCTACTGGCTGGGAAAGTCTTTCAAGTACCGTTGCTCCTTGATGTGTCACTTGTGCATCTTGTGCCTGCGATGTTGCTTCACTTCCAATCAAGAGAAGAGTGAGGCCAAGCGTCATACATCCAATACTGATAAACCTGTGTGCTGATGATGGTGTGTGTATATTTGACATATTACTTAATTATTATACAGTATTATTAAGATTCATGCAATACCTTCCGATGCTTCTCTTTCATTCTTTCGGCAAAATCTTATGATATAGCCTAATTTGCGATGATTTTGTTGAAGTATTCCCCGTTCTCCGTATACTTGCACCGCTTACGACGGTTCGTTGCTCTTTTAAGTTAATAATAGTCCTTTGGCCCCATCGCCATCGCCTGCGCTCAGGACAATTTGGTAATACATATTTCGGGGCATTGTCTATGCCGTATATCTTGTACGGCCCCATCGTCTAGTGGTTAGGACGCCAGGTTTTCATCCTGGTAACAGGAGTTCGATTCTCCTTGGGGCTGCCACGTATAAAACGCTTGCAGTGCGCTGCTCGCGTTTACGTGGCACAGCCACCCGTATTCGAACAATCATTACTTCTCAAGCACGAGAAGCGTTTTTATGTGTCGCGTACGAGCCACAGCGAGTTATACGCGACCTTAATTTTCTCTAACCTTCCTATACCGTTCTTCATCAATAAAGAACGTATTTCTTGTCTTTTCTTTGCCATAAAGTTCTATTTTAACTTCATTCAAATTCATGAAATACTCCTAAAATAAATAAGAAAGCCGATACTTATCTCATGCATGTTGTCTACGTTCTTGAAAGTCTCAAAGATCATGGTTGGTATATAGGCTATACCATGAATTTAAAGAAACGATTATTGGCGCACAATAGCGGCCGCAATCGCTCGACGGTGCAACGAAGACCTTGGAAACTGATCTATGCAGAAGCATATCTTGAGAAAATGGATGCTCTGGGAAGAGAGAAGTTTTTAAAGAGTGGCAATGGTCGGGAGTTACTCAAAAAGCAAATACGACGATATCTAGAAAAAGATTGAATCATCTCTACTAAGGGCTGCCAATGAATCACTCGGTACACACAAATGCAAATCGTTTCTGCAATCTCTCATTCACGCGGGTGAGCATTTTTTCGTTCCCCCGAAACCATCGCATCACGCGATCGCAAGTACGAAGTTGCAATGCAGACTGATTAAGAATTGTTTTGGTGGAACTATCTATAGTTGCCGAAGTTACTGCTGATGCAGCCGCATGGAGACCACGAGCATTCATTGCTCCTGCTGCCAATTCTTGTCTTGCCCTTAGTGATGATGCACGTACGCCACCTCCACCGCTAACTCCCTCTGACGAACTAGACGATGAAGAGCTTGAGCAAGCGGTCACTGTCAGACTCACAGCATCATCTGCAGCTGTATTGCCGTATGGATCTTCGTACGCAAGGGTGACAGTGTAAGAACCTGCTATGATTGCATTTGCTGTGCTGGACACCACATTTGCCACACTTGTGAAACTTTCGAGATTTAAGTTAAACGTAGTACCCGTGCTACTATTGAGAGTTGCAGTGACAGTAGTGAGAGTCGTCGTGTTTAAAAATTGCAGTTCCACCGATCCTGAAAATGGATTTTCTGGCAATGTGTATTCTATGGCCAGGTCGTCGCAAAGTTCTACCGATGTTGCGAGAGTGAGGGTTGGATCGAGAGTGGTACTATCGCTCGCAAAAGCTATACCGCTTGGCGAGTTACCAACAGTAATGGAACTTTCCAATGCATTATTGGTGCTATCGATAACAGACACTGTGGTGATATTACTATTCGTGACGTATACACCTGTGCCAGTGCTTGCAACGGCGTTTGGTTGGTCTCCCACGCTGATAGTACCCTCTACTTCATTATTAGAAAGGTCGATGACGGAAACAGTGTCATCACCATAATTGGAAACGTATGCACCTGTGCCTGCAAAGGCGATTCCCCATGGATTGGTGCCTACGCTGATAGTACTCTCTACTTCGTTGTTGGATATGTCGACCACAGAAACACTATCGCCGAAGTAATTGACGACGTACGCTCCTGTACCACTGATACCTATTCTCGCTGGTGTTGACCCCACACTGATGGCCAGGTCTTCGATTTCACTGTTTGTTGTGTCGATGATTTTGACACTGTCGCTGCTTTCAATCGTGACATACACGCCCGTACCACTTGTAGCCAAACCGTTGGCATTTGCCCCAAGTGAAAGGGTTGCTTCGACGGAATTATTCGCAATGTCGATGATGGTGACAGTGCCGTCTGTGTAGTTGCTGACGTATGCACCGGTGCCACTGATCACAATTTCCTGCGGACCATTTCCTACATTGATCGTTCGTTCCACTTTGTTATTGGATGTGTCAATAATCATGATATTGTCTGAAATCTCATTGACGATGTAAGCTCCCGTACCGTTTCTTTCGATATCCCAGGGGCCTGATCCTACCCCAATCGTCTGTACTACTTGTCTAGTCGCAAGATTCACAACAGACACGGTGCTACTAGCATAGTTGGTGACATACATAACGCTTGCAGCATGTGCAAATGAGGGAAGGAGCAAACTAGCAACGCTGCAGGCAGCAACGAATCGAGTGTGGATGGTTGGGTGACCCATAAGATGTAGTAAAAGGAGATGCTGGGAATTGTAATCTAAAACCAGTTTCATACAGGAAAATTTGCATTGCGTTGGTTTCTCCCCATTGTAAAAGAGCAATCTAAACACTGCGTCGCCAATTATGTCTCTGATGCGGTATTCACATCATCCAAAATACGTCAGCGACTACAAGGCACATTGCTCATAGTGTCTTGATGAACTGACATGATGGAGAAAAGAAGAGAACACCTTCATGTAAGCCTGTTGCGCTGGTCGGATGCTCTTCTGCGTTGCGTCTGGAGATCTCGATTCTCTTCATCGAGTCGCCTGATTTCCGTCTCCATCACTTTTCCATGTTCACGTTCCAGCTCTCTGGTTTCCCTTTTGAGCGCATCTGATTCCTGCTGCATTTTGCGCATTTCGTACTCTGTAAGCATATAAATTGGGGAAAGAAGTAGATACCGTTTAGTTGTTTTGATCTCCTTGTTGGTCTTCGTTGCCTGTGGTTGTTCCGGGAATAGTAATGTTCACTTCTGGAGGAGAAGTGATACTCGTATTATTTTCTGTGGATTGTGTCTGGAAGAGACGAATGGTGTACAGCGCAATGACAATGATTGCAATGATTGCAACAATTGCAACAACGACATTGCTGATGCTGTTATCATTGGGGGACATAGATAGTATGGGAAGGAAACAAAGACGATTCTCATTATTTTATGCTTGGGTTCGTTTTATCATCCCTGCAACGCCGAGGAAGATGACTGCACCAACCGTGGCCATTGCGAGAGTACCGACAGTTCCGTGTGTATTGATGTCCTCCCACATACGCTTTGCTTTTCGTATGTTGCCTTTAGCTGCATGGATTTGAGTATGTGTGGACATAGGTAAGGTGGGAAAATAATACAGAGTAAAAGCAACTAGCGAAGTAAAACTTAACACTCGGTATAGTAGTGATCGACACCTTAAGACCGAATTAACATCAAATACTCCGCTTCACAGAAAGCTCACAACTCTACTGTTCTACCAACAAGTAACCTTCACTTCTCCCACCTTCCAAAAATTCCCGTGGAGAGAACGCGACCACCTTCTTCTTGAATACACAGCTCTCCGTGATTTGTCTTTTCTACACGTCCTGTCTTCGCACTCATCACACTCTGGAGTAATCCACCGAGGAACCGTGATGGTGCATTCTTGCCGTACGAATTCACCAAGAGAAATGCAGGGTCTGCAGAGAGGAGCTCTACACAATCTTTGAGCAGTGGTTCTAGGTGATGCTGTACATTCCAAGGTGTTCCATCGGGTCCATGCCCATAAGCAGGAGGGTCCAGCAAAATAGCATCATAGGTTTTGCCTCGACGCACTTCTCTTTGGACAAAATCCAATGCATCATCATGAATCCAGCGCACTGTTGGTGGTAAGTCATTCAATTCCAAATTTTCTCGTGCCCAGGTTACAGCAGGCTTTGCAGAATCGACATGCGTCACACTATGACCTGCTTTTGCGAGTGCAACGCTTGCCCCACCGGTATACGCAAAGAGATTGAGTACCGTGATTGGCCTCTTCTTTTTCTCTGCTGTTTTTTGCATCCAGTTCCAGAACACAGCTTGCTCGGGGAAGACTCCTGTGTGTTTAAAAGGTGTAAGCCGTGCATACAGTTTGATGCCACCATGTTCTATCACCCATCTCTCGGGGATATCTCCATTGGTCTTCCATTCACCCCCTTTTCCGTTTTGGAGAAACTCTGCATCTACCGCATTCCATTCATCTTCAGATTTTTGTCTTTCCCAGAGAATGCCTGGGTCTGGTCTGCGCAAACGATATGGACCCCATTGTTCCAGTCGTTCTCCTTGGCCGGAGTCGATCAACTGGTAATCGCCGTCGGAGACCAGTACTTCGTTTGGCATGTGTGTATTCTACTATGCTGTGTCTCATAGAAGCCAGAATCTGTTCTTTATACTGACTTCCAGCAACAGGCCTCTTTACACTGCGTGCAGTATTGTTCTCCATTTTCGTGTGCATCTCCACTCACACATTTTGCTGTACAGCATACAGATCGAATATGATCCCTACGTTCTTTGGGGAGAGTACGGCGCATATCCAAGGACATGTGTTTTTCGCAGTATTTCTTCCCATTACTCGTTTTGCCACATTCGTGTACCATGCAGGTCTCGTGTTTTTTCTGAATAGAAGGGTGGGGAACTACGCAAAGCGAGTCTACGCTGTATTTCCCATTTCCCCTAGGAGAAAGTACACCACTTCTATCATTTCTCTACTCTGGATACAGGAGAAATAGCCGATTCTTTTGCCTTTTTTGTATCTCTTTACGTCAAAAGGGAGTATTCTATGCATGTATGCAACCCAGTACCGATCCTTCGTTACAGACATCCGGTTTTCAGGCACTTGGCGTGAGTTCTCCGTT
>CAZLFU010000028.1:0-1549 GCA_964558895.1 uncultured Candidatus Peribacteria bacterium
AAAGCCTCTCCTTAAGTTTTTCGATCGTAGTCTCCAAACAAGTTTTAAGGTCTGGCCAAAAGGATTTACCATGTTTCATCGCGCCATGCGCGAGCGGATGACCAAAAAACTTTGGTTCCCCAATGCAGTGCAAACAAAATTACACTACAAAGGAGACATCTTTTTTGTGCAGCACCATGAATCGCACGCTGCATCTGCATTTTTTGTATCCGGCTTTCAAGATGCCACTATTGTAACTGTGGATGGCGTTGGAGAATGGGCAACTACAACCATTGGATACGGCAATGGAAACGACTTTGCTCTCAAAGAGGAGATCCACTTCCCGCATTCTTTGGGGCTTCTGTATTCCGCCATCACTTACTATCTGGGATTTAAGGTCAACAGCGCAGAGTATAAGGTGATGGGATTGGCTCCATACGGAGAACCCAAGTATCTAGAACAGATGAGAAAACTGGTAGATATCAAACCAGATGGAAGCTTTGCACTGAACATGGAGTACTTCAATTATGAATATGGCATGACGATGACGGGAACCAAGATAGAAGAGTTATTCGGTCAGCCAACACGCAAAGCAGAAGGTGAACTTTCGCAATTCCACAAAGACATCGCATCCTCTCTACAAGTTCTCACAGAAGAAATGATGATGGGTATCGTTACCCATGCAAAAGAAGTCTGTCCATCAGAAAACCTCTGTCTTGCAGGCGGCGTAGCTCTCAACTGTGTCGCCAATGGGAAGATTCTCAAATCAAACCTGTTTAAAAATATCTTTGTGCAACCTGCCGCAGGTGATGCAGGGGGCGCATTGGGTGTAGCACTTGCTATTTGGCATCGGAAATTCCAAGGTGCTCGAACACCAAAAATGGAACACGTGTACTTGGGCAATGAGTATTCCAATGAAGAGATTGAAACATTCTTGAAGAATCAAGGAATCCCATTTGAATACCTAGAAGACCCAGAACTTATAGCTCAAGTCTCACAGCTTTTAGAAGGAAATAATGTCATCGGCTGGTTCCAAGGGAGGATGGAATACGGCCCTCGCTCACTGGGGAATCGCTCGATCATCGCAGATGCTCGCAGTCACGAGAACTGGAAGAAGGTAAACTTGAAGATTAAATTCCGCGAAGACTTCCGGCCATTTGCACCAACAGTTTTGGAAGAGCGAGTTGCAGATTACTTTGATCTACAGTGTGAAAGTCCGTACATGTTGCTGGTTGCAGATACGCTGCCACACAAGCGAGAAGAGATTCCTGCTGTCACACACGTTGATGGCTCTGCACGTATACAAACTATCAATAGGCATCAAAATCAAAAGTACTACGACTTGATTAAGGCCTTTGCAGATAGGACGAACTGCCCTGTGATTATCAATACTTCGTTTAACGTCCGCGGAGAGCCAATTGTCGAATCTCCTGCCAATGCGCTTAATTGCTTCCTCCATACGCAGATGGATTATCTGGTTCTGGGAAATTATCTTCTACGAAAAGAGAGAATGCAGGAAGTAAATACGCTCAAGAGCAATGACTATTTGAGTAAGTTTGAGTTGGATTGA
>CAZLFU010000028.1:1649-10156 GCA_964558895.1 uncultured Candidatus Peribacteria bacterium
GTGAACACACTTCTTCCTTTTCTTCGTTGTCCGGAAACAAAATCTCCACTTGCAGCGGAAGGAGATGCACTGGTTTCCGAAAGTGGCATTCGTTATCCAGTGGATGGATTTGCAAGGCTTCTTACGCCTACAAAATCCGAGGAGGAAGAAAAAACAAGACAGATGATGCAGAAATTCTACGAACAGTTTACCTTCCCTGGATACGATGGCATCGATAGTCCTGCTGTGCTCATGGAAAAAGCAGGAAAGAGCGGTTTTGGACTCTGGGTAGATCAAGCTATTTCCCCATTTGCCAAGGTACTAGAAGTCGGCTGCGGAACAGGCCAAATGACAAACTTCTTGGGACTTGTGAGTACCAGAACAGTGATTGGAGCAGATCAAAGCGTGGCCTCTCTTACACTTGGTCAGCGCTTCCGCGATCAATTTGATCTCAAAAATGTGAACTTTGTGCAGGCAAATATCTTTGCGATGCCTTTTGCAGAAAATTCTTTCGATACGGTGATCTGCTCTGGTGTACTGCACCATACGCCAGATCCAAAAGGAGGCTTCTTGGAAATTCTCAAACTGGTGAAACCAGGGGGCACTATCTTGATCGGCCTGTATAACACGTATGCTCGTATTCCACTCGGCTTGCGAAAACTCCTCTTCACCGCAACGGGGAATACATTCCGCAAACTGGATGCACACATGCGCAGAAAAGATGTCGATACATCCAAAAAGGAAATCTGGTTTGCAGACCAGTACAAGAACCCACACGAAAGCTGGCACAGCGTGGATGAAGTTCTCAAGTGGTTTGATGAAGCAGGGGTAGAGTATTTGAGTGGCGTACCAGATATTGCAGGCAAGATAGAAGGAGAAGAATCTGGCATGCGATTATTCGAAAAACACCCCAGAGGTTCTGCTCTGCAGCATGTTATGAAGCAACTCGGCTGGATGGGTACCATTGGAAGAGAAGGTGGATTGTTTGTATTGGTTGGCAGAAAGAAGGCATAATAAAAAAGAATTGGCCTGTAGAACCACCCCGACGGGGTGGTTCTACAGGCCACAACAAACGTCCACGTATATATGTCCCATAAGGAAAAAATCATCAACACCGGCCTCCTCCTTGCCACTATTGTTCTCTTTTTTGGAGGTATTGAATTCTTCCTACGAATTACAGGATTACAAAGTGTAGAACCAAAGCCACCTCTTATTTTTGATGTTCAGGCAAATCCAAAGCTCAACTATGCTCTCAAGAAAAACATCCAGGAGCATGCCTACAGAGCAACGGTGACAACAAATAGTATGGGATTACGTTCCCCAGAAGTAGATCCAAAGAAACCAGTGGTTGCAATTGTGGGAGATTCCATTGCGTTTGGATACGGCCTGGAAAATGACCAAATGATTGGCTCTGTTCTTGGTTCGTTACTTCCAGACACCAACGTCATCACTGCAGCAGCGCCAGGGTACCACCTAGGAATGGAAGCAGAAATTTATAAAGAACGAGTTGCTCCACTCAATCCAGAGGCACTCGTACTCATCTTCCATTTTAATGACTTAGAAGAAGCAGGCACACCGTGGCTGGACGATAGACACATCATCCGACCAGAGGGGTGGATCCCAACCCAAGAGTACTGCACTACTATCGAAACAGGCATACTGAGATTTATCCCAGGACAGTGCTGGCTAGATATGCACAGTGCATTCTACAAAGCTGTACGAAAAGTGGTTGCCATGCGTGGCAGCCAAAAAAATCTGGAAGAAACAAGAGAAGCCTCTCGTCAAAATGCATTTACAGAGGAGGTAACCGACGAAGCACTCTCTCGTTACACCAAGCAGATGGATGCCTTCGTAGCAGAATTACCAGAGAACCTGCCCCGCCTCTTCGTAATCTGGCCAGAACGAAGGTTGCACTTCCTCGCGAGGGTAAAGGTACAACAAATTGCAGAGACACATGGCTTTGCTGTGCTGGATCTCTACGAAGTCTTTGGAAACCAGGCAGAAACTCTTGGGTGGGATTCGGTACATCCAAGTGCTAAAACTACAGCAGAAGCTGCATATATTATTCATGCAGCATTGGAGCATCACGGATTGCTCGATCTGGATTGAAAAAGTCACAAGTCACAAGTCGCAGGTCTTAAGTCGTAAGGTCATTGCTTTTTTACCTTTGACCTTTGACCTACGACTTTCGACCTTTGACATTCGGCCGCTATCCCTTCCAAAACCTTCTCCATTCTCTCTTTCCATGTGTACTTCTTTGCAAGAGCTGTACTTCGTTTCGCAAGCTTCGCTGCAAGCTGTGGCTTCTCGACCAATTCTTCGATTGCCATTGCAAGGTCGTTGTGATTTCCTGGGACGAAAAACCGCACATCATCATGAGAGACAATATCTTTCACTGGTGGAATATTTGCACAGATAATCGGCTTTCCTGCTGCCATGTATTCAAAAAGCTTGAGGGGAGAAGTGTCTCGCATAAAGTACGGATGCTGAGATTCTGGCGCAGGATAGATGCAAACATCACAAGCAGAAATGGCAGAAGGAATATCTTTGTGAGGAATATGTCCCTCGAAACGAATATCTTCTTTCTCGAAACCAAGCGAAATCGCCAGTGTCTCATACTTGTCTCTCCACTCTTCTGGGCCACCCACCACCCAGCAAAATACTTGTACTCCTTTCTTTTTGAGCTTGGCACATGCACGGAGTATTTCCCCTACTCCCTTGGGAAGAGTATTCCTTGCAACCAGCGCTCCTACGTACCCTACTATCGGCCGATCTGTTTTGAGCTTCCATTCTTTTCGAGCCTGGAGAGAAGTTGGCATCTTGGAAAATTCCGCAAGATCCACCGCATCACTTGCGATGATAACCTTAGAAGGCTTTACTCCCCGACGAACCAGCTCTTTCTGCATCGGCGATGTGAGACACACCACACGTGTACAGGCATTGCAGAGCTTTACGAATCTTTTCCTGCCAAACCTGGGAAGTGTATGCAATTCCAAAAGAGTAGGAATACCAGCCTTGACACCAACGGGTACCAACACTGGAGTACGAAAATAGAGAAGATCTGTTTTGTGATCTTTGAGAAAACGAGTGAGTGAACGCTTATAGCTGAGCATGGAAACATGCACAGCAACGGAGCCAGGAACCAATCGAGAAGAAAGTGCATCAAAGCTCTGGATCTTTTTTACTTCAAACGAGGGAGGTAAGCCATAGTATTCGAAAGCATTCTTACGAATCTGGTTGAAAATAGTAGGGCAAAGCAATGTGACGGTATGTCCCAGCTGCGTCATGGTATGACAAACACGTGCAACCTGCAGGCCGTGAGCCTTCTCGGTAGGAAAACGAGTATGAGTGATGTAGGTGATATGCACAGGTAGTAGTGTAGCTGGTTGGATAGGCGCAGGAAATGAGGCAGGCTTGGAGAATTTAGGGAATTCAGGGAATTCAGAGATATCAGGGATTTCAGAGATTTTTAAATTGTTCAAAATCCCTGAATTCATTGAACTCTCTGAAATCCTTGAATTCTCTCACCTTCTCCAATTCCCTGAATTCCAATAATTTCCCTAAAAGCCTGAATTCACTACACTAGACCTATGCCAGCGATGATTACCCTAGGCGAACATGACCAAGAAGCACCGCGATACCGCAACGTGTGCAAAACATTCGAGAAAGAAGGATATTCCGTGCTCGATTGTCACGCGCAGAAACAAACGCTTCTGCAAACGTTTCATGTCTTGAGAAAGAAATTCCGCACAATACGCCCACAAGCCGATACCGTACTGATCACCTTCCCTGGACACTATCTTGTTCTGCTCTTTTGGCCTCTTACAAGATTTCCTCGCAAGAAGATTATTTTTGATGCATTTGTCTCACTCTACGACAGCATGGTGTTAGATAGAAAACGATTTTCCAAGTGGAACCCGTACGCCTGGTTTCTCTATTGCATCGACTGGCTCAGTTGTCACCTTGCAGATGAAGTACTGATAGATACCCAAGCTCACAAGCAATTTTTCGTACAAGCCTTTCACCTTAAACCAGAAAAAATTCGCGTCATCTACCTCGGAACCAGAGAAGACCTGTTTTGTCCCAATCAAGAATTCCAGATTCCAGATTCCAGATTCAAAATTCTATTTTATGGAACGTACATCCCCCTCCAAGGTATCCAGTACATCATCCACGCTGCACATCTTCTGCAAGATCATTCTGATATCCACTTCACACTGGTTGGAAATGGCCAAACATACAAAGACATGAGAGAGCTAGCAGCAAATCTGGAACTGACAAACATAGAGTTTACAGACAAAGTGCCATACCAAGAACTTCCAGATCTCATTCGTAATGCCAATCTCTGTCTCGGAATTTTTGGAACTTCAGAGAAGGCATCCCGAGTCATTCCACATAAAGTCTACGATGCCATCGCCTGTGGTATACCTGTACTCACAGCAGATACTCCTGCCATTCACGAAGTATTGGATAGTAATCCCTTGATGCATTTGTGTGCCGCTGGAGATGCACAAAGCATCGCTAATGTAATTCTTAACATAAAAAATCAAGAATCCTAATCCCAAATATTCCAATAATCCAATACGCTGTACTTATGAAAAGCAGACTGCAAACTTGGTGGCCAGAAATTGGCATAGGAATCCTTGCTCTCTTTTTCTTCTGTCGAGAACTGGGGACCTTTCCTGCTGCATGGCTCGATGACAGTTTGTACATGATTGCAGCCAAGAGCATCGTCGCAGGGAATGGCATAAGCATTCCTGTACTAGATCAAATTTGGCACTTTCCCTCCGTACTACACGTTGGCCCACCACTCCTGTATCCCGTTGCGTGGGCAATCCAGGCGTTTGGTTTTTCGGTTGCGGTGGCTAGGCTCCCTATGGTCATCTACCTCATTGCAACGAGTGTGTGCATATATGTCTTCACGTACCGCATTGCAGGGCGTAGAGAAGCGCAATTGGCAACACTCCTTCTCATTACTCTCTCTGCATTTGTGAACACGGGAAAACCTGTCATGGGAGAGGTACCTGCATTTTTCTTTTTGATGCTGGCCATCAACGTGCTACTTCGCAAGAGACTCTCCGCGCAGTGGACTATCGCAGCAGGAGCATTTTTGAGTTTGGCGATCTTAAGTAAAGAAACCTACATGTTGATTATTCCTGTTTTGGCTCTGGTGTGGATACGTGCCACCTCACTCAAAAACTGGGAAGAAGCTCTACATATCACCATTATGGGCACTCTGGTATTGGCGTTTTTCCTCCCTCTTAAATTTCTGGAAATGGAAAGTAGTACGGGTCAACTCCTTGGAGAATATGTCCGTAGGCTTTCGAGCCGAGACGAAGTGATTTCCTCTTTTTTAGATAGTAACCCCATGCTCCTTCTTCGCATTCCTTTCGTCTATTTCGGAGCCATGCTTATTCTAGGATCCGCTGGTCTCCTGGAGGCGCGCAAGAAGATAACAGGGTACCTCTGGGTCATCATCGCGCTTCTTATTGGCATGTTCATCTTCTACTTCCTCAGTGGGCCTGGTTGGTACAGACATCTTTTGATGGCACATCTGCTTTTGATTCCATTTATCCCAACAGGATCCAAAGTACTACTCCGACAACCAATTGCATATGGATTCCTTGCTCTTTTGATTATCGTACAGGGTCTCTGGCAGTTGGATCATCGTGGGTCGAGTAGTAGTACACAAGGCACAGAAGCTGCACAAATTTTGAAAGAGAAGTTTGCAGACGAACAGATCATCATCCGCCAGGCAGAAGTCTTTGTGCAATTACCAGAGAATCCAAACTGGCTCTTCCTCTCGCACGAACCTCTCGCAGCCAGATTCCCCACTCGGCTCACTACCCTCACTCCTGCACAAGCTTGCATGAGACAACTCTTCAAAGTATCCGAAGAACAGAAAAACCTCCAAGTAGAGCGATTGGAAGAAATCACTCCCAACTACGTTCTCATCGCACCATCCACACCCTGTAACTAACATGAATTCACTTCCCGTTAGTGTGCACATCCTCACGTGGAATTCTAGTAAGACGCTCGAACAAGCTCTCCAGAGCGTTTTGCCCTGCGCAGAGAAGTTGATTATTGATGGTGGCAGTACAGATGACACACTGAAGATTGCAGAAAAGTATGGAGCAAAAGTCATTGCTCAAAGACCAGATGCCGAGCAAGGAAAGGCACTTACCGACTTTTCGATCGCGCGAAACCAAGGGCTTAACGCTGCCACTCAACCATGGATCTTGGCACTCGATAGTGACGAGTACGCATCAGAAGAATTGATGGAAGAAGTTGCTCGTATAACACAAAAAGACGAACAAGCTGTGTATTACGTTCCAAGAAAATATGTTCTGGAAGATGGAAGCATTGTGGAGTACGCCACTACCTACCCCAATGAGCGTATGTACTTCTTTCACAAAGATGCAGTCATACAATGGGTAAAGCCTGTGCATGAACGCATAGAAGTGAAGGCAGGTATGCCTGTACATCATTTGAAAGGAGCATCTCTCGCGCCCATCGGTACAGTGGAAGAATATAAACTAAAGAACCTACGGTATCTGCAGATAGAAATTGAGAAGTCGAAAGGGAAAAGTGTTGGCCATTGGTTCAAGCACAGATTGTGGCACACATTTCGCTCTCGCATGATTGCCCTGGTTAAATTAATTCTAATTTGGATTATTCCACGAAAAGGAAAGAGACTACCACTCAAACACGAACTGGTGAGATTTTGGTATGGATGGAAACTGATTGCTGCTACATTTCCTCGTAATCCATGAAGAAACTTATCGATCGCTATTACAAGTACATTCGCCCCTTCCGCTTTCTCTATGGCTGGGCAAAGGAATCACGTACTGGACAAAAATCTTCGAAGCGTGCAGAGGAGTGGAAGAAGAAAGGATTCAAAGGGGCAAAACTAGACATTTGCGGAGGTCGCAATCCGTATAAGCCTGGAGAATTTTTGAATGTAGACATCGTCGATTTTCCACAGGTTGATTTGGTCTTTGATGTGCGAGAGAAGTTTCCGATACACGATAGTGTCATCGCGGAAGTATTTTCCGCAGCGACATTGGAGCACTTCCGCAAGCATCACAATGAACATCTTTTGAAAGAATTTTATAGAATCTTGGAACCTGGTGGAATGCTGCACATAAGCACGCCAGATATCGAAGCTATTGCGAAAGGATTACTCGCAGGAGAAGATTTGGACTTTATCAACCAGCACTTTTTTGGAAAATATAAATCTGGAGATACAGATGACTACGATGTGCACAGGTGGATGTACCCAGCGAGTAAGATGATAGAAAAATTGAAAGAAATTGGGTTTACAGACGTCGAACAAATTCCAAACAATACTGGTCTGCACGATCCGGAATATAATTATCTGATACGAGCACGGAAAGGATAAAGACTCCACTCTTCAATCTCCCTTATTGGTATTATTGGGAGTTGATACAAATGTGTAGAATGGAGAATTGTGGTTTTGCTTATGCAAAATGATGTTATTGTCAAATTTGCTCTTTGTTGAACAAAATTTGTGTTAGAAGTTCCCAATAGATAAATGAATGCTAATCGTAAAATAAACACATTATACATGGAGAGAATTTCTCTTATTTTAAAAAAGTAATCCTGCAAGGACTTTGATAGTTTTGAAGCGCAAGCAAGTGTCTTTGACACACTAATTTTCCGCACTATAGTACAAAGTTAAGAACCCCTCCTCATCTTTTCTCATCTTTTCTATGCTACACAATCCAAATTCCAATTCTCAATGCGCACGCTTGTGTCGCATTCCTTTTTCCGCACTTGCCACTCTGGCAGTAGTACTACTGCTCTTGAGTGGAAAGGCTTTTGCTCAAGAAGTTTGTACTGTCGATGCCGACTGTGAAGCTGTTGGTACAGAGTGTACAACCGATACTTGTGTAAATGATGTCTGTGTCCACACGCCGCTGAGTGAAGGAACAACTTGTGGAAGTGCTGGTGATGGTGTGTGTAACCTACAAGATACATGTAACGCTTCTGGAGTTTGCGTAAACAACGTAGCAACTATCGGAACGACATGTGGAAGTGCAAGTAATACTGCATGTGATAACCCAGATACATGTAATGCAGCTGGAGTGTGTCTTAGTAATTTTGAGCCTGTAGGAACTTTATGTGTGGATGATCTATACTGTAATGGAGACGAAATGTGCAATGGATCAGGATCTTGTGAAGATGTAGAGGATCCTTGTGAGCTTGATGAGATTTGTTCCGAAGATTTAAATGTGTGTCAGCTAGATTCAGATCTTGATGGTATTATTGATACCATTGATAACTGCCCAAATAATGCAAACGCAAATCAAACAGATACAGACGGCGATGGAATTGGAGATGTCTGTGACGCACCAGAATGTGGAAATGGAGTGGAAGAAGGAACTGAAGAGTGTGATGACGATAATACTGCCAGTGGAGATGGTTGTACCAATACATGTGTATTGGAATTTTGTGGTGACGGCATCGATAACAACTGTGATGGCCGGACCGATGAGAATTCCGAC
>CAZLFU010000028.1:10166-11025 GCA_964558895.1 uncultured Candidatus Peribacteria bacterium
GACGGCATTGATAACGATAATAATCTAGAACCATGTGATGATGGAAATGCTGTAAATAACGATGGATGTTCAAATGCATGCACGCTGCCAGCTTGTGGTGACAGTATTCTTCAAACTGGAGAAGCCTGTGATGATGGAAATACTACCCCTGGTGATGGTTGTACTGCGCTCTGTGTTCTCGAGGTTTGTGGGGATGGAATTGATAATAATAGTAACCTAGAACAATGTGATGATGGAAATACTACTCCTGGTGATGGTTGTAGCTCTGTATGCGCAGATGAATTCTGTGGAGATGACATTGTAAACGACACCAACGAAACCTGTGATGACGGAGTTCTCAATGGCCAGCCAAATCAATGCAACAGCACCTGTAGCGGAGAAACTCTCTCTGTGTGCGGAAACTCTATTGTTGAAGAAGGTGAGCAATGTGACAGTGGTACAGAATCTACAACCTGTGACGATAACTGTACGCTTGTAGCTTGTGGCGACTCCAACGTAAATGAAACAGCAGGAGAAGCCTGCGATGATGGAAACCTAGTGAATGGAGATGGCTGTAATAATCTATGTGCTATTACCTTCCAGTGTAGCGATCTCGTTGATAACGATGGAGACGGAGAAATTGATGCAGAAGATGCTGGTTGTTATAGCAATGGAAATACTACAACAGGAACATACCAGCCACTTGATAATGAGGAGCTCAATGCCGAGCTCTGTGGCAACGGAGTAGAGGAAGGAAATGAGCAGTGTGACGATGGAAATATCGCAAATGGAGATGAATGCGACAGCCTCTGTGTCGAAGAGATATGCGGAAACGACGTGCTTCAATCTGGTGAACAATGCGATGACGGAAACCTAGAGA
>CAZLFU010000029.1:0-11007 GCA_964558895.1 uncultured Candidatus Peribacteria bacterium
AGGCTTTCGCCCATTGCGGAAGATTCCTCACTGCTGCCTCCCGTAGGAGTATGGGCCGTGTCTCAGTCCCATTCTGGCTGGTCGTCCTCTCAGACCAGCTACACGTCATAGGCTAGGTAGGCCATTACCCTACCTACTACCTGATATGCCGTAGGCCCTTCCCAGACCGATAAATCTTTCCCCTTGCGGGGGCATCCGGTATTAGCCCACCTTTCGGTGGGTTATCCCTGAGTCTGGGGTAGGTTCCAACGTATTACTCAGCCGTTCGCCGCTCGGCTCGAAGCCTCGCTCGACTTGCATGTGTTAGGCGCACCGCTAGCGTTCACTCTGAGCCAGGATCAAACTCTTCAAAAAGAGTTTGACCGGCCCTACTTCATCTGCCTAAGGCAGACTTCGTAGGGTACATTTTGGTCAAAGAAAAACTAGTTTACATTTTTATGTCCTTACAAAGTAACAAAGTTACTTTGAAGGGGTCACACTTCTCTACTCTACGATACTGTGAAGGATCACGTGCTTCTCCCTAATCTCTCTTTAGTAGGCTTCGAAACCGACTATAAAGACGATAAGAATCAGCTCTTACCCACACAATGTAGAGGGCAAAAGCCGACTCAAGGTGTGGAAAGCAAAGTTCTAGCCTCCCGTCCTCGATCCAATTGGAACCTAGGTTTGAGAGGTAGCCGAGTCATTGTAAAGTAGAAAATTGGCCGGTCAAGCGGTTTTGGCCTGTTTTCATCCTTTTCTACTCCTCACCACTACATCTGCGAGGAGTCCAAAGAGACCTACTTGTATACCTGTGAGCAGGAGAAGCATGCCAGCATCAGAAATATTTTGATCTTTCCAAATAGTCAATCCTGTGAGTATACAGCCAAAAAAGAAGAGTAATGCACTCGGCCAAATAAAAAATCGCAAAGGACGGAAGTATGTAATGATGCGAATAATAAGCCCCAGAAAATAGGCAAAGTTTTTGATGCCGTTCATTCCAGAAGAGAGAGAACTAGTTCCTTCTCGCTTGGCATAATCGATGGGAATAAATTCTACACGGTAGTCATTGGTGAGTGCTGCAAGTGTAATAGTAAGTGTGAAGGAAAATCCTTGTGGGTAGAGATGCATAAATTGCTCTGCGAGTGATCGCTTGAACATGCGTAACCCAGAGTTATTATCTGGAATGTGAATTCCTGTAAGCCAATTCGCAAGCAGGGCAACCACTGCTTTTGCAGGTTTGCGAACCCAGGGAATCTGCACTCCCTTTTTCGTGCGAGCTCCAATGACCATATCCGCATCGGTTTCTTGCATCACTCTCCGTAATGTCTTGAGTTCATGGATGGGGTACGTGCCATCGGCATCGGTGATTGCAATGATTGCTCCGGAAGAAGAGCGAATGCCCGCTTTGAGCGAAGCGCCGTATCCTCTATTGCGTGGCTGATGAATAATACGCACATTGGGCAGAGAGACCCCTTCTAGTATCTGCTTTGTATTGTCGTTACTTCCGTCATTGATGACGACAATTTCGAACTCTTCACCCATGTTTGTAAGAATTGCATGAGCCTCCTCTATTGTTTTGGCAATAGCTTCCTGCTCATTGAAGGTAGGGACGAGGAGAGAAATCATCAACAAGAGCTTACCTTAATTTCTGTACTTTTCCGACTGATCTCTCTACATTTTGAGTGATATTGTACCTTTTGCAATGATTTCTCCTCTTCGAGACACGTACGCGCACAAAGCACTTTCGCAAATTCCTCGTTTGCTTTCTCTGCAGGATAGAAACAGGTTTTCGCCGACGTACGGCTGTTTTAAGCGTACATACTGGCTCGATAAAACCGTCGACTTCCCCGATGCCTTGCCTCAATTTGGCGTGCTGTCGCTTACATTGGCATATACCCACGACATGCCAGGGAACTTCTACAAGGATGAGGAAAAAATATTGGAGTGGATTCTCGCAGGTATGCGTTTTTGGACACATATTCAACATCGTGATGGATCCTTCGACGAATTTTACCCCAATGAACATGGATGGACTGGGCCCACAGGATTTTTGCTCTATGCCATGCTCAAGAGTTACATGCTCCTAGAAGAACGTGGAAAATTTCCCGAAGAATTTAAAGATGAATTCTTTCTCTCGTGCAGAAAAGCTGCAGACTACATCATCAAGTGGGATGAGCACGGCGTACTTGCCAATCATCATGCGATGGGAGTGTTGCCTGTCTACTATGCGTATCATGTACTGCAATCACAGGTGCTCTTGGATGGATACGAAAAAAAACTCGAAGAATTTCTTTTGTTCCATACATCAGAGGGATGGAGTCTGGAATATGATGGAGCAGACATAGGGTACCTTTCCGCTACGGTGAGCTTTCTTGGCAAGGTGTACAAGCTCAATCGTGATCCACGTTTGAAAAAAGTTATGGAGGAATCCATCGAATTTTTGAGTTACTTTGTGTATCCCAATGGGTTTTATGCGGGCTCCATGGGTAGTCGTAACACGTTGCATTTCTATTCACACGGCTGCGAACTTCTTTCCAAAGAAATGCCTCTAGCAGGTCGAGTAGCAGATGCGCTACTACAAAGCTTGCACGATGGAAAAATCGTTCCGGCGGAAATTCAGGCAGATCGTTATTTCTTGTATCGCATTCCAGAACACTTGGAGTCCTTTATCGATGCAGGAGAGCGCACAGGTAGTGCCAAGCTCCCCTATGAGCGAGAAGATTTTTCGAAAGTATTCCCCGAGGGTCGTTTCTCTATTCAGAAGAAAGGAAATATATACCTCATTGTGAATGCTGCCAAAGGAGGAGTAACGAAGGCATTTCAAATTGATACAGGACGCCAACTTATTAGCGATTGTGGCATTCTTGCAGAGACAACAGATGGTGCGATGCTCACATCACAGTGGATTGATCCTGCATATACATTTATTGCAAAAGAAAACGGATGTTCTGTATCGGGATACTTGCATCAAATCCCCGCTGCAAAACTCTTTACGCCTATCAAGATGATTATCTTCCGTGTTTTCCTCCTACTCTTTGGATGGCACACGGGAATGGCGTATCGCATCAAAGGGCTTATTCGTAAGTTGCTGATGCTTAAAAGTGGTAGAGGTAGAGCGATGTTCTACAGAGACATTCAACTACAAGATTCTACCCTTCGCATTGCAGATACCATCACTCTTCTCAAAGGAGCGCGCATGGAATCTGTCCAAATTAGTGATGAATTTTTTGTGCGCTATGTTCCACAATCAAGATATTTCCAGTCACAGGAACTCGACGCACGTGGCTACATGCTCAATCATCAACAACTTCGTATGCTCAATGAGGAGAGGAAAATTCAGTTGGAGCGCTTTGTTGATTTACAAACAGGTGACGAGACTCCTCCAAGTCACATTCCGATTGTGGTTGGTACTATGGGGTTGGAATACAGCGAGGGTCGCAAAAAAAGAAAAGCACTTACCTACAGATTGCAGCGACGTGCGGATGAAGTGATACGTGCCATGCATACGTACTACTCGGGTACGCCAAAAGATCTGTTGGATTTGGGTCCTGCAGAAGGGAAAGCGCTTAGCGTAGTCCAAGATGCGTTTCCTTCTACAAAGATGGTGGGCTTAGAGTATTCACCAGAATTGATTGATGCATGCACCGATAGTCGCCTCACAATGGTGCAGGGAGATGCGATGGATCCACCATTTCCACCCGAGTCTTTTGACATCATTTCTGCAACTGCGCTCATCGAACATGTGGAAGATCCTGCTCTTATGCTCAAAAAATTACACACACTATTGCGACCTAGTGGAGTGATTATCCTCAGTACACCAGATCCATTTTTTGAACGTATTGCAGGGGCAATTGGTCACTTGGATGATGAGGCACATCAAGAAACTATGACTTGTCATACGATGAGCCGGTACGTTGAACAAGCAGGTTTTACTGTCGTAGAAGCAGACAAGTTTATGTGCTGGCCGTGGGGACTTCCTGGAGAGTTGCAGATGGAAAAACTGATGAAGAAGCTGGGACTACGTTTCATACTTTTGAATCAACTTGTTGTCGGGAAGAAGTCGTAAGCCAGTACCATCCACCTGGTATGCTACTTAGCACTATACTGGTGAACATCAGGAGGGCGAGTGCAACAGCCTGTTCTGCCTGTATGCCGTACATACCAAGAAATGTGACGAGCGCAGCGTCTCTTGTCCCCAATCCAGAAGGGGCGATAGGCAGCATGGAGAGAACACCTGTCATGGTAAATATGGAAGCAAGAAGAGGGACAGGTAACACAATGCCAATACTACGAGCAATGAGAATTGCCCATGTAAAATAGAGTGCCCATCCTGCAATTGTCAGTGTTGTCACAATCAGAATTACTTTTGGAGTGGTTACTACTTGTAATTGCGAAATCCAATCGGGGAGCTTCGTATATTTTGTTGCGACAAAGAGAATAATCACAGCACCTATACCAAGCAAGACAAGTCGCACTGTCCAGAAAGAACCAAGTAACACGTAGCTACTTGGAAGAGCAAAGAACAGTATCAATATACTGTCTGCAATACGATCTACAATACTCAGGGCTATTGCTTTTTTATTATCCAGTCCGTGTTTATGGAGATATGCAGCTCGCCCCAATTCTCCCAGTTTTGCTGGGGTGATCATCCCTAAGAACACGCCAATATTAAAAACTTTCCAAGATTCTTCGGGCGAAGGATGTATGCCAGTACTGCGTACTAGTACATGCCAACGTATAGCCTTGGCTGCGTAGAGACAAAAAACAACGCAAAAAGAAAGACTAAAGATGGTGGGATCTACGCTCTGGATGTAAGAGAGAAGCGATACAAAGTCGATAGAACGTACAATCCATAAAAATAGTACAACACCTATAAGCTTGAGACTTTGCATGAATCTGCGCTTTTCTATTTTCTGAGTGTGCATAGAGGTATGCTCTATGGTACGTTTCTTTGCGAATATTGTCATGAAGACTCATGCAAAATCACTGGTGTTCCATATTTTCCTTCTGGGGCTGTATTGTGTATTGCTCATTTGTATTTGGAGATTGCCAGTGTTACTTGCAGGAGATGTGTACGATGTATTCCCTCTGCTCGATGCAAGGAACTTTGCTGCAACAGGAATGTTTAGCGTGACGGATGTACTTGGAAGATTTCTTTCCACGCATCTTCTTGGGCAGCTTGGTGTGACGAGTGGAGCAGATGGGCGCTTGAGTGCCGTGTTGATTGGATTATTTTCTTCTATCATCGATTGGCATGATCTTGTGGGATGGACGCTCGTATCTTCTGCAACTATTGCGGTATCTGCTTTCCTGTGGTGGCTTACGGTGTATCGACTTTTTGAAGCTCGTACTGCGTGGGTGAGTGTTATCATTTTTTCCTGTATGCCAATCTACTGGAGAGAAGCTCTGTGGTTAGATGCATATAACTTTGCACTTCTCTTTTTCTTTGCGAGTACTGCCACATTTGTGTGGCTTCGAGAAAAATCATTGATAGGCGCATCAATCGCTTCTGGCATTTTCTTTGGTTTGAGCATTGCATCCAAAGATGCACTGCTTATTTTTCTCCCTTGGATACTTGTTGGTAGCGTATGGACCTATCGAAAAAATCTGAACGAAGTAGCAGTATCTCTGCTTCTCTTTTTTGTATGTGCAGGCGGTGTATACGTGTTGCCTTATATGGGAGACATTGCTCGCGATGGGTATCCCTCCAATCAAAATCTTACGAGGTTTTGGCCTGGAGATCAGCCTATTCAAAATGATTTTTATCTTCATCTCTATCCAGATCCTTATACCTTTTTCTTCGATAAAGATCATTACGATGCAGATACTCTTGCAGCACTTCCGCATGCTTCATTTTTGGAGCGAGTACAGAAGTACAAAATCCTCATCAATTTTGAAGTTGGTTCCATTGGGCTCCTTACAACAGTAGCGAATGGGCTGTGGCTATTTGCTGGAGTTATCCCCAATCTCTTCCAGCAGGAACATTTAGGAGGAGCAGCCCTATGGTTATTCATTGTTCCAGGATTGATTCTCCTCTGGAGAAAAAATACCAAGCTTTGTGTCTTTCTTATAGGACTTTTTCTCTCATCCGAATTCGTGGTTCGTTTCGTAATGCACTATGCTCGCAATCACCTGATGGACACAGGATGGATATTTGCACTCTTTGCCGCTCTTGGTGTAGTAGCCATTGCCGATGCTCTCTCTGAGAAAAAAATATTTTCTCCAAAAACAGCCTCAGTTTTTGTGACTCTCTTCTTGGCGATGCAACTGGTGCAGGCAAATAGAGTTCTACTTGCCAACCAGTATCGTCATGCGATGACTGCCGATGTGCGGATTGCTTCTGCTGCACTGGCAAGTCTACCAGAGGATTCTGTCATTGCATCTGGGTATAGTTCTAGTATCAATCAACAACTCGCATTCCTTTCCGATAGAACTATTGCACCATTTGCCTCGGAAACGGTGGAAAGATTAGTACGTAATAAGTCACTCTCTGAAGCGTTCCAGACCTATCGAGTTACACATGTGATTGCCTATGATGCAGAACTCACAGATAAGATTGAATTGCAGACTCCTTCTGTGGAGAAAGTAGTACTTACCGATGAGCCTACAGATTTTTCTGTGAGTACATTTCAACGGTTTTTACTTCATTTATTTCGATAAAATGAAAAATTCCATGAAAGCATTCTGGAACAAAGGTGCTGCGGAAAATCCATACCATTGGGTCATGACGGGGAAAAAACACTGGGAAAAACAGGAATATTATATGGAGGGGCAAAAACATGTCGAAGAGATGGTACTTCCGTTTGTACGGGATCATGTACCTAGATTAGAGGATTGTGCATCAAAAACCTTTTTAGATATTGGATGTGGCACCGGAAGAATGACCATATTTTTGAAGCCGTTTTTTCGAGAAGTGATCGGCACAGATGTTTCTGAAGAAATGATTAAACAGGCTACTCTGGATCATCAAGGTACAGGTGTTCGATTTCATGCAACTTCTGGTGTTGATTTGCATGCCCTGGAAAGTGAGAGTGTAGATATTGGTTTTAGTTTTGCTGCCTATCAACATATTCCAAGAAAAAGTGCTGTTGTTTCCAATATGAGAGAGGTATACAGAGTTTTAAAGCCCAATGGATTTGCCAAAATAGAAGTGCGTGGTGCTCCAGGGAATCCCCCTGGAAAGGTTGTGTGGTTTCGGGGTTTTGAAAGATGCTATTTAGCATTTGTGTTGTGGCGTGGGGTTATACCAATCCTATTTATGCGTTTTTATACTCCATTGTATGGTGCGTGCTTTGGTGAGAAGGAATTATATAACATTCTTCGCTCTATTGGGTTTCAATCCATCAAAGTGTACAAGAAGAATATGCGTCATTTATGGGCAGAAATTACTAAATCGTCACAGTACAAAGCTCTCATGTTTTTGTTCTATGATTTGTGCGAATTTAGTTTTGTATTTAGCGAGATTCCTGCTGTATAAAAGCAGAAAGCATTCTATACTGGTCCAGACATGATGAAAACTGCATTCATTACGGGAATTACAGGCCAAGACGGTTCCTATCTTGCCGAGCTACTACTTAGAAAAGGATATGAAGTACATGGTCTCGTACGTCGTTCTAGCTCTTTCAATAGGCATCGCATCAGTGGTTTGTTTGATATAGCACAGAGGCATACGTCACTACATTACGGAGACATGACAGATATCAATTCACTCATCAACGTGCTTAGTCATGTCAAACCAGACGAAGTCTACAACCTTGCAGCTCAATCGCATGTACGTGTTTCTTTCGATGTGCCATCGTACACTGCGCAGGCAGATGCAGTGGGTGTGCAAAATCTTTTAGAGGCGATTCGTATCCTAGATATGAAGTGCAAAATCTATCAGGCTTCCACGTCCGAGCTCTACAGTGGGAACCCCGCAGAAGCACCACAAAATGAGTCTACTCCTTTTAAACCGCGTAGTCCGTATGGAGTTGCGAAGCTCTATGGATTTGAAGTAACTCGTATCTACCGAGAGGCGTATGATTTTTTTGCATGCAATGGAATACTCTTCAATCACGAAAGTCCAAGGCGTGGCATTACATTTGTCACGCGAAAGATTACGAGAGCTGCTGCAGACATTAAAGCAGGGGAGAGAGAGGCTGTGCACTTGGGAAACTTGGATGCTCGTCGCGACTGGGGCTACGCCCCCGAGTACGTGGAAACTATGTACCTCATGTTGCAGCAGGAGAAGCCAGATGATTATGTCATTGCCACAGGCGAAACACATTCTGTGCGTGAGTTTGCAGAAAGAGCTTTTGCCTATGCAGATATGCCATTGGAGTGGAGAGGCGAAGGAATTGACGAAGAGGGAATAAATACAAACACAGGGAAGGTTGTTGTGAAGATAGATCCAGAATACTTTCGCCCCAATGAGGTAGATTACTTGTGTGGGGATGCGAGTAAGGCAAAAGAAAAGCTTGGCTGGAAGCCAACAATTACATTCGACGAATTGGTTCCACTCATGATGGAAGCAGAATTGAAAAATGAAGGAACTCCTTAAGCTATCACTATAATTATGAAAATTGGATTTATTACATCATCACTCTCCTCCGAAGATGGGTGGGGACGTTACTCAAAATCTCTTGTAGAAGCAGTAGCACGTCATGCAGAAGTAGTAGTCATCACTCACAAAGATACGAAGAACGAGACAGATCTTCCGCAAGTTTTTGCAGAGCTGCCGAGGTTTAGCTTTCACCCCAAAGTCCAGTTTGCGACATATACATCCTGCATGAAGCATTTCCAGGGTTGCGATCTTGTTCATAGTTTAGTGGAGCCATTTGCGCCAGGAGCAGCTTTTGCAAGTAAGAAGCTTGGAGCCAAGTTTCTTATGACACTGCATGGTACGTACTCTGTGCCGCCAACGCAGTGGTACTCTCTTCATCGTTGGTTACTTTGTTATGCACTGAAGTCTACAGCTATGACGACAACTGGTTCGTCATACACAGAGAAGAAGACGAGGGAACAGGTGCAATTTGGAGAGTGTCGCTTTATCCCCAATGGCGTTGATGATGCACTCTTTCGACGTTTATCTGATGCTCGTACAAAGGATTTTATTTTGACAACAGGAGCAGTGAAACCCCGTAAAGGACAAGATATTGTCGTAGAGGCTCTCGGTCTCATTAAAGATGAGTTTCCTGCTTTATCGTACATCGTGGTAGGTGACCCTGGGCACGAGGCATTTGTTGGCAAAATGAAAGAGCGTGCTACCGCACTTGGTATTGCAGATCGACTCCAGGTACTGGGGTTTATTTCCGATGTAGAAATTGTGCGACTGTACAATGAGTGTGCAGTGTTTGTTTTGGCTGCACGTGATAGTGGAGGGCAGTTCGAAGGATTCCCAATGGTTTTTTACGAAGCGAATGCCTGTGGCGCCCCTGTTATCACTACACGTGGATTTGGATCTGAATATGCGATCAAAGATGGAGAGAACGGATTTTTAATCAATGCAGAAGATCCACAAGATTTAGCAAATGCACTGCGGAAAGTTCTCTCCGATCCTGCAAGGCGAGCAGCTATGTCGCAGCGAGGACTCGAAGAAGCTGCCAAACACACGTGGGATAATATCGCGCAAAATCATCTTATGAAAATGTATCAAGATACACTCGCTCAATCATGAACGTACAATTTCTTCAGCCTACTATCACAGAGGAAGACATAGCAGAAGTAAACCGCGTTCTGCGCGGTGGTTGGCTTGTGCTCCAGCAGGATACACAGGCATTTGAGAAAGAGTTTGCAGCGTATATGGGTACCAAAGAAGCAGTGCTCACCAATAGCTGTACATGTTCTATTCACTTGGCACTCATCATGGCTGGTCTTACAGAAGGAGATGAAGTAATCGTGCCTGCTCTCACGTATGTTTCCAGTATCAATCCAGTGTTGCACTGCGGTGCAAAACCAGTGTTTGTAGATGTGGAACCAGAAACAGGCCTGATGGATTCAGTACAAGTAGAAGCAGCAATCACATCACAGACAAAAGGGATTATTCCCGTGCATTTGTATGGACAGATGGTGGATATGAAGAAGCTTAAAGAGATTGCAGATGCACATCATCTTTTTATTGTGGAAGACGCAGCACATGCCATAGAATCCGAAAGAGATGGCATTCGACCTGGGGCCTTAAGCCTAGGTGCAGCATTTAGTTTTCACGTTGCCAAAAATATCACTGCTGGTACAGGAGGTGCACTCGCACTCAACAATGAGAAGCTGGCAGATCGTGCACGCGTACTGCGTCGAGATGGTGTGCGAAATTACCCTACTGCACGATTTATGGAAGAACTTGGTCATAAGTATCTTGCGACAGATTTTCAAGCTGCGATGTTACGTAGTCAGTTACGAAGAATTGATGATCAATGGAAGCAGCGCAAACACTTTTATGATCAGTATGCAGCTGCATTTACAGAAGAAGGAATTGCATTTAACCCTGTACTTCCTGTTTCCAAACATGCGTATCACATGATTGTTATTTTTGTAGATGCGGAGCGACGCGATGCTATTCGAGATCAACTTTTCGACGCAGAAATTCAAACATCTATCCATTACAATCCTGTGACTCTAGAACCCTTCTATCAGAAAGAATTTGGTTTTAAGAAAGGGGATTTCCCTGTTGCGGAGCAGCTTGGTTTTTCCTGTATCACCTTACCGCTCTACTCCACGCTTACCGAAGAGCAGCAAGAGTATGTGATAGAGAAGGTAATCAGTTTCAATAAGTAGAGTTTGATAAAATAAGATTTATATTTTTTGTAAGATTACATACTACTTGATTTACCACCTTTTTCCTTCCTTCGTCAGGCTCAGGACAAGCTTCAAAGGTGGCGCCAAAACGCTGGCGCGCCACCCCTCCAGTAGTTCAACTCTATCCAAACCAATGCAATGTACTCCAAACATGTTCGTGTCCGCTGCACATGTCTGAGCGCGAAGCAAAACCTCAGATGCTCCTTTCTAGCGCTCGAATGCCAAGTTGCGCAGCAAGCTTGGTTGAGAGCGCGC
>CAZLFU010000030.1:0-10734 GCA_964558895.1 uncultured Candidatus Peribacteria bacterium
CTTCTATGGATACGTTTTGTTCGCAGATCAATACATCGAGGAAGAGGAAGAAACTGGACATGTACCTTTTCTCCCTCATTTCATACAAGAGATGCTTCATATTCCCGAACAACTGATATTTCGTCGTCAAATGATTGCTTTAGGTTTCGTATTGGCAACCATTTTGCACGGTCTATTCAATTTTTTGGTAACCTTACCAGATATGCTTCCTGGCAATCCTCGTACTATTGGTGACTTACTTCAGTCTCCGCCAGAGTCTCTGTGGCATATGATTGCAATTTTGCTTATACCTTCATTATTTTACGTTGTCGGTGGATTTTGGTTGCTTTCGACCTTGTTCTACAAAAAAGAAAGTATGAAAAAACGTGGCCATCTTGTAACGATGGACACCTTTGTTATGGGATAATGACCCTGTACAATACGAGACGACGATAGGATACATCTAGTCTGTATGCTCTGAGTGTACGTTTATTCTTCTTCTTTTTACGACCACATGAAAACACTTCTTCATTTCGCTGATTCGACTCGCAAAGTTTTTTTGCTAGGCATGTTGGTTCTTTGCACAATGCCTTTGACTACACATGCTGCAGTTCGAGATGAGCTGAAAGTTCGTGATGATGAAGTTGTGAGTCGAGGAGATTTTATTCGTGCAGCTATCAAGCTTCTAAACGTGGAGGTAGATCGTCGTGAAAGAAATGATTTGCCGTATCTGCGAGTTCCAAGAGATATGATGCCGTACATTGCGGCAGCACATAGAGAAAGTGCGTTGCAACATGTGTTTGGAAAAGATCTCAATCTCTCTCGGGGGATCACACGTGGTCAAGCATTACAAATACTTGTAGGTCTAGAAGATTTGCAAGGTGGAGGATCGACTTCTTTCCGTGATGTGACGCGAGGAACAAATATGGACAAAGCAGTACGTGCAGCTGTGGAATTGGGTTGGATGGATCCACTCCAATCGAATTACTTTGGAGTTGATCGATTACTTGTAGGGAGAGAAGGACTGAGTCTCCTACAGCGAGTTGTATCCGATGGATCCACAATAGATTCGCTGGAACGCAGCGTACAAAGCAATGATATCCCTACCATTAAAATTCGGTTAGGTTCGGCAACTACAAGGACAAGCACACTACCAAAATCAGAAATTTTAGAAGCTGTGTGGAATATCATAAATGCAGAATTTCTCTACAATGAAAAAATTGATTTAGAAAAAGCTGCATACGCTGCAGCGGAGGCAATTGTGAAAAGTTTGGATGATCCGTATTCCACGTTTCTCAAGCCATCTAGTGCTCGCAATTTCCAGACACAGATAGATGGACAAGTATCTGGAATAGGTGCGCAAGTAGAGGATCGCGATGGAATTCTTACCGTTGTTACTCCCCTGAGAGGTTCCCCAGCAGAAAAAGCAGGGTTGCTTCCAAACGATCAGATTGTTGCTGTGGATGGTGTGAGTATTCATGGGATTGGCCTAACAGATGCGGTGGAGAAGATTCGTGGGAAAGAAGGATCATCAGTGAAAATTACCATTCGTCGTGATGGTGTAGAGAGTACGTTGACGGTGATTCGTGCAACTATCAAAGTGCCAGAGATAGAAATTGATTGGCAAGGAGATATTGCCATTGTGCGTCTTTTGCAGTTTGGAAGACTCACTGAATCTGATTTACGAGGAGAACTTGCAAAAGTACAGGCGCAAGATCCACATGGAATTGTCTTAGATCTTCGTAATAACCCAGGAGGATTATTGCATGCAGCAAGCGTTGTACTCAGTAGTTTCCTGCCTCAAAATAGTACAGTCGCGCAGATTCAATCTCGTGAAAACGATCGTATCGATTACACAGAACTTCCTCCAGTGATCAATGCGAATGTTCCCGTGATCGTCCTGGTGAATGCTGGTTCTGCGAGTGCATCAGAAATTGTTGCGGGATCGTTGCAGGATGCAAAACGTGCAACTATCGTGGGAGAGCAGTCCTTTGGAAAGGGAACCGTGCAGGAAGTGCTGCAGTTTCACGATGGTTCCAGTATCAAGCTTACCATTGCAGAATGGCTAACTCCCCAAGGTCGTCACATTGAGCATGTTGGTGTAACACCAGATGTGATTGTGAAATATAGTGCTGATCGTGATGAACAGCTGCTCAAGGCATTGGAGTTACTGCGTTAGTCTTTCGAAAGCCACGACTGTATTTTCTTGCGAGAGATTTCGCTCTTGCAAGAGCGAGTCCATGTTGTATCTATTGTTTTCTTTCGTGAGAAGAGCACTTCTACAGTGTCACCATCTGTCAGGAGCGTATCAACGTTTCGCATGCGACCATTGATTTTAATGTCTTTGAGAAATGTTGTGCGATGTCCGTATGCATGACATGCAAAATCCAGCCCGGTTGCTGGTTTGGGAAGATGATAGAGATTATTTTTTTCATCGAAAATTGCGAGGTGGTCTTCGCGGAAATACTCTCTTAAAGCTTGCTCAAACTGCTGAGGGGATCTCGCTTCCCATCGTAAGCTTTTGAGATTGCGATAGAGATTTACTCTTGCGGGCTTAGTATTGAGAATATAGAGGGATTCTTTGTAGAGGGCGTGGGCTGCATCTCCGTACTCGCAAGTTCTATGCATGGCTTCTGATCGTATCTGAATTTCCATTGGCTGCTCTGTAACGCCAGGAAGAGGGTAGACGACAGTGTGAATGGATTGGTAACCATTCTCCTTGGGAGCTCCTATATAATCTTTCAGCTTTCCAGGAATTGGGTGCATCAACGCATGTACAACGCCGAGTGTTCGGTAACAGTCTTCCGTATTTTGTACAATGATGCGTAAAGCAAGACGGTCCGTAAGCTCATCAAATTCTTTCTCTTTCAGTATCATCTTACGGTAGGTGGAATAGATGCCTTTTTTTCGTTCATGAAATTCTGCACGAATCTTTTTTTTCTTGAGAGCAGAGGCCAAAAATGCGCGAGTCTGAGTGAGACAAGCTTTGTCGATAGTTCGTTTTTGTAGGAATTTTTTCTCGAGCTGCTTACTAAGATTGGGGTGGAGGAGTGCAAAACAAATATCTTCCATTTCATGTCTCCATGTATTAAGACTTAGTCTTCCCGCAATGGCGGTATACATATGCAGGGTTTCGTGTGCAATTTCTCTCTGCAATTTTTTTGGGAAGCGACCAATATGTCGAATGTCATTCAAACGATGTGCCATACGCAGATGAATCATGTTTTTTTGCTCTGTAAAGGACTGAATCACTGTATCCAAGTCTTGTGTATTCTCATCTATGTGCATACGCCTGAGTGCGTGCATGGTAATAGCAAGTTCCTGATCTTCCTGAGAAAGAGGGGACTTCTTGAGGAGTGTATCTCCATCTGGATGGACTTGAATATCATGAAGAATGGCAACAGCAAGTAAATGAGGGTCGTCTGTAAATTCCCGTAAGACATTACTCACTTCCTTGCCATGTACTACATACGATTCACCCGTACGTCTTTTGATAGAGGAGAGATATTTTTTTGCATACTTGCTCGCATTGTGTACAAGATTCTTGCCTTGAAGAGCACTTATAGTAGACACGGCAAAAATAGTATACCAAATCTTCTGGGTTTAAGCTGATATTTACATATTGGAGTAAAATCTCTTCTGGCGATTGGCAGCCCTATACTCCTCTCGCTTAAGAGCACGCTGACGAACAAGTCGCTTACTTGGCTTTTTTATTCTCACACTTCTTGTACGGAGCATCTTCATGAGGCCAGTTTGCTGAACTTGCTTTTTCCATCTCTGGAGCAGACCATCGTTGCTCTCATTGCCTTTTTTGTACGCGTAAATAGCCATAGGTGCCCGCGCAGATTAGTGAAGATTCCGCCATACCGCAAGCGGAAACTGTGAAAAATATCACGAAAAACTCCGTAAAATTCTCTGTGTATCACCCGTTGATTGCCAGCGCAAACCTGCTACACTCTCTCAAGTTATGCCTCAGAAGTCAGAATACAACGCCGGGCAGATACAAGTGCTGGAGGGGTTAGATCCTGTTCGCAAACGCCCCGGAATGTATATCGGTTCTACCGATACTCGTGGTTTACATCACTGTGTGTACGAAATTGTCGATAACTCTATCGATGAAGCCATGGCAGGTCATTGCGATACTATTATTGTGATGCTTCATGATGATGGCACTGTAAGTGTGGAAGATAATGGACGTGGAATTCCAGTAGATTTGCATCCAAAGCTCAAAAAACCTGCACTCGAAATAGTACTGACCACTCTTCATGCAGGAGGTAAGTTTGGTGGAGAGGAGAGCGGATACAAAGTATCTGGAGGATTACATGGTGTAGGCTCCTCTGTTGTAAATGCTTTGAGTGTGCATTTGAGGGCAGAAGTGTACCGTGATGGTAAGATTTATTCGCAGGAATATAAACAAGGAAAACCAACTACCGAGTTGAAGATAGAAGGAAAGACCGATAAGCGCGGTACCAAAATCATTTTCAAGCTCGATCCAGAGATTTTTGACGATACCGTGTTTATCATGGATATGCTCATGACGAGATTGCGACAGCAGTCGTACCTCACTCGTGGCATCACCATTGCACTTCTTGATGAACGAGAGAACAGGCCAGAGGAAGATAAAAAGCATCCACGCCTCTATCGTTTCCACTTCGAAGGAGGAATTGCAGCGTATGTCTCGCACCTCAATGAGTCCAAAGAATCAATTGGTAGTCCTATCTGGTTTGAGAAAGATACGGATGATGGATTTGTAGAGGTGGCATTGCAGTATACGCAGTCATTCCAGGAGCATGTGGTGAGCTTTGCAAATAATATTCATACGTCAGAAGGTGGACATCACCTTACGGGGTTTAAGGCAGCAATTACTCGAACGATCAATGCATACGCTCGTAGCCAGAATATTTTGAAGGAGAAGGAAGAGAATCTTACTGCAGATGATGTTCGAGAAGGACTGACAGCAGTGATTGCTGTGCGACTAAAGGAACCTCAGTTCGAAGGTCAAACCAAAGGAAAACTAGGAAATGCAGAAATGAAGACAGCTGTAGAAACTGTGGTAAACGAAAAACTTGCAGAGTTTTTAGAAGAGCATCCCAATGAAGGAAAAGAAATCATTGGTAAGTGTCTTCTTGCTGCACGTGCTCGTTTGGCAGCGAGAGCTGCTCGAGATAGCGTGATTCGAAAAGGAGCACTCGAAGGCATGACGTTGCCAGGAAAGCTTGCCGACTGTTCCAGTCGAGATCCAACCGAGTGTGAACTTTTCATTGTTGAGGGAGATAGCGCCGGTGGATCTGCAAAATCTGGTCGTGATAGGCGTTTTCAGGCTATTCTTCCTTTGCGAGGAAAAATTCTGAACGTCGAACAGGCACGTCTCGATAAGATGCTTGGCAACAATGAGGTAAAATCTCTTATTATTGCGATGGGTATTGGTATTGGAGAAGTGAAAGATTTATCCAAGCTTCGATATGGTCGTGTCGTTATTATGACAGATGCAGACGTGGACGGAGCGCATATTCGTACGCTTCTTCTCACGCTCTTTTTCCGTTATTTCCCAGAACTCATCGAAGGGGGCCATATCTATATTGCGCAGCCACCGCTTTATAAACTCGAGAAAGGAAAAGAATTTCGTTATGTCTACAACGATGAGGAGAAAGATTTAGTTTTTAAGGAGTGGGGGATCGATGCTTCCATTCTCGAAGAAGTTGAAGAGACAGATGAAGGAGAAACTACTGCCTCGGACGAAAGCGCCGAAGAGACAGAAGCCATGGAAGCAGCAAAAGTAAAAAACAAGACTCCAAAAATTCGCTTACAGCGATACAAAGGACTTGGAGAAATGAATGCGGATCAGTTGGCAGATACGACAATGAATCCAGAAACCCGTATCATGTTGAGAGTAACAATGGATGATGCAGAAAAGGCTGATGCCATCTTTACAACGCTGATGGGTCCAGAGGTAGCACCTCGCAGAAAGTTTATCCAAACACATGCGAAGGGAGTGAAGAATTTGGATGTGTAGAGCTGGTTCTGTGCTGGTTTGGAACGGGTTTTTGCTCATCTAGAAGGGCAATCAAGGATTTCAAGGAAATCAAGAAATCGAGGAGGAAGATTATGTGAGCTAGAGCTGGTTGAATATGGGTATGGCTGAGAGACTCTATAGAAAGCTCATTGCGTGGCAAGAGGCGCATGCCCTATGCGTTCTGATATATGAAATTACTAAAAAATTTCCGAATGAAGAAAAGTATGCGTTAGTAAACCAGATGAGAAGGTCTTCTTATGGTATTCCAATGAATATTGCAGAAGGGAATGGAAGAAGATCTGCGAATGAAAAAGCAAGATTTTTTGAAATTGCATTGTCTTCTTTGGATGAATTGGACTATCAGCTGATTCTTTCCAAAGATCTTGAGTATATTTCAGAGCAGACCATGGAAACACTTGTACAGCATATTCACAGAGTGAGTTATCTTTTAACAAAATTGAGGGCATCTTTCATAAATTCTCAATCCCTCTAAATCTTTGATTTCCTTGTAATCCTTGATTTCTTTGATTTCCTTATAATCCTTATAATCTTAAATTTCCACATAATCCTCTACCAAACTAATCTTCATCTGTTTCTCCAATAGAGTCTCTTAACGTATAGGTATCAAGATTCTTCTTCCCAAGAAGTGCAACAATTTCTGGCACTGCTTTTTCAAATGCAATTTGCTTCTGCTTACCTGCCTTCATATCTCGGAGAATAATAGTTCCTTCTTTTACTTCCATCTGTCCAAGAACGAGTGAGAACTTTGCTTCAAATTTATCAGCCAGACGCATTTGGCTTTTCAAGCTCGCCTCTCCTAAGGCACCTAGAGTGTGCACACCCAACTCACGCAATTGAGAAATAAGAAGAAGACACTTCTTTTTTGCATCTGGTCCAAGCTGTGCAACGAATACATCAACCTGATCTCTATTGGGGACTTGAATACCTGTTTGCTTCATATGCCAAATGATACGTTCTATACCACAGGCAAAACCTATACCAGGAGTTGGTTGACCGCCGAGAAGTTCGACGAGTCCATCGTAGCGACCGCCACCACCCACAGCGTTCTGTGCGCCTTCATTTTGATCCCAGTACTCAAAAACTGTTTGCGTGTAGTAATCCAACCCGCGAACCAGTCCAGTATTTTCTGTAAAGTGGATATCCAACTCTGTGAGGTATTCCAAGACCAATGCATGATAACGCTTGCTTTCATCATCAACAAACTGATCCAGCGTTGGTGCACTCTTGAGGAGAATCTGAGTATCTTCTTCTTTGGAATCTAGCAGTCTGAGCGGATTACTCGCGAGTCTTGATCTATCCAATTCTGGAAGATTTCTTTCTTTCCCAATAAAGTAGTCTTTGAGAGCTTGTATATATGTAGCTCTATTCTCTGCAGTTCCAATATTATTTATCTGAAGATTCAGACGATCTAAAATACGCAAATCGCTGAGAATTTTGGATAACACATGGACAACCTGTGCATCCAAGCTCGGATCTTTCAATCCTATTACTTCAAAGTCGAATTGATGAAATTGTCTGTATCGCCCTTTTTGAGGGCGGTCATGACGAAAACATTTTCCAATAGAGTAGAGCTCCACTGGCTGTGGCATTTGTTGCATTCCCTGTTCGATGTACGAACGGCAAATACCAGCAGTAAACTCTGGTCGCAGGGCAAACTCGATACCGTCTTCTTTTTGCGATGCATGTGGACCAGAAACAACAAAAAGCTCTTTTTCCACAATATCCGTGTGCTCACCAATTCCACGCTCAAAGATCGCTCTATTTTCGAACATTGGTGTATCGATGCGTCTGTATCCTGCTTGGCGCGCTCTATGACGTACCGCTTTTTTGATATACGTCATGTACTGATGATCCTCTGGGAGGACATCGTGTGTGCCTTTCGGGGTGCGAAACAAGGACTCGGACATTCTAAACGTTTTAACGAACTAAAACAGTTTCAGGAAGTATATCAGAAGGAACATTTCTCGTGAAGTCTGGTTTTTGATTTTTTTGAGAGATTCTCCAAAGTAAACTATTCTTCGTCATCTCCTACTTTTAAGTCTTCAAGAATTTCTTCTACTAAAGCACGTAAATCATCTTCAGGTGAGACAAGCACTGGGAAATCAACTTCTTCTCCATTACCTGGAAATAGAAGATGGTATTTTTCCCGTATGCTCAACGCAGCCTCGATTAATTGGGATTTAACATCTTCTACTTCGTCGGAATCAGGATTACTGAGTAATGATCTCAGCTCCAATAATCCTAAAATATCTCCATCAATTTCTACTGCTGAATATGTACGTTCTAGTGGCATAAAAACATTATGCCAAATAATTCAGTAATGTTAATCATCTTGTACATACTTATATTTTTGGCTTTAAATAGGCAAAATAGAGAAATCAATGTTGTTTGTAAGCCATACTTGCTAAGCAGCCTTATTTGAAATATGTATTACCCCGATGTACCAGTGTTTAGTACTTTGCATTGTGTCGAAGCGGCATCGCTAAAGTATCAGAATATATAGCGAAACAAATGCTTGAAGCAAGGACACCGCGAAGATGAATGGGGCGAGTGATGGGGTTCGAACCCACGACCTTCTGGGCCACAACCAGACGCTCTAACCAGCTGAGCTACACCCGCCACGTCGATCACGATCGACGTGGCACGCCATGGCCCAATACGTCTCGCAATCACGAATATTGTGGACATACCACTATACCCGTATTTCACGATCGACGTAGCCCGCCACATTACCCAAATGTATGAGTGACATGATCTAGCTACGATCTTTCGTGAACAGCGAAATCCTACACGTTTCGTAGGTATGTCGGAAGACTTTATAGCACTATTTCCGTAAACCTCAGTCTTTCCCTTGGTCTGTTGGCAAATTTTCCAGGGGTTTGATTGGCTTCTCCTCTAGCCCGACTGCTCGGATGATGGCAATTGGCTTGTCATCAGCAGGGAGAATTGGCTGTTCCACAGGTTTAGCCTCTGGTGCCGTACTGTCATCGGAAGATTCTTCTTGCTTGCGCTTCTTTAAGTTTTCTCGGTATCTCTGTCTTTTCCTACGCTTTCGCTCTCGTTCTGCTTCATCTGCAGATGAGCTGTTACTTACTGTCGTATTCATATCATCCTTGGGTTCTTGCTGTATGTTTTGAGGTTGCAGCCATGCTGGTGCAGGACCTTCGCTTGCTGCAAGAGGTGCTTCTGGAATACTTGTTTCACTTTGATCAGGTTCAGATCTTTGTTCTGATTCAAACATTTCGTCTCCAACCGACTCCATTACTTCTGGCTCATTGGTTGATGGTATTTCTTTTGCATCTACTTTCTCTTCCATTGGTAATGGAGGAGGTACTTGTAAACTTTCTGGTGGGGGACTATCGGGAGTTTGGCCTTTTTCTTTTGCTTCTTCCAAGCCGTTTTTTAACCATGCTGGTGCATTTTCATCAGTTGGTGGTGGAGGAAGTGGGGCATACGCTGGATCCTGTACTGGTGGTGGCTGCAGTGGAGCAGGTTCGGAGAACGTGACTTCTTCTCGACTAGGAGGTGGTGGGGAAGTAGGTACTTCTGTCGTTGGTGCTGCTGATTCTTGTGCAGGTGCTTTCTCAGCTGGCTCTGAGGTAGTTCTTGGTTCTGATTGCTGCAACCAGGACGGAACTTTACTTTCTTGTTTTGGTGGTTCCACTGGTGATGAGGGAGAGGGTGTTGGCTCTACCTTCACAGGCTCTTGTACAGATTCTGGTTCTACAATTTCTGCAGTCAGGATTTCTGCCTTTGGTTCTGATGGCAGTTCCTCATCTTCGTTCTCTCCAAGAGACATTGTCATAGAAGTATCGATGATGTCGGTAGGCGACTTCTTTTCAATAAATTTTTCCTCAGCTTTTTCGATGAGCGCATCGAGAGATCCACCTTTTCTATTTTTGAGTTTGGAAAAGAGGAACATGCCTCCTACTCCCAGTCCTGCGGCCACAACCAATGCACCGATAATTTTTGCAATCAGAATCCAAAGAGAAGAGCTTCCACCATCTCCTTCTCCTTCTTCGATCGAACTCACGCTCGAATGTTCCGAGGAAGAATCACTCGAGCTGGATGCAGACTCTTCGAGTTGAACACTGATACGTGTGTGGAATTCTCGTAAGATTTTTCCTGTCTGTAAGTCGTTGAGTATCACACTGACGGAAAATGTTCCATCACGTTTGTACGTGTGGATTGGTCTATCCAACATGCTCTGGCTTCCGTCTCCAAATTTCCAGATGTACAGGAGTGGTCTACTAGAAATTCCTTCTGTACTCAAATCTGCTTTGAAAGATACAGTTCCTGCTTCAAGTTGTTCTACTTTGATTTGCTGGTCATCTATTTTTTCTTCCTCAAGAGAATACTGTGGAGAAATAAGTTGAATGTCTTGCATAACTTCTTCCTCGTCTTTTAGAACAGAAGTCACGCGAATTTCTCGCTTCTGGATGGCTTTTTGAAAAAGAACATACACGGGAGTTCCATCGGTGATCGAGAATGTGTTTGCATTATCTGTGTCATTTTTTGGATCACCATCTTTGTCTGTGTCCTTCGCAGTATCCAAGTCGATCGAAATCGTATCAATCTGTGTATTGATTGGTTCAATTCTCAAGATTTGTTTCTTGCGATCCATCACGATAAATGTTCGTCCATTGAGTGGAGGATCTGTTTCGACGATAGTAGTTGCAACCGGGCTTGGTTCCTGTGGAGAATCGGCAGAGTATTTGAGA
>CAZLFU010000031.1:0-10697 GCA_964558895.1 uncultured Candidatus Peribacteria bacterium
GTCTTGAATGTAGAGAATTCTATCGTGCAGCTCTATGACCAGTGGGATATTTACTGCACTTCCAACTACGGCATTGGCAGCAGGTAGGGGATTGGGGAGTACTGTTCTCTTCAGCTCTTTTTCAACGACTGGCTCTGGCAGTAGGTAGTCACCTGCACTGCGTGTTGGCACATTGTTTACAATGTCTCTCCTTGTAATACGACTGGCTTCTTCTGGTGTGAGGACAGAAAGCGGAGGAAAGAAAGCAGATGGCGCGTTTGGCTCGTTATCCTCTTCCTCATTTTCGATGGGATCTGGGTTGGAGATAGCCTCTATTTGGATTTGGACGCGGTCTGCTGGGGGAGTTTCTTCCTGCGTTGGCTCTTCGTCTACCGATTCATCAGAAGCCTGGAAAGGCACAGGGTTGGTAAAGATTTTTGCAATGTAATTGAGTGAGAGCTTGGGTACCTCCAAAGCAAAGACGTGGGGTTCTGTGATGGCTATTGTACCAAGGAGGAGAAAGGCAAAGAGAGACTTCCAGAAAAGGGGAACAGGAGACTTCTTCTTTGCAGGCTTGTATTGTTGAATATAACGCTCTGGCACGAGCAAGTTGCTCCCACTGGGGGACTCTCGGAATTGGCCGTTTATCAAGCGTGGATCCGACATAATTTGTTCTAAAAACGTAGTTTTACGCCAAAGTAATGAATGATAGAGACTCTGCAATGCTTGTAAAGCTATTGAGTGGGTAAGCCTGTTTAAACTCTTACAAAAATGAATTTGACTTATTTATATATAGTTATTAAACCTATTATATAGAGCTGATTCCTCTGGAGAAAACCAACGCAATTTACTCCAAACATCTTCGTGTCCGCTGCATATGTCTGCCTGTCGACCGTAGTCAGCCTGAGCTTCCTTTTGTCATCTTGAACAAGCCTGTCCTCAGTTTACCTTTTGTCATCCTGAGGAAGCCGAAACGAAGTGAAGGCTGTCTCGAAGGGTGACTTTCCACTTTCTTTTTGAAAAGAAAGTGGAGAAAGAAAACAGTCGCTTGAGAAAACCCTGGAATGAATTCCAGGGTTAACTGCCGAATTCATTCGGCAGTTCAAGGCGACACCTTGTTTTGATCTTTGGAAAAGAGGATAACAAAATCAATGCTCTAAAAAACAAAGAGCATTGAGCAGTATGCTGCAACAGAGGTACTAGGAAGGAGGTTTTGTGTAATGAATTATAGTGTCTTGGCTATTGAAGCCACGAATAGGTCTTCATAACTTATAAAGTTGCTCAATTTTTTCATATAATTTTTTCTTTTCTTTGCATTGTTCCACCGCTTTTCCACCTCTGGTTTTGAGTACAAATACATGTGCAGTCTTTTTGGTGGCGAGAATCTTGTATGTATCATCGACAAATGCAATAGCAGCGCAGTTATCCACTGCAATTCCTGTTTGAGGAAATTTCTTCATAAACTTTTGAAAGCTTGTACGTCTCTTTTTGCCATTGGTATCACTATCGTAATGTGGACAGTGAATTCCTTTTATAAGTCCTAGTCCCTTCACGCGGATGTAGTTCCATTTCTTGGGATTGTAGTAACTCATGGAGTCACTGTGACCATACTCAAACCAGCAAATAGAACCTGCAGACACTCCACACATCACTGTACCTGTTGTGTAAGCTTCCTTGAGCAGTGTGTCTACACCAAGTCTTCTCCAAAGTCGCATCATCTTGAGAGTATTTCCACCACCGATGTAGATGATGTCGGCAGCGTGAATCTTCTTCTGTATTTCTTGTGTGCTTGGTTTCTCTCGAATGAGGAGAAGTGTCCTCACTGTGCAGTGCAATCTCTCGTACTGCATCTTCATGGCTTTGATGTACGACTCATCGTCGGAACTTGCAGTGGGGATAAAAAGAAGAGATGGTTTTTTCTTTGTACTGAGTGCAATGATCTCTTTATCGATGGGACTTGTGGAATCTTGCCCAGGCTTCCCGATGCTTCCACCGCCAATTGCAACGATGATGCGTGGTTTTCTGGTCATAAAAGGAAGTATTTCGAATGAAAGAATATATGGTAAGATCCAATGCAAATTCCTCGCACCAGAATGGTTTCTATTGTATACTATCTAGATTGAAGCACAGACAGAATCCTGAACGTTTGGAATCCCACGATGGGGAGCTTCCTCAGAATGATGACTCACAAACACGTGTGCTCATGGCTCGCGTAGTTTTGGGGAAGAATATTCCCCATCTTTCGTATTACTATAACAGTAGCCTTCTCCTGATTGCTGTATTTAGTATTCCACTCGTTATTTCTGGTTTTGCATGGAATTGGAGTGGAGAAGAGATACAGGAAACTCTGGAACTTTCGTTACAAGATGTTCATGGTGCAGCAGGTTTACCTCGTGAGTCCTTGGTATCTCATGAGTCTGCCGATGATGTTGTGGAGATAACACAAGAATCACGCATCGAAGAGGAGCCACAGAGAGAGGAAGTACCACCACCATTGCATGATGAGGCATACCTTAGTCATGTGGGTGTTTACCTGTCGCCTTCTAGTGTGAAGAAAGAGAAATTTTTTGTAGAAACAATGGATGACCTGTTAGAGGCAGGTGGGGATGCACTGATCATCGATGTAAAGGGTTCTGCAGTCTATTTTGATGCAGATGTTCCAATGGCAAAAGAACTTGGGCTTCTTCGCCCACAGTACGATTTAGCGACAATCATCCAGAAGGCAAAAGATCGTGGTATCTATACACTCGCTCGTTTTGTAGCCATCAAAGACGGAGGGCTTACTGCAGCTCGGCCAGATACAATTATAAAAAATCCTAGTACAGGCAGGCAGATAGGATTTGAGTGGGTGGACCCCGAGAATGAAGTGGCACAAGAATACAATCAGCAGGTTCTCTGCGAACTTGCCAAAGCTGGCATCGACGAAATTAATCTCGATTACATTCGGTTTTCGACTGCAGAAGTTGGTGCACTTCGTGTGTACTCTGGCTCAGAGAAAGCCAAGAAGGTAGAGTCCTTTGTGCGTATGGCACGAGACACCATCGATGCGTGTGGATCGGATACAAAATTAGGAATCAGTACCTATGCCATTCTTGGTTGGAATTACGACATAAACGTAGAAACTTTGGGGCAGGATGTGGTCGCATTTGCTCCCTTGGTCGATGTGATTTCCCCTATGGCTTATCCTGCAACCTTTGCAGAAAACGCGTACTACGATCCATCCAGACATCCTATCAGTCGTATGTACTACTTGGTCTGGCGTACGCTCACAGGATACCAAGAGCTTTTGGGTCCAGAGCAAGCGAAGAAATTGCGTCCATGGATCCAAGGATATTCTGTGAATACCAAGAACATGCAGGATCAAATGAAAGCAGTGTACGATGCAGGTCTTTGTGGATTTACTGTCTGGAGTGCGGGCAATTCGTATGGGTATACCTACAGTGCGATGAAGACATGGGAACGTCCGGATGGGTGTGTGATGTAAAGAGCTATTGAAGATTGATACCCCAATCTAATAGTTGTTGTCCGAGTAATGGAATATCATTTTTTCACTGTAGCAGAACTTTCCTTTCCCTTTTTTTTCTATATCTGCAGATTCTATATATGTACTATAGGATTATGCCAACCCTTGCTACATTCGCTGCGATTTTCAATGATCAAAATCAGATTCTCTTGGTGAAGAGAAATTATGGTCCACGTAATTGGACATTGCCAGGGGGTAGTATTGATGATGGAGAATCTTTGCATCAAGCGACTGTTCGTGAAGTAAAAGAAGAAACTGGCTACATAGTAAAAACGCAATATTTGGTGAGTGTGTCTTATAATTCCAAAAAAGATGACTTGGTGTTTTGTATTCTTTGCACTGTTTTAGACCAAGAAGAATGGTTGCCAAATGAAGAAATCGAGGAAGTCACATTTTTTGGAATGGATGCATTGCCAGACTCTTTAAGTCCTGGAGCTTTACAGCGTGTCAAAGACGCATTTACTGGAGAAAAAGGTGCCATGAGAGAGATAAGTTATCTCTAGCTTTATTTTGTGTTAGAGTTTTGGAGTTATGAAGCCAAAGATTTCCCTTATCACTCTTGGCGTGAAAGACTTGGAACACTCAAGAAACTTTTACACAAAGCTTGTTTTTTCTCTCAATGAAAATAGCAATGAGCATGTTGCCTTTTTCGAATTGGAAGGCACCTGGTTAGGTCTTTTTCCTCGAGAGGAACTAGCCAAGGATGCTATGGTTTCTTCCGAAGGAAGTGGCTTTCCTGGCTTTTCGTTAGCTCATAATGTTGGTTCTCCAGAGGAGGTAGATGAAGCAATCTCCCATGCGGTGGCATGTGGAGCGATGCTGGTAAAGCCAGCACAGAAGGTCTTTTGGGGTGGATACAGCGGATACTTCCAAGATCCTGATGGTTTTCTCTGGGAAGTAGCTCACAATCCGTTTATGGATTTAACGTAATTTTCTTATGCAGATAACGAGAAAACCAAATTACATCGAGCTCGGATTCATTCTGCTTGTTGGAGTTTTTCAACCAATAATTGAAATACTATTTGGCTCGAAAATTGCTACGTACTACAACGGCATTGCGATCACTCTTGTTCTTCTCTACGTCATTGTTTGTATCATACGATCCAAGGGTGCAATCTTTTCTGCGTGGGGCATGCGTACAGATACTTTTCGTAAGTGCTTGTTTCCACATCTCATCTTTGCGCTTATTGCGGCTCTATTTATATATGCATATGGATGGCTCAAAGGAAATACGCCGCTTCCCATTGGTTTTTGGTACGTGCTTGGATTGTATCCTCTCTGGGGCTTGGCACAGCAATTTGCACTCCAGAATTTTGTAGCCAGGAATATAGAGAAAGTAATTCCTTCTCTTGGCTTACGCTCACTTATTGTCGCCTTTGTATTTGCCTGTGCTCATATTCCTTCTGTGGAATTGGTTATTCTTACCTTTGGAGCAGGATTAGCTTTTACGTACTTGTATTACAAGTATCCAAACTTGTTTGCACTAGGTATTGCACATGGCCTCTTGGGAGCACTCGCATTTCATCTCGTTCTTGGTCAGAATCAGTGGGCTATTTTGGTGAAGTATTTTTCCTAGATTTAAGGCCATCTGATGGATTTGACATCAAATTTCTTGTTAAAAGATGTTTTTTATCCAAAATCTCAAGATAGTTCTAAAAATACAAGCGATTTGTGCTATACTTCGGTTTGTAAGCTTAGTTTTGAAAGAGGTAGAAATACTTCTCCCAGGGTTACGATTACATTTCTACTTTTTTTCATCCAAGTTGTTATGGATACAGGTTCAGTGAAGAAACTGTTAAACGGTTTCGGTTTTATTGCTCGCGAGGGTGGCGATGATCTTTTCTTCCACTCTGCAGATCTCGAAGGAGTTTCGTTTGATTCTCTTCGTGAGGGTGATGCAGTGCAATTCGAGGTTGGCTCGGGTCCAAAGGGTCCAAAGGCCACCAAGGTTTCCAAGGCATAATCACTTTGAAATAGAAGAAGCACACGAGGTACAACTTGTGTGCTTTTTTGATGAGTGTTTTTGGTTCTTTTTGGCCAACAAAAAGATCAAAGAGTATTGAAAAGTATGCTGCAACGAAGGTACGAGGAAGGAAACAAATTTTGTATAACAAAGTATGTTGGTACAGCTATAGTATGGCTGTCACTTTCCCATTTACTCTATGCTCAAAGAATTTCGAGATTTTGCCATGAAAGGAAACGTTATTGATCTCGCAGTAGGTGTCATCATTGGAGCTGCGTTTAGTAAAATTATTACTTCGCTCGTGAATGATGTGATCATGCCATTTATTGGATTGTTACTTGGTAAGATAGATCTCTCTTCACTTTCTTTTACTGTGGGGAGTGCCACCATACAGTATGGCATGTTTATGCAGTCTGTTTTGGATTTTGTCATTGTTGCTTTCTGTATCTTTCTTGCCATTCAACAACTGCAACGTTTCAAGAAAAAGGATGCACAGTCTGCAACACCCTCCGTATCTGCAGAGGTATCACTTTTGACAGAAATTCGTGATCTCCTTACAAAGAAGTAACTCTCATTCGTGCATGTTGGATACCCAATCGAAAGAGCTATGGATTGGGATCAACTAGTCGATATATATCTTGGTGAAGTAAGATGTTTTTTGCTATTTATCGGACAAATCTCTGTTCCTTGTCCAAATTTTCCGTACACTGACGGCTCATCTATTTTCCCTTCAATATGGACCACGGAGATGTCATATTGCGATTTCAAGAGGTATCATTCCTGTACGAGCATAAAAAGCCTCTTCTCGAGGAAGCAAGCTTTTCTGTGCGTGAGAATGCCAAGCTTACGATTGTTGGACAAAATGGCGCTGGTAAAAGCACTATCTTTAAATTGATTATGGGGGAGCACAAGCCCACCAGTGGGGAGATTCATAAAAAGAGGGGATTGACGATTGGTATTGCAAAGCAGGTCGTTGCTCACTCCGATCTCGAAAAGACTGTGCGTGCATTTTTCGAGGGGGCATTTACAGACAAGAAATACGATATCGACCGCCACATTGCGCGCGTGTTGGATGCCGTGAATGTTCATGCACCACTCGATAAGAAAATCTCCGCTTTTTCTGGTGGTCAGAAGGCGCGTTTGCTTCTTGCGTTTGCTCTCATTCAAGAACCAGATATTCTTCTGCTCGATGAGCCAACCAACAACTTGGATGCAGATGGAATCTATCATCTCACTCAGTTTTTGATCGACTACGAAAAAACATGCATTGTCATTTCTCATGATGCTGCGTTCCTCAATAGCTTTACACATGGCGTGCTTCACCTGGATTCTTTTACGCACAAAGTGCAGCAGTACGTAGGCGATTACTTTGATGTCGTGGAGCAAATTCAAGCACAGATAGAACGAGATCAACGTCAGAATGCACGTATGCAAAAAGATATTATCGATCAAAAAGAGAAAATTAACTTCTTTTCTCACAAAGGAGGAAAGATGAGAAAATTGGCCAGTAAAATGCGCGATGCCGTGGAAGAGGCAGAAGAAAATAAGGTAGATGTACGTCGTGACGATAAAACAATTCCTCCTTTTACGATCGACATTACCGAGTGCACCAAGCCTCTTGTGCAGATTTCTTCTGTTACGGTGATGAAAGACCACAAACCAACGAAAAAGAATGTGCAGATTACCGTACGCAAGCGACATCGTGTCCTCATTACAGGCCCCAATGGCATTGGGAAAAGTACACTGCTCGAGGCGATGGCAAGTGGCAAGGAGAAGGGGGCTATTATAGATCCCATCGTGAATGTGGGGTATTACCGTCAGGATTTCTCGGGGCTTCCCGTGGAGAAAACTGTCTACGACACACTCGCAGAAGCTATGGAGACACCCAATCATCAGCACATCTTTGCGACTGCTGCACGGTTTTTACTTCCTGGGGATAAGGTGCAAAATAAAGTAGGGTCACTTTCCGAGGGGCAAAAAGGATTACTCTGCTTTGCCCGTTTTATGCTGCAGAAACCAACACTTCTTATTCTGGATGAACCGACAAATCATATCAATTTTCGTCATATCCCGGTGATTGCAGAGGCTCTCAACGAGTATGAAGGTGGCATCATTCTTGTGAGTCATGATCATGAATTTGTCTCTCAAATCGAAATGACCGAAGAGCTAGATTTATCAGCTCTTTAGATTGTCAGCTATGTGCATGGTAAGACAGTGGAAGCCTCCTCCAAGCTCTGCGTATTTTTTTGATGGGAACGGAACAAGAGTGCGATCTGGAAATACAGCTCCAATTACTTCCATCGCTTCTCTATCTTTCTTTTTATTTTTTCCACCAAATTGGGGGACAACCACTGTTCCATTTCCAATATAAAAATTTGCGTAAGAGGCAGGAACTAGAATACCTTCTTCGATAAGTGGCTTTGGAAATGGTAAGGCTTGTACTTCAATCTTCTCTCCGTCTGAGGTGGTTTCATCTCTTAGTCTCTCAAATAATGCTTGTGATTGATGGTAGTTTTGTAAAGTGGAATCATTTTCTACAGAACAGAGAATTTTTGTTGGCGTTACAAATCTGGCGGAAAGATCTACATGCTTACATCCATCGCCTGCTATAGATACATCCACCTCAATAATTTTTTGTATCGCGAGATTTTGCCTGATCATCTCAATGATTTCCTCTGGTTGTCCTCGTCCTGGTTTATAGAGCCCCTCTGTAGAGAGTAACGCTGTACCTTTACCATTTACATCTATTGCACCTCCTTCGAGCCATGAATTTGTTCTTCGTAGAGGTATGTTTGCCATACGAGCGAGATCTTGAACTAAATCATGATCCTTTTTATTTTTATCAAATGACATCATTTCCCTTGCTCCTTTATCAGTGAGTACTGTTAATGGTGCGGTATCTCGAAGCCAGCCTGATTCAAGTATATTGGGAGTAATGTATATGTGGCCTGGTAAGTGGTTTGGCTCTACTTCCAATCTCTTCTCCTGAATACCTGAAATATGAATTCTCTCTTTTTCTATTCCTTGCCTTGTGAGTGATTTTCGTATCGCTTTTATTGTATCTTCGCAATATTCACCTGTAAGAACATAGACGTGCTCCATTTCTACTAGTGCAGCAATTGCTTTTGCTATTGATGATTGAGTTCTTTGGAGTTCTTCATCATACGGCCATTCAATAATTGTAGTCTCATGTTCTTCAAATTCTGCAGGGAGCCTTTGTGTACCCATAATGAAATATTAAACTATTCTATAGTAATGTCAACTACTGTGTTCTGGTTCATTGCAATGAGAAGTTATGATGCCTTTGAATGTTTTTCTGCGTACTTTTTGAAAGTATCCAGTATGGATTGCCAGCCTTGTTTTTGCATCTCAATGGGATTGATATCTTCTGCTTGAAAGGTTTCTGTGATGTGTGTTTTTCCATCTTCTTCTACAAACTGAATACTCACGGTACGTCCATCGTCAATGGTGTACTCGATGTGTTTCTGATCGACAACTTTGGTGTACGTTCCGCCAAAATCAAAACCGAAACTTTTATCCTTTGCTTCCATGCGGTAGAGAAAACTACCACCTTCTCGCAAATCATTGGTAGCACTTGGTGTGTGCCAATCATCAGAAGCGTTGTTCCACTGCGTGATATGCTCGGGAGAGGTCCAGCATTCCCATACTCTTTCGATGGGTGCTTCTATAGTTGCTTCGACTGTGACTAGCTTTTGATCGGTCATACAAGCATTCTAGCAGGTTTGTGTCTGTTGAGTTAAAGTATATGAAAGACCTTGTATACTTGATTAATTTCTCTTGCGTGCAATTGCCTGGATAAATGCAGAATCTTTGCCGTCATATGTTGCGTTAGCTTCCTCAAGATCGAGAATTGTAAAATTCTGAAGAGTTTTACTCATGTAATCTTTGCTGAAAAAATGTCTCACATATGGATTGGCAAACATGTCTTCTTCAACTTTTTCTCCTTGGCCGTACAGGGGATCGTGAATGGATTTGCACTTCACAAAGAAATAGCCTCCTACCTTCAATATTCGATGGATGTTCTCAACTATTACAGTGGTCGATGCATCATCAAAATAATGCAAGCTTAAATGCGCGTACACCGCATCGAAGGCTTTGTCGGGGAAATCCATCGAAAGAATGTCCATAGTTTGTGCGTGGATATGTAGATTCAATTTCTTCACTTGTTCGATGGCTTCCACAGAAAAATCTATTGCGGTAACGATGAGACCGTTCTGTGCAAAAAAATCAGCATCTCTTCCATCGCCACAACCAATATCCAGCAGTGATTGGTTTCTTTTTAGGTACTGAAGAGACTTTTTTGTAAAATCCAACGGCGAAACCATTTTTCTGCTTTTATATTTCGTATCCCAAAATGATTTCGAGTCGGCATTCATCGTATGAATGATACTAGAGCGGGTTACTGGAATCTATTACAACCATGATATGCCCTACTAGGAGTCTTTGTCTCTGAGTATTGCTCTCATTTACCGTATTTTCTCTGATAGATATATTCGATGATTCCAACAATTCCGTACAAACCAATTCCCAGAAGACAGGCAATCAATAGATATGCGAATAGCCGTGGTGTATTCAAGTTATATGATGATTGCAACATTCCAAATCCTAGCCCCCCGTCTGCACCAGCAAACTCGGCAACAATGGCACCGATAACTGCGTAGACAGCACTTAAACGCAAACCTGAAAAAATAAAAGGAAGAGAATGAGGGAGTTTATATTTGGCGAAGAACTCAATCCGATTTGATCCCAACATACTGAAAAGCTCTTTATAGATCGGCTCTATTTCAGTCAGCCCACGATATACGTTTAGAGCTGTGGGGAAAAAGCATAGGAAGGCGGCCACAATCACCTTAGATACCATACCATGCCCAAACCAGAGGCCAATCAAAGGCGCGATAGCGATCACTGGCACAGCGTTTGAGGCAACGATATAAGGTTGAATTACGCGAGCGATCTTTGAGGATTCAGACATGCAAAATCCAAGCAGTCCACCCACTGTAATACCTAGCAATAATCCTAGAAGTGCTTCACTAAGAGTGATCATCGTATTTTTAGCTATAACGGTCTGATATTGAACCATAGCCATCATGACCTCTGAAAATCGAGGGAATAGATACGATGGAGCATGAAATAGGGGTGGCAGAAATTCCCACAAAAGTAGCAGGATGATTAATCCCAAGAATGGCCAATAATTGAACTGCTTTTTCATGT
>CAZLFU010000032.1:0-10219 GCA_964558895.1 uncultured Candidatus Peribacteria bacterium
GTTGATCTTCGCCATCAAGATGCTCGATCTCTGCTCTATTTGTCGTAAGCTGTGTGCATAGACAGGTAGTACAGCATTGCTGAGAAAAAGAAGGAGCGTGATGATGGAGGAGACGACTGATTTGAACATGTGCAAAAAAAGGGATAATTTATACTATATTTATTTATAAATGTCAACGCCAACAGACGAAGTGTCTGCTGCCCTACCAGGGCAGCAACATACAGTGACAATTGAGAAGCTCACCTTTGGTGGTGCTGGATTGGCTTGTATCGGCAATATGAAGGTATTTGTGCCAGGAACAATTCCAGGACAAAAGGTAGAAATTGTCCTAACCAAGAATAAAGGTTCCTACTTGGAATCCAGAGTGCTCAAAGTACTGAGGAAAGCGAAAGATGAAATTATGCCTCGTTGTACACATTTTCACGATTGTGGAGGCTGCGTATGGCAAAATTTGCCGTACGATAAGCAAATCTCGTACAAAGAGGACATTGTACGAGAGACCTTGGAGCATCTCACCCCAGCAGATGATGCTGTTCGACATTCTCTCCCTGGTCGCGTTCTTAAGATCATTCCAAGTCCTCAAGTTTTTCATTATCGCAACAAACTAGAGCTGAGCTTTGGCTACGAAACCATGCGTGCGGAAGATCAAAATGGAAAACGCATTTACTTCGACGAAAATCCTACCATCGGTTTTCATCAGCCAAACCAGTGGGAGACGGTTCTCCCCATCACAGAATGTCATCTTTACGATGAACAAATTGGTACTCTTCTTTCTGATGTGCGTCAGTTTATGCAGGCAACCAAGCTTCCTGTGCATAACCCAAAAACGCACAAAGGAATTTTGCGACATCTCCTAGTGCGGAGAGGAGTACATACGGGGGAACATATGATTGCGTTTGTGGTGAAGGCAAAGAAGAAAGAGTTGGAACCACTCTTCCAACACTTTATGCGCTTTGGTGGCCGCTCGGGGTTGGCATCACTCCTCGTCATCGAACACATGGGACTCAACGACAAACCAGAGCATCCCAAGGTTCATACGCTTGTTGGAAAGCCTTTCATACGAGAGCGTCTATTCGATCTAGAATTCGAAATTTCTCCGTTCTCGTTTTTTCAGACCAATACGTTGGGAGCAGAGAAGCTCTATCAAGCTATTGCCACCGCTGCAGATTTGGAGAGAAAAGATACTGTGCTGGATGCATATTGTGGCATGGGAACTATTGGCCAGTACCTCGCTCGCTTCTGCGAGAGGGTAGTAGGAATAGAGAGTCATCCTTCTGCGATAGAAGACGCTCTCAAAAGTGCAGGAAAAAATAGAATTAGTAACATCAGTTTTTACAAAGGTAGAACAGAGCAGGTTCTCAAAGAGCAGCTTAAGCCTGGTGGTAAGTACAAGTTTGATGTGATTATTTTGGATCCTCCTCGTGCAGGTTTGCACCCAAAAGCTCGCGATGCAGTGGTGGAGCATAATCCAGAGAAGATCATCTACACATCTTGCAACATTGCAACCTTTGCGAGGGACTTAGGGTATTTCCTCGAGAAGGGATACGACTTGCGCACAGTACAACCAGTGGATATGTTCCCGCATACATCGCATATAGAGATTGTTGCAGCGCTCAAGAAGAAATAGGGTATTAGAATACTAGAGTACTAGGGATTAGGTATTAGCAGGCTATAACATGCAGAGTTTCAGATACGTATTGCACTACCTTGGATCATCATGATCTATGGGGAAAAGATGTTTTTAACCTGCATTTCAAGTAGCAACTTTTTAGATTACCATCGAGTTTGTCGAAAACTACGATATCTTTAAAAAGAATCTTGCTGAGATTGCGAAGAAAAAATAATTTTCATCCACCTCGGAATTTTTTCCATGGTTCACAACGATAACCGTATTTGGAGAATCCCTCTTTTTTCTATAGAGTACTTGTTTGCAATGTCTGATTTTTACAACGTATTCATCTTGATGGTAGTGGTGTGGACAGCTGGGCGTTTGCTCCGGCCGCTCGGCATACCGTTGGTCTTTGGAGAATTGATGGGAGGAATATTGGTGGGGCCTGCACTTCTCAATTTGATAGATCCCAATAGCGAGACAATCCATGTTCTCTCGGAGCTTGGAATCTTCTTCCTTATGGTTCATGCCGGACTGAAAACGAACCACGAGGAGTTGTTCGCTGCGTCTAAGAATGCAGTCATCATTGGTTTGGGTGGCATGATATTGCCACTACTTGGTGGCTACTTTACGGCACGGTTATTTGATCAATCTGTGTCTACTTCCCTTTTTGTTGCCATCACACTTTCCATTTCTGCTATTCCACTCACTGCACGCTTATTGAAAGACTGCAAACTTGAGAATACTCCCCTCGCTAACACTATTCTGGGAGCGGCGGTGATAGAAGACATTCTTGCACTTGTGCTCTTCTCGCTTTTTCTCAATGTGCATCAAGCTGGTTCTTTTTCGATGGTGTCATTTCTCTTCCTGCTCTTTAAAGTAATCACTTTCTTTGCGGTAATTATCTATGGAGGGTTGCGGGTATCGCCGTATCTTCGTAAAGTGCTGTATCGCGGAAATAGGGGTTTTACATTTTTCCTCATCATTGCACTTTTGCTTGGCTTGATTGCAGAATGGATTGGACTGCATGCCATTATTGGAGCGTTTCTTGCAGGGCTATTCATCCGAAAAGATGCGATGGATCCAGAGGTGTTTCATAAGATTGAAGATCGTATTTATGGTTTTGGCTACGGGTTTCTGGGCCCTCTCTTCTTTGCTAGTTTGGCGTTTCATCTCGATTGGACTGCCTTCTACACCGCGCCTCTCTTCCTAGGTGCCATACTGCTTGTTGCGTTTTCTACTAAGGTCATAGGATGTGGATGGCCGGCTCTGTGGTTGGGTATGAAGCCAATAGAATCTTGTATCGTGGGATTGGCGATGAATAATAGAGGTGCCGTTGAATTGATTATTGCAGCCATTGGACTAGAAATGGGAATCATTGATCAAACAGTGTTTTCCATATTGGTGACCATGGCATTTTTGATGACATTGCTTTCTATTGTGACCACAGCACACTATGCTCGACGTCTCCACGCGTCTGCGTAATGCAATCGATCACTCTGCTTTGCATCGGCACTCTTAAAGAGTCTTGGATAGCCACTGGTGTTTCCTTGTATCAGGAGCGAGTGCAGAGAGATGTGCACCTTCATATTGTGGAACTCCCAGCGAGTAAGCAGAAAGATGTACAGAAGCAACAGCAAGAAGAGTGTGAGCGTCTTTTGCAGGCTCTCGAAAAGGAGCAGGGAATGGTTGTCGTCCTCGATGAGACAGGCAAGACGTCCACATCGACTCAGTTTTCTCGTATGATTGCCGATGCGAAAGATGGGGGAGACAAGCTTGTGTTTGTACTTGGAGGAGCTTATGGACTGAACGATGCTCTTTGCGCAAAAGCAGATCGTGTTCTCAGCTTGAGTGCCATGACGTTTCCTCATGAGTTATGCAGACTGATTTTTATGGAGCAACTGTATCGAGCGTTGCAGATAGAAAAGGGGACGGGATATCATCATTAGATTGTTTCTTTTGGATTATTGCTTATTCCTATCATTTTGAGTGCCAATTTGCCTGTTTTATAGCTAATAGAATTCATCACTCAAAAACGGTACCTCCGTTTCAGCATACTTTTCATATTCTTTGTTCTTTTTGAGAGCCCAAAAAGAACCAAAAAGCCTTTGTCCGCTGCAAGCTCGCGCAAAGCCATCCTTCTTTCTTACAGACCTGTGCGCGCTCTCAACCAAGATTGCTGCGCAACTTGGCATTCGAGCGCTAGAAAGGAGAAGTCTGATGTAGTGCTTCGCGCTCAGACATGTGCAGCGGACACGGACATATTGGATGTGTGCAGCTTTTTTTTCGGATATATACTTTTACTGTTGACAAATACTTTATAAAGGTTTATAAAATCACACTTTTTTCCACTCTCCCCAAGATCTTCCCATGGTTAAGCGCTTTATGGACAGCGGCAATGCAAACAAAGACCTCCTTGTTGGTCTTGTGGTCAGCTTGGTTATAACACTTGGAATGGCAGGTTTGGCTACATTCCTCTCGCCTCCAGCACAAGCGCAGCCTTGGAGCTGTATCTTTGGAATTATGTGTCAGTAGAATTCACTCAACAATCAAAAACCGCCCCTCGATGACGCTTGGGGCGGTTTTTTTATAGCAAGGGGTAAAATGTACTTACGCTTCGCAGGCAATAAACGTGTTGCTTCCCTGACTGTCATTACAACTATCGGTGCCACCGCCACCATCGAGAGTGTCGTTTCCGCGGCCACCATTCATGGAGTCATTACCAGCGTTACCTTGTACAAGGTCGTTCCCGTTGCCACCATTTACGATGTCATCATCTCCTCCACCAGAAAGAACGTCGTCACCGTTGTTCCCGTTGAGTGTATCTTTCTCCGCATTTCCAAATAATGTATCTTCGCCATTACCACCATTGAGGATATCGGTTCCATCACCTCCACAAATGATGTCATCTCCATTGAGTCCGTTGATGATATCGTTACCACCCAAACCATGAATGACATCTGGTCCAGAGGTTCCATTGATCACTTCTGAGTTTGCCGTACCTAGGATGGTTGCAATCTGTCCGTCACATGTGATGGGACCAGCGGAGGAAGAAGAGGAAGATACCGAAGAAGTAGATGATGAGGAGGAAACAACGGAAGATGAGCTGGAGGATTCAGAAGAAGAACTTGAGGAGGTCGACGAGGTTGAAGAAGTCGAAGATTCAGAAGATGAAGAAGAACTTGAGGAGGCCGAGGATTCCGAAGAAACCGAAGATTCAGAAGAGGAAGAAGAACTTGAGGATTCAGAAGAGGATTCCGAAGATTCCGAGGAGGAAGAGCTAGAAGAACCTCCGAGAGTTTCGCAGTTTCCAGCTGCAAGGAGAGAAATGTCACTGCTCGAAAGTGCACGTTGATAGACGCGCACGTCGTCAATATATCCGTAGAAATATTTCTCATTTCCTCCTTCTGGAGTGCGTCCAATTTGTGTGGAAGCAGCTGTTGTAATAGTTGTAACAGTTCCATTTGTTACGGATACAGCAGAGTTTTCCACTCCATCCACAAACATTTTTATATCAGTTCCATCCCAAGTTCCTGTGATGTGATGCCAACCTGCGCTGAGCACACTAGAATCAACCCCCTTATACACACTTCCATTCTCTACAAGAATAAATCTGGCACGATTGGATGTATTCATCCGTAGTTCGAATCCAGGAGAAGACCACGCATTTCCAAAAATTACCTGATCAGTACTATTGAGCGATGGATTGATCCATACAGAGATACTGAAAGGGTCTGATAGATCAAAACTGCCAACGTTTGTACCTGGGTCAATATAATCATCTACTCCATCAAAGAGCACATTGGCAGGATTGTTGAAGCTGGTTGGTGCGGTGAGACTCGACCATGTTGGAGTATTGAAGAGTGTTCCATCATTGGAATTTGCAGAGACATCTTCTGCAGTTGCTCCTGCGCCTTCGTCTAAGTTCCAGTAGGCGATCAAATCTGGGTCAGTCGAGTTACAGAAGCCAACACTTTCTTGTGCTGTTGGTTCAAAGTCGTAGGTGGTCACGTTTCCGTTGTGGCCAAAGGTGAAGTTATCTACGTTACCCGTAAAAGGATCTGCATATGGCTCACCAGCACGGAAGAAGAGACCAGGAATGCCCCCATTCATCTTGATGAATGGGAACGATGCGACTAAGTCGCTCCATGTTCTGTACTCGGTTGTGGATCCATCTGGCCACGTGTTTCCATTACTTGCGAATCCAGACCACCACCAGAGGCCGTTTCCCCCATTAATTGCATCCCATGTTTGCCATGTATCTTGTAACACTGTTCCATTCTGCCTTGGGACGTATGCAAGGCTTCGCTGCCAATTGTCTGCTCCTGTAAAGCTTACGAAGAAGTAGAGGTAGATGGCGTAATCTGAAGGGCCAACATTGGAAGATGGCTGATACGTACTAAAGGACAAATCTGTAATACTAGAAAGAGGCACATTGCCGAGTGCGTTTGTCGCGAGTACCAATCGTTCTGTTGGAGTGTCTACAGTGATTTGAGCGCTTCCATCACCAGCAGGTGGAGTACTTGGTCCACTCACCATAGTTCCGTATGGTCCAGGGATTGCAAAAGGATTGGGCGGAGTTTCATCTGCAAAATACCATATCCCCATGTCTATTGGTGATACAACCTCTGTTGAAGTTGCTGCACGTGTATGTAAAACAGGCAGTGCAAGCGTTGCGAGAATCACTGCGGTTACCGTACCAATCGAAAGGTGCTTTTTCATAAAACGTATAAGGAAGGGAAGTTTTCAACTAGGATTAAACTCCTTCATCCTACTTCTTGATAGTTTTGTGGATTGACGTAGAGAGAAGCAGCCCTCCTTGCGTTTGAATTTTTTGCAACTTTGTCAAAGGTGGTTTGTACTTTTATAGTTTATGCTATCTCTATGCTACTTCCAGTACAGCAGGCAATACGAAGTGAGGCAAACGCAGAAAAAGCAGTTGGTCATCAGAGGTTTTTCAAAACTGGCAAAGGTGAGTACGGAGAAGGTGATACGTTTCTTGGCCTCACTGTTCCACAACTTCGTATCATCACCAAAAAATTTCGAGATGTCTCACGTTCCGAGATCAAGATGCTTCTCGCAAGTGAGTTTCACGAAGAGCGCCTTGCTGGTTTGCTTATTCTTGTTGATCAGTTTCAACGAGGAGATGCTGTAGAACAGGAGAGCATCGCAACGTTCTATCTTGCACAGACGAAAGCCATCAACAACTGGGATTTGGTCGATTCCTCTGCAGACAAAATTCTTGGTGCGTTTTTGTATGAGAAAGACGTGTCTATCTTGTTTGATCTGGCTCGCTCGCATAATTTATGGGAGCAGCGTATCGCCATCGTGGCGACGTACTATTTTATCCGCAAGAACAAGTTTGATACGACGCTTCAGCTTGCGGAGATCTTTCTCTGCCATCCGCATGATTTGATCCATAAAGCAGTTGGCTGGATGCTGCGAGAAGTTGGCAAGCGAGATCTACAGACGCTCGAAGTGTTTTTGAAGAAGCATGCACATACTATGCCTCGTACCATGCTTCGCTATGCCATAGAAAAGATGGATGAGAGGAAGAGGAAGTTGTATATGGGATTGCCCTCACCCCCGTCCCCTCTCCCGTCGCGGGAGAGGGGTGCCCCGCTAGGGGCGGGGTGAGGGTAGTGAAATTTGTTCAGCTCTCTTCAATAAGAGTATTCTTACCACATGCCTTACGATGAACTTCTCAACGAGAGACTGCAAGCGTGTATAGGTCCACGAGAAGGCGTGATCGAAAAATCTATGTTTGGAGGCAAAGCCTTTCTCGTTCATGGCAATGTTTCTTGTGGTATCTTCAAAGATTTATTAATTGTACGTGTCGGTGTAGAGAACATGGATGCTCTGCTGGATCCTCCACGAGTACGAGTAATGGACATTACCGGCCGGCCGATGAAAGGGTGGCTTTTTGTAGAGCCTGCGGCACACAAAAAAGATGCAGATCTCCTTGTATGGGTCAATCGCTCTTACGATTTTGCTTCTAGGTTACCGAGGAAGTCTTGATCGAGATTCTATTGTTATTTTGCTATTTATCTCTAAATGTCAGCACAAGCAATTTGGTAATTCTTCTGCAAAAATCATCAGGATCGCTAATGACTGGATCTTCTTCATTCCATCTTGGTCCCGTTAAGTTTGTTAGGAGAGCTCTTACTGTTCTTTGAATAGTGACTTCATCGTGGAGAATGGTTCGAACTACATCAGGCGTTGTTCCGCCCATAAAGCCACGGTAGCAATCCTCAAAAGCTGCTTCATCTCCCCCTCCTGCATGCGCACGAATTTCATCTGAAGTAAGGGTTTTCATAACTAAAAACTACCCACTATACTGTGATTTGTTAACTATTCTTTACATTACGATAAGCTGCTATGCTGTATTTCTATGCATATTCGCCAATATTATCCAAAAGATAGATTGGAGCTGGAAAGCCTCATGATTGGTTTGCAGCAGTATATTGCTGACATAGATCCTCTCAAGCGCAATCGCTCGTCCTCAGATTTTGATTGTACTGGTTACTTTGATTATTTACTCAGTCAAATTGAAAATGAGAATGGCAGTATCTTTGTCGCAGAAGATGAAGGCATACCAGTAGGGTTTGTTGCTGGAACTGTGCAACCCGATAGTAAATCAGAATCGTTGGGGCATTACCCAACAAAGGAAGGTCAAGTTGTAGAGTTGATTGTTTCTGAAAAGCAAAGAGGTAAACAAATTGGCAAGGCTCTTATGGAAAAGGTAGAAACGTATTTGAAATCTGTTGGTTGCGATTCTGTACGAGTTGGATGCTTTGCTCCAAACCGAGGGGCTCATGCATTTTATGAAAAGTGTGGATACTCAGACCGGTATATAGAAATGCTTAAAGTGTTGGAGTAATTTTCGCGTCATTTTGTTATCCCTTCTGATGTGATGATTTTGCTATTTCTAACCAACCCCTCCTTCTGTACTTTACTCCAACTCTTCACTTCTGCTTCTCGCTTTCGTGCTTCTGTGAGTGTTCCAAATTCTTCGTGGTAGATCATTTCTATTGGCAAGCGAGAGCGTGTGTATTTGGCGCCTTTTCCTTCGTTATGCTTTTTCTCACGGGCGATTACATCTATGCAGGTGCCAGAATAGAGAGAGTTATCCGAACACCGAGCAAGGTAGAAGTAGTGGGGCATCTATCCAAGTATAGGGTTCTCGAAGTTTGTTTGCTACAATTGCAGGCGCGCGGAATACTCCTCATACACCATGAACGTACATAGATTTTTTATCGGCAGGGCAATCGTCTTTGCGATAGTACTTGTTATCCTCGGGTTTTTTGCTTTGAACCAGTATATCTATACAGAGAAGCAAGGAGAGGGGGGTTTCCAAAAAGGATACAAAGATAGTTCTTATGTAGTAGAGGGAGAAGAGATAACACTTGCGGATGGATATGCAGAAACTGAGCAGGTTCCAGGTGTAGCATCCAAAACCATTACTCGTCACTTTGGAAACGAAGCAGAAGGGGACTTGGATGGAGATGATATTTCCGATATTGCCTTTTTGCTCACACAAGAACGCGGAGGCAGTGGTGTGTTCTATTACATTGTTGCAGGGCTCAAAACAGATACAGGGTACCAGGGAACCAATGCAGTATTTCTCGGAGAAAGAATTGCGCCACAGACGACAGAGATCCACGAAGGTACGTTAATTGTGAATTTTGCAGAGCGAAAAGAAGGGGAGCCTATGACGGCAGATCCGAGTGTAGGAGTTTCAAAATATCTACAAGTTTCTGAAGGTGAGTTGGTGGAGGTTGAAAATTGAAAGAATGGCAGCCCGTAGGGGATCCGTCTCCATTCTCACTCCGCCGCGATTCCCCTTAGCAAAAAACCATCTCGACGTAACGGAGCGAAGACGGATGGCAGCCCGTAGGAGAATCGAACTCCTGTTGCCAGGATGAGAACCTGGCGTCCTAACCACTAGACGAACGGGCCAGCTGCGTGAATGAACAGATGTAAATGCTTGATTGTCCAAAATATACACTTGTGCGTCCCAAGCCCAGCCTGTCTCGAGCGTAGGCGAAGGGATGGGCGAACAATCTATGTGACGCAGTATATGGAGAGTGATCTTCTCTGCAAAGAAAATGATCTAGAATGGTGTTTTTGGCAGATACGTAAACCGAGGCTGGTGCATACATATCAAATTTCATATAACTTACTTGGATCCTTATTAAAATGCCATTTTAGACGCTATAACCATAAAATTTAGTATTGTCAACTATACTTAACATAGTGTATGATTCCGCCATGAGAATTTTCGCACTGGATACAGATCTCTCCAAATTGCAGCAGGACTTCTGTCATGGAGACGAACGTGTGCAGTATGTAACCCACTACCACGGATTTTGCTTTATTTTCGGAGTAGTACGAGAAGTGGTTCTTTCTCTCGTACTTATTGGCTTCGGTGTTGGGGCATGGATGATGGATCTTCCGCTGGTATGGACCTCTGGTATTTTATTTTCTTTCTGGTTCGTATTCGCTTTTTTTGGAATGTTAAAAGCATTTCTAGATTGGCAGTACGATCTCATGATAGTGACAACCGACAAAGTGATTTTGGTGGATCAAACGTCTCTTTTTCGAAGAGAG
>CAZLFU010000033.1:0-10182 GCA_964558895.1 uncultured Candidatus Peribacteria bacterium
GCTTCTCGTCTGAAGCTTTCAAAATGTATCGTACGTTTTTTATTGTATGGGGCGAGCTTTGGTACGACGCTCGAACCGAGATTTCAGAGACATTTGAGCGAATGCAAAAAGCCTACTCTCTGCTACAGCCAGAGGTTTTTGCTTGATTTCAGTATGTTCTGATTCTTAAAAATGACACGAGAGTGGCATGGTAAGGCTATGCCAAATAGATCAGCTTATCTCTCAAGAAATACACTGCCCGAATTGTAGTGAAGATCAGGAGCGATGCTATCTAAAGAACATTACATTTCTGATAGCATACGAATGTAAGAATCATGATCAATACCAAGTGTACGTAAATTATTTTTGATAATAAATACAGGGATTTTTCCTTTGCCTTGGATGACAACAGGTCTCAAAAGTCCTTCTTTCCAATAAGAACGATGCGATGCCTTCTGTCTCGAAAATTGACATCCAACATAAAGCAAGAATTTCTCAAACTTCCTCCAATGAATTTCAGTAATTTTTGACATTAAGCAGCAACAGGTACCCTAAATGGTACACTTGTTACTGCTTCAACTCCAACAGGTGGCTGCCATTGACTTTGCTTTTTTTTCCATCCCATATTTTCCAAAACCCGACCAAGAGTATCATGTTCCACTAATTCCTCTAGAAAAAGACTTAGTACTTCAGAAAAATTCTTTTTTGCTTCATCAATACTCCTACCATGAGCTGAGAGATCAAGCGCAGGTGTATAGGCAATGAAAACCTTGCCTTCCTTCATAAAAATTACTGGCAAATTATTATAGCCGACGTTTATTTTTTGATTAGGCATATACATAAAGCATAAAAGAAAACTAATTATACATTAAATTAATAATCTTGTAAATGAACACACTATCATTCTAGCACTCTTTATGGTGGTCATAGTAAGAATTAGTTGCATTTTCTTTTATCTAGTTTGAGCCACTTTGGTTATTTCGGAGTATAATAGTAGCAAATGCCAAGAATCGGTCGTCCAACAAAGTACAATGAGGAAATACTAAGCAAAGCTCAGTCCTACGTTCTGGACTGTCAAAATGACCAACAAATGCCCTTTATAGAGGAGTTAGCCCTCACATTAGATGTAAATGAGGATACCGTTGTAGAATGGACTAAGGCTCACAGTGAATTTTCCGCCACGGTAGAGAGGCTCAGAATGCTCCAGAAGTTCTATTTGAAGAAAGGGGCTCTGGAGAAGAAACTGCATCCTACACTCACCATCTTCCTCTTGAAGGCTAATCATGGAATGAATGAAGAGGAGAAGGTACAAAATGAGCCGTTGAATGTAATAGTAACGCACCGATAATTCTGATCATCTATGAAATTTACTCAATCCCAGATCGAAGAGTATGTTGAGTTCTTTACAATTTTAGGGAATATCAAAAGGCGTATAGAAATGCAGAAAAAGGAACATCAGAGAACAGGCAAACCTACAAAACCTCAAACAAACTCTCGATAGGCAACTTCTTCTTCCTTAGTCCAAATATCTTCTTATATTTGTCATCTAAATCATCGTAGTGCTCCAAGATCAAGATCGCTAGATTGAGGCCATCGACAAGCTTTACATTAATTTCTTCAGCTTCTTGAATTGCTGTGGGAGGAAAGTAGCCCGAAGTGATCACGCAGGCATGAGCACCTCTGGCAGCCCCTGAGATTTTCTGAATATCTGGCCTGCCAACAGTCTTCTTGTGTTTCACCTGTACGCAAACGCTAATATCAGCCAATCCTGCTACATCTATCGTCCCTATGACATCAATCCCACGGTCATTCGTATACTGAGTTACGGTTGAATCTAAGCCAACAATCGCAAGTATATGACCAACTAACACCTCAAATTCTCTCGGATCAAACTGCTTGAAGCATTCGATGATCCACCCACGGACTTCCTTGGTTTTCTTCTGCTCAATTGTTTGTGTACCTGAAATCAATCGTTCAAGTTCTGTTGCATGCTTATCTAATGAAAAGAGCGTCATGATACTGCCTGTAGCATTTAAAAGAGGCGTAGACATGTCCGCACCTTGTAAAGCCTTGCTACTCCATTGCACCTTCCTACGATGAGCAAAATGGCACTTTCCTGATAATTCTTTTACATGGTAATAATCGCCGACAGTTCCTACCGCGAAAGTCCTATCACCCTTTGGCATCAGTACCGTATCGCCTGATTTCAGCTGAAATGCGAAACGATCAATGGTTCCTGCACTCTGGCCAAGCTGATTAGGTGTGTATTCACGTTGCTCTTGCAGTTTCTGCTTTATCTCATCAGCAGACTTGAATTCAGTCAGGTCAGGTAGTTCATTCCACCCAATCGCGATGAAGTTGCCATCTAAAGCCTCCTGAGCGAACTGAGAGCCTTTTCCGATGCGGATGAGGAAGTAGGACATGAGCACAGAATAGCTTCTTCTGTTTTCCACGAATATCTAAAAAACATTTTCTCTTTCTACTGATATACTTTCTGCATGCCCACACTTAACTGGCTCGGCAAAGATGCAGTGGTGAACCATCACCAAAAAGTGCCATTTCATCTCTTGAAGGACGTTCCAGAGCTGAGTGTCGGCGATGCTGGAAGCGGCAATTTGATAATACAAGGTGACAATCTCCTAGCATTGAAGGCTTTGCTGCCGTATTACGCAGGGCAAGTGAAATGCATCTATATCGACCCACCTTATAACACAGGAAATGAAGGTTGGATTTACAACGACAATACGAATAGTTCGATTATTAAGGAATGGCTTGGAAAAGCAGTGGGAAAAGAAGCTGAGGATCTTTCAAGGCACGATAAATGGCTATGCATGATGTATCCACGCTTAAGACTTTTAAAGGAATTCTTAAAAGATGATGGAGTAATTTTCATTTCTATAGACGACAATGAGTATCATCGTTTAGTGCAATTATGCGACGAAATTTTTGGAGACAACAACAAAATTTCTACGCTAATTTGGGATTTGGGATCTGGAACTCAAGCAGGACATTTCACAAGAGCCCACGAATACATTTTATGTTACGGAAAGAACAAAAATTTGGTTAAAAACTTTTCTGGAGGTAAGGGCACAATAGATGATCGTGCAATAAAAAAAATTAGTGTTAAAAATCCTGCTAGTAATTTTACCTTTCCTAAAGGCACAAAATGGGAAGCAGAAGATGGTTCTCAATATACTGGAATTTGGGGAGGTAATGAAAAAACTGAATTAATTTCAGGAGAAATGAAATGTCTTGATGGAAAACTTATTTCCGATGTAACTCTAAGAGCAGGTTGGACACAAAAATCTCAAATGGATTCTTTTTTTAGTGGAGAGAAAGTAATCGACTCAAAAGGGCAAAAAATAATTGAATTCTATTTCAGAAAAAATGGCAAAATATATTGTCGCAAAGATAGATCTATAATTAATCCCCCAACTGTAATAAGAGAGCTTGCAAGTACTAAAATTGGTACATCCGAGTTAAAAGATATTTTTGAAAAAGAAAATTTTACTTTTCCTAAATCATCATTATTAATTAGTTTTCTTTTGAGCTTGGTAACAAAAGATGAAGATCTAGTTCTTGACTCATTTGCTGGTAGTGGCACTACAGGTCATGCAGTTTTGAAACAAAATAGTATAGATAGTAGTAATCGAAGATTTATTCTTATCGAAATGGATCCAAAAATTGCAAAAGAAATAACATCTGAACGTCTTAAGCGCGTGTCTAAGGGCTATGTAACTTCTAAAGGCAAAAAAGTAAAAGGGCTTGATGGTAATTTTCGCTTTTGTGAGTTAGGTGAACCTGTTTTCAATGAGCGAGGGAAGATTCGTGACTCTGTGAAATTTGATGAACTCGCAAGGCACGTATTTTTCACAGAAACAGGTGAACCACTAACTGCAAGAACCCTTGGAAAATCACCATTAATAGGAGTTCATAATGGTTTAGGGGTCTATCTTCTATATAATGGAATTCTAAAGGACAAAAGTGTTGGGGGAGGGAATGTTCTCACAGCAAGTCTTTTGTCTGAGCTTCCTCAGCACGATGGATCAAAAGTAATCTACGGAACCGCATGCCGAATTGGTGCGGATCGTCTACGCACCGAAGGTATCGTATTTAAACAACTTCCATATAAACTTCGTATTTCTGTATGACTTTAAAAACGTATCAAGCAAAGGCACTCGATTGTTTTGAAGCTTTTCTTAAGGCCTGCAAAGTCATAGATATTCCTACAGCTTATAAGCAAAGCATAGCAGGGCATATTCCTGCACATATTGAGTACAATCCAATGCCAAAGGTGCCAGAAGCTCCGTATGTTTGTCTTCGCATACCTACAGGTGGAGGAAAGACACTTATTGCTGGAATGGCGATAGAAAGAATAAATCGAAGTCTTCTGTATACAGACCATAGCGTGACTCTTTGGCTTGTTCCTTCAGATCCTATACGGGAACAAACATTGAAGGCTCTCCGTGATTCAACAAACCTACTTCACCAAACAGTATTTTCTGCACTTGGAGATGTTTCGGTTCTTACGATCGACGAAGCTTTGCGTGTTCGGCCTCACGTATTACGAGGATCGAATGTGATCATTGTTTCAACGATGCAGGCATTCAAGCAGGCAGATATTGATCGCCTGAGTGTCTACAAGCAGAACACTGATATGCAAGCCCACTTGGAAGGGCAAAGTGATAAGGCAGTTATCGGAAATTATTCGCTTGTTGACGTACTGAGACTACATCATCCTTTTATAGTTGTTGATGAAGCACATAATCAAGGTACAGAGCTTGCATTTGAAACCCTTGCTCGTTTGGAGCCTTGTGCCATTCTGGAGCTTACGGCTACGCCAGACCGAAAGTTGCAGCCTAGTAATGTGCTTTACAGCGTGAATGCATCTGCCTTGCAGGACGAAGATATGATCAAGATGCCACTCGAAGTTATCCAGAGACAAAATTGGCAGGACACTCTGCGTGATGCAATCACCTGCTTGGATGGACTACAAAAGAAGGCTGAAGCTGAACAGGCAGCCACAGGAGAATACCTTCGCCCGATTATGCTTCTGCAAGCAGAGCGTAGAGTCGGCGAACACGAAACTCTGGTACCTGAGAAAGTAAAAGAAGCCCTTATGCAGGATTTTTTGATACTTGAAAACCAGATCGCTATTGCTACTGGCACAGTCGATGAACTTAGTGACCATAAAGATGTTCTTTCGCCTTCATGCCCTGTTCGCTTCATCATCACGGTAGATAAGCTACGTGAAGGCTGGGACTGTCCTTTTGCATACGTACTATGCTCATTTAGGAATACGGAATCTGCTACAGCTGCAGAACAGATTCTTGGTCGAGTTCTTCGTATGCCGAATGCAAAGAGGAAGACATTGCAGGAGCTTAATGAAGGCTATGCTTTCGTAACGTCGAGCAACTTTCATCAAACGATAAGTAATCTTCAGGAAGGTTTGGTAAAGAGCGGATTCAACAGACAGGAAGTCAGTGACTTCATACGTACTCCAGAAGTACAAGATGACGCTCAACTATCACTTGAGACCCGAAAGGTCATAGTAGTTACTCCTGATCTACCAAGTGCACAGTCTCTTACTCCAGCGCTTGCGAAGCAGGTGGAAATCATCCCTGAAATGGGAAGCATTACATTGGAAGGAGAATTTACTCCCCGTCAGGCAAAAGCCTTGGAAGAACTTATGCCCACTGATGAAGGAAAGCAGGCTCTGAGAAAGGGTTTAGAGCAATTAGGATCGACCATTTTCACTACTCCACCTAAATCTCCATCTGAGAAAGGTGAGAAATTCAGCGTTCCTCTTCTGAGTATCAAGCAAGGTGCTCTCTGGGAAGAGTTTGAAGACTCACACTTACTTCAAGGCGACTGGAAGCTGATTGACTACACTTCCGACCTCTTAGAGGCTGAATTCTCTCCATCACTTCACAAAGCTCAAGGAGCACGAATTTTGATTGAAGGTGACAAGGTACACACAAAATATCTGGCTGACATTGAGTCTCAGATGGCACTCCTTGATCACCAAAGTAGTTGGACTCGTGAGGAGCTTCAATGGTGGCTGGATAAGAATGTTTCAGAGCTGTCTGTTTCACCCGACGATAAAGCAGCGTTTATTGATCGTGCAGTTTCTTATCTATTAGAGAAGCGCTCAGTCACACTAGATGCCCTTGTGTACAACAAATCTCGACTTAGAGAGGCGATGGAGGCAAAAGTGAGGGGAGCTAAGCAAGAAGCAATGAGGCAGGCGTATCAAAAGCTTCTGAGTCTCCCTGATAACTTCACCACTAATGAACACTGTGAATTGATATTCCAGCAGGGGCACTATGGCTTCACTTTCGTGTTACCAAGTACTACGGAATTACCAAAGCACTTCTTTCCTCAGATAGGTAATCTTCAACCAAAAGGTGAAGAGTTTGAATGTGCTCTTTTTCTTGCAACTCAGCTTGAAGAAGTAAAATACTGGGTACGGAATGTAGAAAAACAACCATCTTCATTCTCTCTCCAGACATCTACCGACAAGTTTTACCCAGACTTCGTTTGTCTTCTAAAAGACGGAAGGATTCTTGCAGTCGAATCTAAGGGAGAACCATATTGGAGTAACGACGATTCAAAGGAAAAGCGTCGCATAGGTGAACTTTGGGAAAAGCGGAGTAATGGCAAGTGTTTGTTTGTCATGCCTAGGGGAACTGATTGGGAGGAAATACGAAAGAAAGTACAATAAGCTAGAATGGAGCTAGCTTCCCACTCCCCATGTCCAACAGCGTCACCTATGACAAACTTAAGCAAATCGGCGAAGAAATAGCACAGATCACAGATCCTCGGAAGTTTGGCATAAGGTTAAAGCATGAGTTCATGGCTACCATCAACGATCATCCTGAACTGCAAAAAGAATTCGCCAGACGCAGTAACTTCTACGAGAATCTGCGTCTCAGTATTCAATTCAAAGAACAGGTAGATTCAATTCATCTTGCTTTTAAGAAACTGAAAGGCGAAATTATCGAAGGGAAGCTGCCTGCAACCGTTGGCATCAGGAGCCTTATGCGAATTGATCCTGATGATGAAAAGGGTGGTCTTTCATTGCGTGAGTTTTATCAGATGCTTGGCACCCACAAGCACTGGCCTGTATTTGATGTGCCTCTGGAAGAAATTGGTGTTTACATATCAAGCAAGGATAGACCGCCATGGAATGCAGAAATTGGGCAGTACCTACTGATTCGCAGCTTTTTTTCTGAGGCGAGAAAAGCTAAAGCCCTTCGGAATGAAGAATCTGCTATGAAAGTAGTCGACGAAGCTATCTCACTTATCGAAGAACTTCGTGCAATGCTCATAGAACCGCTGATCAAAGAACACCTACACGCCTTTTATGAGGTGAAATACTACAGTCGTATTGGTGAAAATCTACCCTCTATTGGCAATCTTTCTGAATCAGTAGTACGAGTCTGCTCAGAGCTTCTTTTGTATCTCAAGATGACCGAAGAACAAAGGAAAAGTGGCAAGAAGAATACAAGATTCATCAAGTCTATTAGGAAAGGAATAATAGTGACTACAACAGGAAAAGAATTGCCTTTCAAGATGAAGAATGTAAAAACATCTACCCTCTGCGAAAAGGTCTACACTGATTGCCGACAAGTCGGCGTTACAGTGCGGATCGATCTCATATACAACGAGGTTTGGAAGGATGACTACGAGTCTGATTCTCTTGGTAACTGGAAGACGGTTTATGACACTGTCAGAAACGTAAACAAGTGGGCGAAGAAGCATGGATTGCCTAAGCTACTCGAATGTACGAAGGTGTTCATAGAGAGACTAGCCTGATTACCGACTGCTACCGACGCAGGCATGTTTGCTTTGCACAAAAATGCGTTTGTGCAATCAATGCAGAGCGACACCGACGGCATCAACTCTCTCACTGGAGGACTCCTAAGCTATCTCCAAGAAATTCAGGGGCAGCAGAAGGTTATAAAGCACCACGCTGATACAGCTGCAATCCACAACGCAAGCAAACAACTTGAGGTCTACCGTATGTTTGCAAGCTCTTCAGCGGTAGCAGAATCACTCAGAAAGTCAGCTAAGGCACTGCCGTCGTGGGATACTAATCAATATTGGAAAAAGGAAGGCAGCAAGTGGGAAAAGCTCAAGAGTGAAATCGAGGCGCGTATGGAGAGGCACACCAAACAGCATGCCGTCTTCACGAAAGACATTGCATGGAATGATCGAGTGATCCTCATTCATGCGTACAAGTTTGAGCCCGACTCACGAATGAAGATCGAGCTGGTCGTGCCTGCACTCCCCTCTCCCCTACCCGAGCTACCGAGCAAGATCATTGCCGACGTTCTGACATGCCATGAGTACTTGGTACCTGAGTACATCGCAAAGCCATTGCCGTTTTACAAAAGCCACGATGCAAATTTCCAATCGCTCACAGAATATCTCTCGCACAACATGCCTCCTGAGCTGTATGCTAGCCAGTGCTTCCCACCACCAAGAGTAAACGTTGTTAGTAGTGCCTAGAATGGGCGCTCCTCCACGCCGTTTACTCGGAGTGGGAAGCAGGAGCGCCCACTGTGGGCATTTCCACATTCCATTCCCCCAACTTTATGGCTCGCTACGGACACTTAAAAATCGCAAAGCAACGTTACTGCATCGGGTATGCGAGAAAGTCTACCGACGAAAAAGACAAACAGCTCCGCTCTGTTTCCGATCAAATTCAGGACATTGAGAAATTCTACAAATCTCTGTCGTCTGCGCATCCCTATGCTCCTCTCAAAATAATGCAGGAATCGAGAAGTGCCTATATTCCAAACAATCGCCCAATCTTTGAAGAAATCTTACAGATGGCAGAGCGTGGAGAAATCGAAAAAGTGATTGTGTACGATCCAACACGTCTTAGTAGAAATCCTGAGGACTCTGGGCGACTGATTCAAATTCTGGCAGATGGAAAAATACCAGAGATTTTGACTGTTCAAGGCAGTCGCTATAGCAGAAATGATACTGGTCAGATTTTTATGCTGATGATCGAAAGCGGTACAAGCTGGAAGTCTAGTGCTGAGAGCGGCACCAAAGTAAGTAGTGCTCTAGAGAAGAAAGCGAAGAGAGGAGAAATCATCGGTCTTGCGCCTCTCGGATACAAGAACATGGGCACCAAGGGCGAAACATGGGTCGAATTTGATGAAACACGATACCCGATTGTGCAGAGAATCTATGCTCTTGCAGCTACAGGTGCATACTCACTGAAAGAATTGACGGTCGAAGCTCGTAAACTTGGTCTACTAACTCGGGAACGACAAGACAAAATAAAGGGAATCAGCATTCTTCCTCGTCCCGTCAGCAAAACTTCCATTCATAATATGCTGAAAAATCCCTTCTACAAGGGAAGTATGGGGTACAAAGGCGACATTGGTTTTGGCAAGCACGAGGCTCTCATCGACGAAGCCACATGGCAGCGAGTTCAACTACGTCTTGCGGAACGCTGTCGTAACAGCAGAAAGACCAAGAATGAAGGGCTTCGTGAGCTCTTTGTGCTCGCAGGTGTTGTGCGCTGTGGTGGCTGTGGATGGAACCTCTCTTTCTACCGTGTAAAAGAACGATACATGTATGGAGAGTGCAAGAACCCTCACACTCAGTGTGGCGTTTGTATCAATCAGGAAAAACTCATTGCACAACTCTTTGAGCGAATGAAGTTACTGAAGCTTCAAGATGGTGCAGAGGAATTACTACGAAAGGACATGCAGAAGATTCATAGTCGTGAATCTGGGCGAGAGATCAAAGCTCATGCTGCCTATGAGAGGCAATACGTGCAAATCCAAGAGGAAATCGGCAACCTCTTTGTTCAGCGATCTGAAGCCGAGCGTATGGGTGTACTCGACTCTGTCGATGCACGACTCGCTACACTGAAGATGCAAAAGGATGAAGTGTGGAATGCAATGCAAAGCACAAAAGATCAAGGTGATGACTGGATCGATCATGTGCTCAAAAGCTTTGAACTCGTAAAATTGGCTAGGGAAGCAATTCTCTATGGTTCACCCTCCGTTCGTGAGGCAGTCTTACATTCCCTAGCGTCTAACTACGTTGTAAAGGACGGAAAACTACTCTGGGACTGGGCTTCTCCATTCCGAGAGATGGCATCAACTACGGATTGTATTATCTGGGGCGATCGATGGGGTTCGAACCCACGACCCTCGGGACCACAACCCGATGCTC
>CAZLFU010000034.1:0-10182 GCA_964558895.1 uncultured Candidatus Peribacteria bacterium
TACACATAACAAAAAATAGAGGACTCAAAAAACTAGATGACCGTTGGATGTACCCATATGACGTACAACTGGATACAGAAAAACTACTCGAGCTCATTGCGAGCAAAGGCTTGAGCCCAGAAGCACTGGAAAGATTGCAATTCTTAACAAATTCACTGACTTCAGAAGGGTCACTGTGGATAGATGCCGAGAATTTCTATGTCCATCGCCTATATTGGAAGGTGCACGTATCTCCAGAATTTGGAGAAGGAACCCTTTCCCTTACAATGAGACTCTTCAATCATAACCAGGCCCCTGCTCTTGTGATACCACAAGATGCGAGAGAATTTGACTCTTCTGTGTTTTTCGCGCCAGATCCAGTAGAATTCATTGTAGAACCTACTCCTCGCAAAGATTCCCTCGAAGATGCTATCATAGAAAAGCTCACGACTGTTGATGACTGACCCATTACCAACAACTCCTGGCCCAGTTCCCAGTGATTTGCCTCAGAATCAAAGTATAGATGGTGTATTAAAAGCTTCGACACCAAAGAAAGAGGCAACATCGGTGGTAACAGATAAAGAGAAAAGCAGGATGAAAAAGCTTCTTCTCATCATTGTTTCTGTTCCGTATGCCCTATACCTCCTGTGGTCGTTTTTTCTTTTATCTGTTCTTCCCAGTGCTTCTGGGCAATACGATGCTCTTATATCCGTGGGTAGTCTTGTTGCAATTGTTGCATTAGTTGTAATTCTCTTGGGTACTCTTTTTATTGTAAAACACGTTTTTTCTGTGAAAAATGTGTCCAAAACCAATCAGCTTATCGGACTGTTGAAAGTATTGGGAGTAGCTGCACCAGGAGTACTACTAAGCCTCTTTGTGCCCGTGATGATTGCTGGAGAACCTTCGTTGTACTTGGCTATTGTTGAGCCAGATCCAACACAGGAAATTGTTGCACCGGTTGCAATTACATTTAGCGTACAAGACTCTGTAGATATTTTGAAAAGGAGAGATCTTACACCTATTAGTTATATTTGGGATTATGATGGTGATGGCAAAAAAGAAGATGAAACCGTTGTGCCAACAGCTACTTCTATCTTCGATAGGCAAGGCGTGTATACAGTCAAGACACAGATGAAATTGAGCGATGGATCCACCAGAAACCTTGCACGCACTCTTGTAATACCAAGGGCGGTATTCTCCACGACTCCTTTAAAACCAATCATTGATGAAGCTGTGCGATTTAGCGTTTCTCATCTGCTGGAGATTGATGAAAAGCTACCAGAAGCTCAACAGGTCACCATCAAAGAAGTTCGATGGGATTTTGATGAAGATGGAGAAATAGATGAAATAGTACAGGAACCAGAAGTGGTTCATATTTTTCGCAAAAAAGGTCCTGTAAAAGTGAGTGCTACAATGGTATTGAGTAATCAAGTGCAGCAGAGCTTCGAGAGAACTATTGAAATTTATGGCTTACCAACACTTCCTTTTGCAGTGGAATTATTGCATGAACCTGAGTATCTCTTCAGCCCTCCGCCATTTGGTGTCATCTTCCGCATTGAATCTCCCGAGAAAATTAGTGACGTAACTTGGGACTTTGGAAATGGTAAAAAGGCAGAAGGAATGAGAGTAAGTCACACGTATGGATCCAAGGGTGCGTATCCTGTATCTGCAGAAGTTCGCACCGAAAGTGGAAGTTTTGCAAGGTTAACAACATTGGTACAAGTGGTAGACACACTTTCGCTACCAGATTTAGCCATAGATGGAACTCCTGCAATTACTGGAGATCAAAAAAATCTGATTATTGCTGATTTACCTGCAATACTTGATTTGACCCCCAGAACCAGTGTGCCCCTTATCGATTTTATCTGGGAGGCTCCTGGTGCCACGGTGGTTGATTCTACAGAGACGCAGCTAAAAGCTGTGTATCGTAGAGCAGGAACGTATCCTATTGCTCTGATTGCACGAGATACAGAGGGACGTGCAATGCGTAAGAATTTTACTTTGGAAGTTCGTCCTGTCAGTGAATCTATTACTATTCGTATGACTCCCGATGGAGGAGTAGCGCCTCTTCTTGTACGGTTTGATGCATCCGAGACAGTGATTCCAGGAGAGGAAATTACGGGGTTTGAGTGGTTCTTTGAATCTGATAAGAACACAGTACCAAAGCAAGGAGGTGCTCAAATTGAGTATCTCTTTCAACAGCCAGGAACGTATCAAGTACGCTTAAAAACCTACACTACCAGTGGGCAAACATTTGAGACAACGAGAACCATTGTGGTGCGTGCTCCTATTCTTGATGCCTGCTTCTTTGCAAGTCGCACCTCTGGCAAGGCTCCCCTTGGCGTGAAGTTTGATATGTCTTGTACCTCTGGTGCTCCTACGACAGTGGAATGGGACTTTGGCGATGGGTCTCAAACTGATGAGCGAAATCCTATTCATGTATTTGAAGATGCAGGCGTCTATCAAGTAACATTAACAGTACAAGATTCCACAGGAGGAATCAGCAAAGAAATTTCCACTATTACTGCCAAATAGTATGAAAAATAAGACGAAGCAATCATTTACTCGGCTCGTTGCGATACTTGGTATCAGCAGTATTATTCTGGCTGGATTACTGCCAGTAATTCAAATACTGGTATCGAGATAAGCTTACTGCAGAAGTGTTTCCTCTAGTGAGATGGAGGCACAGGTTTCTCTTGCTATAAAAGCATCATCTCCTTGTTCTTGATGAAGGAAGTATGCAGCTGCGCCAATCATGGCGGCATTATCTGTACAGTAGAGCATTGTAGTTGGCACGCGGAGAATAATTTCTTTGCTGCAGAGTTCGCCTACCATCTTGCGTAGGACTATGTTGGCAGAAACTCCTCCTACAAGATGAACTTCTCGAACTTCTGGATGTCTTTGCAGAGCTTTCTTGAGGCGTTCTACTAAGTGGTGGCAAATCGCATACTGAAAAGATGCAGCAAGATCTGCTGTAGGGATTTCCTGGTCTTGCAGATTTCTGATTGCATACTTGAGTGAAGTTTTGAGCCCAGAAAAACTGTAATCCAGAGAGTCTTCTTCTTTGAGAGGAAGAGGAAAAGAAAAAGCTTTCTCATTTCCTTCCAAGGCAGCCTTTGCAATAGATGGGCCCCCAGGGTAGGGGAGACCGAGCATGCTTGCGCCTTTATCGAAAGCCTCTCCTGCAGCATCGTCTCTCGTTCGACCAATGAGTGTACCCTTGGTGTGGGAAGTGCGTAACCACATGTCTGTATGGCCACCAGAGGCAGAGAGTGTAAGAAGAGGGAAGCAAGGAGTATCGGCTATTCCCAGCCACGGAGAAGAAAGATGACCAAACGTGTGATGGACACCAATGAGGGGTTTTCGATGGAGTGATGCAAGTGCTCGTGCTGTTGTTGTTCCAACAAGGAGAGAGCCAAAAAGCCCTGGTCCTCTCGTTACGGCAATAGCATCAATATCATTCCACTGAATTTTGCTTTGCTCTAGGGCTCCATGCAAAACAGGAAGCATGTATTCTACTTGGTTTCGTGCAGCTTCTTCTGGGATGACTCCTCCTTTTTCCTGGAATGTAGCAATTTGAGAAGAAATGATACAACTTAAGACTTCTGTGCCACTTCGGACAATAGCAACAGAGGTTTCATCGCAGGAAGTTTCGATGGCTAAAATGTTCATAAATATTGTAGTTTATGTATCATATATTGATATTGTATTCTTTATAATATTGACAAAAAATGATTTTGAGATTAGATTAGTTGTGTTATGGTTATGGAATTTACTGAAGATGTTGGCATAAGTAATTCAGATGAAAGTCTGGATGAAAAAGGAGTGATGAATAAAGAAGAATTGGATAAAATCCAATGGATGGCTGTACACGCAGTAAATGATGGGATACGAAGTGCAGCTACAAGAGTTTATGTTAATTTAACAGGTGTAAGCCCAGAGCGCATGGCAAGATCTCCTTTCAAAAAACACGAAGAATAATTTATGGTCCAGATATAACACCTCCAAATCCTTGAGATTCTCCAGATAAAATTCCCGCTTCCTTGTAACCATAGCGTAGTCCTTGATCTGCAAGATGAAGGTTGACAAATTGAATTTCCTCCATGGCGTGGATACCTTCAATGCCCAGTATTTCTGAAGCTATTTTAGAAATGACTTCAGTGCCAAAAGGTTTTTCAATTTCACTAACATGATAAAAAGAAGGAGGAAGGGCATTTAATGCATCTCGAATCCAGGAAGTCCCAGAGAATTTTTCAACAAGAACTTGGTCAACTCCCATATCTTCACCAATGTGTTTTGTAGTTTCAAAAAGCGCTTCAAGAATATCATAACGTCTATCAAATAGCTCCTGTGACATATAATGATTAGGCCGATCCTTTATCACATCTCGGATTTTTGGAACTGCTTCGATAGCGTCCAATGCAAGTGTGCGTTTTCCTTGTATAATTAATGGTGTAATATGTCCTTTGATAACACTGTCACCATCAACATGCGCTTCTAGAACGCGATAGTATGGGTCCAACATCCATGCATATACTGTCCAATGAATATTTGTCATGTTGAGTTCTATCTGCTTTTTATCCTCCATAGCGGTACAATCTCGGTACAAGTCACCCAATGTAAAGAAGCGTTTTGTTCTTGGCGTATATACTACTTCAATGCCTCGATTTTTTTTGTGAATCAGTTCGTTCTCTTTCAATTCATTTTCTCTATTATGCTCACTTAAGCATTGTGTAATTTCATCGGCATAGATTTGGCATGCAAGTGGAATACTCTGAAAAAACTCCGGATGTGTCATTATCAGTGTATACAATTTGTATCTGAAAATATGTGTATCAATTCTTTTTATCATTTTATCAACAAGTTCGACCTTTGATCCTTCTTTGAGACGTTGCTTTTGCCGCTGTAATAATTCATGAGTTGATTCTTGCACTTCTCTTAGTTGACTATCTAGATAGTGACGCCTGGAATCATCGTCATTCACTAGACGTGTAAATGATGCATCTGAAAGGTTGCGAACATATGCAAGTTTTGCTTCCGTGTTTTTACCTAAAAGTAATTTTTTTCGTATTTCTGAAATATCAACTAATAACATATCCGTTTGAACACAGATATCGTCTGCCCCATCTTCGCATTCTAAATTAACATCTGCAACGAATTCTTTTGATTCAGAAGCAACGTGATTAAGATTAAAAAGCGGAGAAGGATTTATCCCAAACTCATCTTGCATATCAAATTCTGCAAGAAATTTTTTATCAAGAACGAATGCTTTAGCATCGCCAGATCGGCTTAATTTTAATAGAGCTTCTGCAACACATTGAACATGTCTATTTTTCTCCCCTATAATTTCTGGCAACCTTTCGGCAGAATAATTCCGGACATCTTCATACATGGCATCAAGTACCAATCTCACAGCCGGCTTGTTTGGATCCCCTTGACTCATAAGCTTTAAATTGTGAATTAAATATTGCATAAAATACATATATTTCATTATGTAATAATATTGCATAATATACAAAAATATAGTATAATATAACAAATGACAAAAATACAAAAAGTAGCTTCCATTTATATCTTTGCATTCATTGCTGTTTCGCTTTCTTTTCTCCTTTGGACGACTCTCCTTGCTCATAGGTGGGAATTTGAGCAAATGACAGGTAAAAACCCTATTTTCCTCTGGAATGCCAAGATACGGACAGAGGAACAGGGGAAAGTTCTAGAGGTGAAACACGGTGCTCCTCCACTAATGCCGCTGCCGTCTCCTCTGATAAATTTTCAGCAGGATGTGCTTGATGAAGGGAAAATAGATCCTCCAGAAGAAAACCAGCTGAATGTGCCGGTTTTACAGGGATCTGTAGTGCCTATTCCTGCTCTTGAGGACGATATGACCAGTTGGGAGTTGTCGCCACGGTACACCATCGATATTCCTTCTCTTCGCATTCTTGCTCCTATACTGCTTCCATCTCGAAGATATTGGGATGCAAAAGAATGGGATTTGCTCGAAGAACAGATGCAAGTAGGTCTTCATAATGGTGCAGTTGCGTATCCTCACTCTGTGCGTCCAGGCCAGAATGGTGCTCTGATAATTGCAGGACATAGCAGTCCTCCAGATGAACAAGCGAAGCAAAGTGCTTTTGGTTCTTTATTTGCACTTGTTCCAACTATAAAGATGGGCGAGCGCATTGTAGTAAAAACTGGAGATCAGGAAGTAGAATACGAAGTGATTGCAACTACCATTGTGCCTGCTTCGGATACTTCTATTCTCAAGCAAGATGAAGACGAAAGTATTCTCAAGCTGATTACGTGTTATCCAGTAGGTACAACGAGAGAGAGATTTGTGGTGACTGCACGACTAGTGGAGTAACACCATCGATCAATGGTATCCTATTTCCGTGATTGCACTCTTTCCATCTAGATCCATCGCATTGCAGATAGGGTCTTTTGCTATTCATTGGTACGGCATCATGTATTTGCTGGCTTTCTTGAATGCGTACTATTTGTTACCTCGTCTGCAGCACCATAGGAATTTGACTATCTCCACAGAGGTCTGGTCTCGCATACTCTCCTGGGCAGTACTTGGTGTTGTGGTTGGAGGAAGGCTTGGATACGTACTTTTTTATGGGCTTTCTACGTACCTGCAAAACCCATTGGAGATTTTTGCAGTTTGGAATGGTGGCATGTCTTCGCATGGAGGATTTATCGGAACTGCTCTTTCTTTTTGGTATATTCTCAGAAAAGAAAAGATTCCATTTCTTGCAGTTGCGGATATTGCAGTGGTTCCCATTGCGATTGGATTGGCTTTTGGAAGATTGGGAAACTTCATCAATTTGGAGCTCTACGGCACAGTGACAAGTCTGCCATGGGGTATAGAAATCCCAGGAGTAGAAGGGTTGAGGCACCCCACTCAGATCTATGCTCTCTGTAAAGATCTTTTCATCGCCTCACTCTGCTTTGTTGCGTTGAGGAGAAGCATAGCCCTTCAAACAGGAAGAGTATTTTCACTCTTTTTGATACTGTATGGATGCTTGAGATTTGCAATAGAGTTTGTACGTGTACCAGATCACACGCTTACTCATATCCTCAATTTCACACTCACAAGAGGCCAGCTGCTTACCATTCCTCTGGTGGCTATTGGTGTACTTCTGTGGGTGTGGTGTGGACAGAAAGAATCTTCGTAAGAAAAGTTGTACGGTGTAGTGTGCAGATTCCGTATTTTCGAATTGTGGCGATGTGCTCTGCGCTTCCGTATCCTTTGTGGCTTGCAAAATCGTACTGAGGAAATTGTGATGCATATTCTTTCATGATGGTATCTCGAGTGACTTTTGCAATTATGGAACCAGCGGATATACAAGGTTCACTCTCGTCTCCACGAATGATGCTGCTGTGTGGGTAGTTAAACCAGAACTTGTCTCGTCCATCGGTGAGAACATACGTTGGGGTGATAGTCTCGGCAACCATTGCGAGAGCCTCCTGCATGGCCTTTTCGGTACTTGCGAGGATACCGTACTGGTCGATATGTTGAGCACTTACAATTCCATACCCATATGTGCAGTGAGCTTGAATCCACTCAAAGGCCTTTTCTCGAATTTCTGGACTCAAAGCCTTACTGTCTTGAATAAAAGAGGGGATTGATTCATCTGGTAAAAAGCAGGCTCCAGCGACTACAGGACCAGCCAAAGCGCCTCTTCCGGCTTCATCTAGGCCTATAATGACAGGCGTCTGAGACAATTCTAGTTTTGAAATAAAGATAGTAATTCCATATTTGCCACCTTTTTCCGGCGAAAAAGGTGGCGCCAAAACGCCGGTGCGCCAAAACCTCTCCGCTCGGCTCTGTATCTCCTCATTAGCTCCTCCATGGTTTCGGAGCTAACTCGTCGATTCGTTGCTGCGGCAACAGAGCCTTCCCCAGCACCCCCCGTGGCGCACCCTCCCACCAAAAGGTATGTAATCAGCCATTCGAATGCAGTGCTTTGATACATTGACAAATTTAATAAATATAGTATTATAAACAAGTATTTGGTCATTTACATCATACGCAAAAGCTAACGATTCTGACATTGATGTTTCCTGGCTAGGATGCTTGGAACGATGTCAGAACGTTGGCTGTCTCATGGAGGAGATTCGCATGTTCAATTTTCTGCTCGAGTCGGATTCTGGCAACATCGCCCTGACGGCGATTTGCCTCTTCATCGTCTGCATCATCGCGGATGGTCTCCGACTCTTCAGGAAGAAGAGGAACTGATGAACACAGAGTGGTTCTACTACTTGCTCGATGGTATCACCATCGAGACTTTGTACGACCTCTTCCACGCTTCGGCGTGGATCCTGGCGGTTGTCGCCCTCGCGCGACACCGCAAGTAGGCAGCCCCCGTCGTCGCCATCGTGCGGCGACGGGATTTTTTGTATTACCCTCACCCCGCCCCTGATGGGGCACCCCTCTCCCGTAACGGGAGAGGGGAAGATCCCGCCTAAGCGGGATCGGGGTGAGGGTAATTAACTTTCAAGCTCCTCAAAACCTCTCTACAAATTTCTCTCTCGTTCCACGGAATTTGCCCCTCCTGTACCCACATAGTGGTATCACTTCCTTTTCCTGCAAGGAGAACTGCGTCACCTTCTTTTGCTTCTTTGAGAATGAATTCCATTGCGTTCTTCCGATCAAAAATTTGAGAAGCCTGTGTCTTGGATGCATCTACACCTCTCCAAACGTCGTCGATAATCTTTTGTGGATCTTCTGTATACGGATCTTCATTTGTCACGACAACAACGTCTGCAAGTGTACTGCAAATCTTACCCACAAGAGGCCTCTTCTCCTTCATGCGGTCTCCGCAACTTCCTGTAAGAACCAGAATGCGCTTACCAGGTTGTATCATGGAACGCAGTGTGGTGAGAGTTTGCTCGTACGATTTGGGTGTGACAGTAAAATCTATAAACACAGAAAAGCTTTGGCCTTCATCAATTCGTTCCATTCTTCCTGGAACCCCAGTAAAACTTTGCAAGGCTTCTTTACTTTGTGAGAGTGGTACATCTACTGCAAGGCAGCAGCCGATAGCACACAGGGCATTGAGCACATTGAAATGCCCAGAAATTGGAAGATGCAGTGGAGTTTGTTCTTTTCCATAGTGAAGAATTGCATCACATGATGTACTTTTGAGAACTTCATCAGAAATCCAAAGAGCGTTGGAATCATCTTCTGCTGGTTTCGATGGAGAGAAGGTAAGTGTTTGTTTCGATGCTATAGCTTTATACAACTGATACGACTCATCATCTCTATTCAAAATTTTTGTTCCTTTCCCTTGTACCATTGCAAAGAGTTTTCCTTTATCTTTGCGATACTGTTCCATGGTTTTGTGATAATCCAAATGCTCCATGGACGTATTGGTAATGGCAGCAACCTGTGGCCATGTGAAACGGGTTCGCCCTTGCACAAGGCCATGGGAAGATATTTCTAGTACAACGTGTGTGCATCCTTTTTGGATGCAGGTACGTAGAAACTTCTGGATGATAAAGGGAGAAGGGGATGTCTTCTGTGTCTTATTCCAGATAACTTCTTCATTCCACTGGAAGAAGGCTGTGGAAAGCGCTCCTACAGAGATACCACTCTTGTGTAAAATATGCGCAGTCATTCCTACTGTTGTTGTTTTTCCGTCGGTTCCTGTAATGCCAATGATACATAGATGACGCGCAGGAAATCCGTAGCGTACAGCAGCTACTAGCGCCTTCGCATGATGCCATACGAGGCGTAGAGGATTACGTTCCGAAAGGAGAGATCTAAGGAGACGAATCATGAGATACCCAGAATACCACGAGCATCTACAATATCTTGCTCAATTTGTCGCTGTAAATCTTTCTCTATCGCAAATTGGAGAATTGGCCGAATGTAGCCAATTATTTGAATAGATAGGGTTTCTGCTAGTTCTACTTCCTGATCCCAAAAAAGATGCACTTCGCAGGAGGGAGATTTTTGGTGAAATGGTCGAGATCCATAATGCATGACACCAGGAAATTCATGTGTACCATCAAAAACTTTGCAGGCATATATACCTTCATCCAGTTCTTTTGGAACATCCTCAATGCGTACGTTGACAGTAGGGAATCCTAGTTTTGAGGCAATGCGCTCTCCAGTACTTCTCTGTGCGGAGAATGTGAGAAACTTCATGCTGCGAGATTCACTCATTAGTTTCCAGAGTTGTCTATAAGACCTCT
>CAZLFU010000035.1:0-10097 GCA_964558895.1 uncultured Candidatus Peribacteria bacterium
CTACGACGAGACGGCATCCATCTCGGTGTAGCCCTCAGGCGAAGCCGGATGGAGCTACTTCTGGGATCTTATCCGCAACCGAACGGTCGTCACCGTTTCCGAAGGCTCATCATGAAGAAATCAGGCACGGTCATGCCCGTCTCTATATGCGGCTGATCGGATGCCTTTTCCTTGAAATCGAGGACGTCGAAGTGCGATAGGACAAAGGGATTGAGATAGTCCTGCATGGTATGCGTCGGCTCGCGCACCGATGCCTTACCTCCGAAAAGCGGTATCTCGACGACTTCTTGCTCGTGATACCTATTATTCATCGTGAATTGCAGCTGCATCAGCGGATGCCCCGCGGCAAAGACGATGCGGCCGCCGGGCTTGAGGATGCGATGCCATTCACAGAGCGCTGCTTCGATGTCGAATGCGTGTTGCAGGGCACATCTGCTGAAAATGAGATCAAAATGCTCGTCCGAATAGCCTGTATCGACGAAATTCCCATGCTTCAGGCGGCCGGCAAGCTGAGGATATCGTTGACCTGCAATGGCGATCATTTCCTCCGAGGCATCGATACCGTACACATCGGCACCCAGCGATATGAAACGGGCTGCATCCTTCCCGTAGCCACATCCTGCATCTAAGATTTTTTTGTCGGCTACATCTCCCATACTTTCGTAAAGCATCGTGCGAGAGCCGCTCTCTCGAGCCTCATAGAACTTTTCCTGCTCTTCCGCATATGCCTTAGCGTAAGCATCGTAATCCGATGCAGAATACGTCGGGGGCGCGGAGGTCTTCAATCCCAGCATCTTTTCTACCGCTTCTCGGTCGCGCTCATACATCTGAAGGCTATGAACGAACTGAGTGTACAAGCCTTTCTGCAGATCGGGATACACGTCTTTCAATTCCTCCAACATGCGGTCCATCAGGCTCATGAACCAAGGCACGTCGTAGGGGAAGCCGTAAAAAACTTCCGTCGCTCTCGTCACCATGCAGAGATGGAGGCGGCCGTCACGGATATGGAATGTGCCGTGCATCGTGCAGACTTGGTCTTTGTTCCCGAACCACTGATGCTCAGGCAATGAAAATCGAAGGATCGCCTGACGCGTATCTCTGTCGCGGATCAATGATTCTTTTGCCCATTCCCAAGGCGTCATGAATCTGCCATTGCCGAATGTTGAATGTCCGACCGATTTCTTGAACCAAATGAGATGCCCATATGCTGAATTGACCGTGCCGTCGGGATTCTGGATCTGCAGCCACATCTTCGCCGCTTTGCCGAAGTCGTCAGCACTTTTCGTGCCAGAGCCGTACAGCTCTTTCTCTCGCTGAAAATACTGCTTGATGATCTTGTTACGGGTCGAGTCTTTTGTGGTCGGTGATTCACTGTAAGGCTGCCTGATGCAAAAGCCATAGTTCAAAATCTCACGTATTGGCATGCCGCGAGGTGCGGCTTTGTATTGGTATTGATGGTACACATCACGCATCGCCCCCATATATGCATCATGGACCGTGTCGTAGAGTCGAAAAGGGAAGGGCGATGTCACGTAGAAATTGTACGTTAAAACACAAGCACCGTCATATCCTATAATCAAGCAAAATTGCTATTGGATGGATTTTATAAGTACTGGAGCCACTTATGGGATGTTATCAAAGAACGGATTTCTCATTCTCCATCTAGATTGAATAAAACTCTCATTCAGTAGGTTGCTTTTTGCCGCCCGTTCCACAGGGCGGTGGAACATATTTAATGGCTCAAATAAGCCAAAATGTTGACCTATAACGCAGAGACTACATACAAACAACTTGTATAATAAATATATCTATATATTATTAAGACATGAAATTTGGAATAAGCAACATTTCAAGAGACAATGAATTTAGCCCATTTGCGCTGAAAGTGCTTAAGGATGGCAAAATTCTGGCTCAGGATGAAACGCCTGAGCAGATGATTGAGCGAGTTGCAGATGTTGCTCTTATTGAATTGGAAGACTCACGAACTTCACAGCATGAAATTCGAAGATTCAGAGACAATATCGCTACACTTTTGACTGAAAAGAAGTTTGTGCCAAGTTCTCCAATCCTCACTAACGCTGGCAGATATTCAGATCGCCCACTTAGTGCATGCGCTGTTCCGCCAATCAATTTAAGAGATAATTTATCCAAAATTAAGCAGATGGTGGATTCTTATCACCTTCAAGGAATGGGAACGGGGTTCAATCTGGATGACTTGGATGATCCCGTTACAATGCTTAAGCATCTCAATGACATCGCTGTCGAAGGTTCAAAGAGCGGAAGGGAAGACAGGCCGGTTGGGAATATGGGCGTACTGACTATCTATCATCCGAAAATACTCGAATTTATTAAAGCGAAAGTGGCACGAGACCGTGACTGGAAATTCAACATCTCCATAAATATTGATGATCAGTTTATGGAGGCTGTATTCCTTCAAAAGGATGTACGACTACTCGATGGAACAATTATAAATGCTGAGCATCTTTTTGAGGAAATCGCTACAGCTGCCAGAGAATGCGGAGATCCAGGTCTTGTATTTATCGGTCGTATGAATCGGGATAATCCCACTCCGATGCTAGGTGAATACATCGCAACAGCACCCTGTGGAGAAGTGGGCTTAGCAGCTGGTGAGACATGTCAGTTTGGTTCGATTAATCTAGGGAGAATGGTTCACTTTGATAGACATGGCGCCGCTCAAGTTGACTATTCAGCACTTCGAGATGTGACCCATCTCATTATAAGATATTTAGATGACGCGCTTGATTTCAGTTTGCCGCGCTACTCAATGGCTAAAAGTGCCAGCATTATGTCTTCAAAAAGAAAAATCGGTATTGGTGTATGTGGATTTGCAGATCTATTAATTTTGCTTGGCATACCGTATGCCTCTTCTGAGGCAAAAGCATTAGCAGAAGACATCATGAGCTTTGTGAATTTTTGTTCCAAAGAAGCAAGTGTGAAACTGGCAAAAGACAAAGGTGCTTTTCTGCATTTTGCCCTTTCTCAACATGTCTCAGCGCCTAGCTTTATACAGAGGCGTTACTCTACAGCCTCGACAAGGACAGTTGCATCTGAAGATTGGGAGAAGTTAGATCAGGAAGTAAAATCAGTCGGATTGAGGAATGCTGTTACAACAGCATTGCCACCCACAGGCAGAAGCAGTTTGGTTTTTGATTGTTCTCAGCAAATTGAACCTATATTTAGGCTCACAACTTTTGGCCGAGAAGTAAGGGATGATTTTGAGTATCTTATTCGGAACAATCACCCAGATCGGGCTGCTACTCTTTTGGGCACAGCTAAGGATTTGGGTCATTGTCGAGACTTAGATATAGCTCCGGCTTTAAAAGAGCTCTTTAAAACGGCTACAGAGATTGCCCCCTTAGATCATCTTGAAATGGCTGCTCAATTTCAGAAGCATACTGACGAGAGTGTGTCCAAGACGATAAATCTTCCTGCAGATGCCACCGTTAAGAACGTGGTTGAAATTTACAAACTTGCGTATATTTCACAACTAAAGGGTATTACAATTTATCGTGACGGTTCGCATCTTCATCAGCCTGTAACTCTCTCCAAGTAAGCATATGAATAACACGCCCACGCCTTCAGTAGATACACCTCTCATTGTCGGACTGGTTGGTCCAATGGGAGTTGGTAAGAGCACCTTGCTTGAAATCCTGAAAGTTCAGAAGTTTACCACTCTGGAGCTATCAAATGCAGTTACCAAAGCCCTTGGGGAAGAGGGCATTCTTAATCCATCGAGGGCACAATTCCGTCAGAAGGCAAAGGCGATGAGAATGGAGTCGCACCCAGCAATACTTGCAGAAAAGGCACTCAAAGAAATTGATATGACTGAAAACATTGGCGTGAGTGGGATTCGTCATCCTGCAGAAATAGATTTTTTAAGAGGAATCCTTAGTCACCGCGTTATTATTCTTGGTCTTGTTGCTTCATTTAAGGAGCGCGTAAGAAGAATTTTAGACAGATCACGGCTTGGAGATCCGATGAGCGAAGATGATGTTATTTCAAAGCTAATAGCGGATTGGAAAGGTGATACGGACATACCGAGTACTGAGGTTATGCTTAAAGCATGTGATATCGTCATTTCAGCAGAAGGCGAATTGCCTGAGGCACAGGATAGATATCATGCTATTCTGGAAAAGCTGATACATTCTGAGTCACTTTCCGATGAATTAAACATGACACAAGAGCCTGAGCGTTTCCAAGAAATTGAAAAAAGGGCGACTTTGACTGAGGAGCAGCGTGATTTGTTTGTGGCGAAACTTGAGGAAGCAGGCGCGGAGAAGCTGAACGAAGGGAGCCTAACAGATATATATCTCTGTCCAAATGCGGTTAAAGATTTCTCTGAAATTGAGATGGATAAAGTAGGCTCCTATAGTTTACGTATTAGGAGAGAAGTTGAAGGAAAGGAGGAGAAAACTACTGTAAATGCTAAAGTGATTACAAATGAAGGAGATCATAGTGCCTGGGATGAGCATGAGATAAGTATTGATTCGCTCGATTCGGCTTCAGCTCTCTTTAAGAGTATTGGCTATAAGCCATACTTCATCCTTAAAAAACAACGGTGGGGATATCGGTTGAATAACATCAATATCTTCCTTGAGAAGATCGAGGATTTTGGTTGGGCGATAGAAGCTGAAATCATTGCGCCATCGAGCCTTGCAAGTGATATGAAATCAAAGCTTGAGAATTTCCTGGAACAGATGGGCATTACGAGGGAGCAATATGTCACTAAGAGCGTTACGAATATGATGATGAGAAAATTTGCCCGCTTTTAATTATGAGTGAACGATTCAAACTAATTTCGGCGGCTCACTTGCTTGTTTTCCAGGGTGATAAAATCTTGCTGTTAAAGCGGCAAAATACTGGGTATGAAGACGGCAATTATAGCGTTCCAGCTGGGCACCACGATGCAGGAGAATCGATGTCTACTACTGCAATACGTGAATTAAAGGAGGAAACTGATCTGGATGTTGCCAAGGAGGATTTGCAGTCAGGTTGTGTGATGCACCGTAAAAAGCCATCGGGGGATGAGAGTATTGATTACTTTTTTATTATAAAAAAATGGAGTGGCACGCTTCGGAATTGTGAACCTGAGCATTGTTCAGAATTAGATTTTTTCTCTCTCGATCATCTTCCTTCCAATGTCATTCCTTATATTAAAATAGGAATACAAGCGAGCATGAGGAAAGAGCCTATGGTGGAATTTGGTTGGTAAATTGGCTCATCAGACATCAATCCAGTGGGTTGGCCCCTATTAACTTGAGTAGGGACAATACTTCATTTACCTCATACTTACCCTTAACACGGATTTCAAATCCTTCATTAGGGTCGGATGTTTCGATAAGGAGATCTATATCACCACTACGGAGTACCCTGCGAATTTTTTGGTGCGTTCGATGAATATGCCCATAAGTAGACTGCATTAGAGCAAAGGTTTCTTCATCAATGGGGAAAGAAAGCTGTCTTCGTTCGTTTAAGGCACCCATATTGATGGGGCCTAAATACATAAATTCTAAATTATCGCCAACCTTACTCACGCTTACTGCTTCTGTTTGCTCATCTAGAACTTTATCGAGCGGATGAAAATCAAACTCTTGATATTCATGCTGATTAAGCATTGGAAGGGCTAAAAGATCTTTTATTTCTCTGCATACAATGCTTCTCTCAGTAGAAAGCAATTTTTGGGTTTCTAAAACTGGGTTGAATTCATTCTTAATTACCAGATCTGCGCAGACCTTTGTTTCTGCAATATTCTTGGAATACATCGGCTCTCCAGCTTGCAGTAAATAGCGGAGAGTGGGGTGCGGCTGTCGGCCAAATTCGGCGGCATCTCTCACAATGCGTCGAATAATTCTTCCTTGTAAATCTGTCTCCACAAAAATTTTATAATCACCAAGATGCCTTACCTCCTCATGGAGCCCAAACATGCCTTCGACCGCTATTATTTTTCTCGGCTTGCATTCAACACTTCCAGTCCGGGAATTGGTTACTTTTGAATAAACAGGTCTAGCGATTGATTCACCTCGTAATAAAGCAGCAATATCTCTGTTTAAAGATTCAAAATCGATTGCTTCTGGCAGATTCCAATTCACATATCCAAATTTTGCAACGACTCCCGCTTCATCAAGATAGTAGTCATCCATGCTCAAAACCAAAGTATCGTCTGCATAACGATCTTCAATTGCTTTAGTGACAATGGAAGTCTTACCAGAGCTTGAACTGCCGCCAATACATACAACCAACCTCTCTTTCTTAGCTAATAAGGCTTCTAAATCAATAAAGGATTGGTTTAGGCCATCTGCAACGCTGTATTCAACGACTTCCCCCGATGGTTTCTTATGTAAACCCATATATTAATTTATACAATAAAAAATAATATATAGCAATATTTGGAAATTAGATTATTGGTTGCTTCATTGGGCTGTATTAGTATCTGCATATGCTAGATGACCAAATTTCTCAGGCCATTAATAACCTTGCTCGCGCTGTTCATGGTATTGAAAGCAAATTAGGGAAAATGACTGATAAGGGGAGCATTGGTCAGCAGGAATGGGAAAAGTCGCAGCCATTAATCCATTCCAGCTTTGAATCATGGCGTGACTATCTATATAAGTTTTCGTTGGCCATTGGTGCTGCTTTGGGATTTCTAATTACCTTCATTTCCAGTAAATGGACGCAGACAGGGCTGGATAGTGGTACCGTCAATCTCGGTCTACTTCTCATTGCTATCTCAGTCTTGGTGAGTTTTCTGCTGATTTTCATCAGCCTCTATTTGGAGCGCTTATTTCTTTCGGCACATGTAGAGTTTGCACGCTGTATGGATGTTGGCTATGGGAATGAACGTGGAACCATTACTAATCCCATTGTCTGTGTTGAACTCACCTTAAGAGAACACTTGGCTGAACGATTAGAAAAATTTCATAAGCTCACTAATCCACACACAATCAGAGAGGAAAGGCAGGGTATCAAGCTCGATCGTCGCAACATTCGGCTTATGAAATACGTTGGCCTCAAATTTACAAAGTATGAGCATGTAAGACTGATCGGTACATTAGCTATTTTTTCCTTATCTTTTGCAGGTTTCTACCTCATTGCAACGGAGTTACTAACGTCACAATCTTAATGTTTAGAGGAATTGTGGTAAGCCTTCTCTTTCTTTTTGACGGACGCCCCAACCCTATCCGCGGCGGTCAAGGTGGAGGCCGCAGCACTACCTTGACCGCCAGTGGTAGTCTCCGCAGGCCGTCAAAAAGAAAAGGGCCGTTGCGGGAAGCAGGAAATGGAGTAGAGTGAACTATTCCATGGACGATGCACTCAATCAACGGCTCATCGAGGAACTCATCAAGTCTGTGCCCCAGATGCCTCTCATGGCTGGCATATCCTTTGATCAGGACAATGCGACCATTCTCCTCACCAAGTATAAGCGTCTCTCAGAAGGCCAGCAGAACGCCGTTGTGAGCTTACTGGCGAATCTCTACGTCTACCTCATCTACCGCCAGGAGCAATTTCTCGATCCACATCTCTTCGGGGAGATTCAGGATTTCCCATCGCCAGCCACCAAGGAACTTCGGCAATTTGCCCTCGGCTATCTGCAAACAGGTGGCCTCATCGACGTGAAAGACGGTCGCATCCATATTCTTTCCGAGCAAGAATTGCGTGGATTCGGCGGCATGCACCTGGCGATGAAGTTCATGGGAAAGCTTTTTGAGAAAGATGCCGCTAATGCAGAACAAGCCACGCGGTATCTCCATGTCGAAGAGATGGGTCTTGGATTACGTCTCTTGGAAGTCCAAGACGAAGCTGTTACGCCACTCTGCAAATTGCAGTCCGATGGCCTTCGTCGCAAGTTCTTTGAGGAGTGCTGGAAGAATGCTGGAACAAAGATCTCCTTCGACCATTTCTATCGGACATTGCCTCTCGGCAAAGAGAAGAAAATCCGGCCCAGCGAGTACCTTAAAGCTTTGAAGTTCCAAGAGGGTGATCGGTTCCATCGGTATGCCTATGTCGATACCGACGAGGGATATGTGTACTTCCAAAAACACTATAGTCCCGAACCCCTCACAAAATCAGTACTGCAACAGTACTCAAATCAGTGATCACGGGCGTTCGTAGTCTTCGACGCCTACAACAGTGGGCGTGTTCACTTGCGAACCGCCCCCACAGGCCATTGAAGCCTTCCAGACGCATTATGAGCGCCACTATGGCATCATCCTGCCTCTCGACGAAGCGGCTCAGAAGCTGGATGCACTCGTAAGCCTGCTGGCCGCCGCGCGCGGAGGCAGTCGCGCCAGTGGCGGACTGCCGGAGCGCCGTGGTCACGGTTCAAGTAATACCGTGACCAGTTCTCATCCATGAGCCTGAGATCCTTCCGCTTAGGCTTCGATTGGGTGACCTATCAGATCTCCCCTGAGATCGAAGGCAGAGATGATGAATTCCTGGCTTTGTTCCGTGGTTTTTCTCAAACGGCAAACACAAAGTACGGTGTCTTATTCTTCGGCTGCCCTTTTGACCTGCTCTATGACGAAGGAAAGGGGAGGAGAACGATCTATTTCTCCTACAGTGGCGATGCGGTCTTTTGTCTGACCATGATCACGCATGCGGAACGATCGAAGTTCGTGAATTATATCTTCACCTTCTACGGTGCCTCGTTCTACGTTCCCGATCTCTCACATATCCTGTTGGCTTTTACGTCGAAGTATCTCCCGTACCTGTCCATTTCCCGTCTCGATCTAGCCCTAGACTGTAACGTTCCGGTTCAAGAGCTATGGGATGATCAGCGTACGCAGTTCAAGAAAACGAAAGAGTACAAAAACAATGGCGTCCTCGAATCGTTCTATTTTGGTCAGCGTAAAGGAAATCGTAAGCATTTTATCCGTGTATACAACAAGAAAGCCGATTCCGAGACAAAGCAGAAGTTTCATCTGTTTCTTCCGTATTTTGGAGAAGAAACCGTCACCCGTATCGAAGTGGAGATGCACGTCCTTACCCTCAAAACACTTGGCATCAGACCGTATTCGATTGTTGAGTATGAGAAATCGAAGAGGGATGGAGAAGCCGCCGGACTGGAATTCATCGAGCGTTGCTTTGCCTCGCTGTGCATGAACGACCAAGGTACCTATTTCTACTCTCTCAAAGAGCTGGATTTCAGTGCCATCGAGCGACTCACGACCGCCAAGTACACGGGCAAAGCGGAAGCCATCATCGATACGATGGCCTATGCAAAACAGTTCATCAGCAGAGGGCTTCGCCTTAAACAAATGGGCATCGACCCGATTGCTCTTCTGCAACGCCATCTGACACCTTTGCCAACAGGTTTGAACTATCCTCCCTCAACTGATCTTCCATTCTAGGGTACTCTCTCCCTCCTATGCGCTACTTCCTGTACGCCCGCAAATCATCGGAGGACAAGAAGAAGCAGATTCAGTCGATCGACGATCAGATTCGTACACTCTCCGAATTGGCGAAGGAGAGGAAGCTCGATGTTGTAGACATCATTACAGATGAAAAGACTGCCAAAGCCCCAGGACGCAAAGGATTTACGGATATGATGCAGCGCATTCAGAAAAGAGAGGCACAAGGAATCCTGTGCTGGAAACTCGACCGTCTCGCTCGCAATATGGTCGATGGCGGTTCGATCATCTGGCTTCTTCAGCAAGAAACAATCCGAGAGATCATCACGCCGGACAAAATCTTCTACCCCACCGAAAATACGCTCATCCTGAATATCGAGTTTGGTATGGCGACACAATTCAGCCGTGATCTTTGTAAAAATGTGGAGCGTGGCCAGCAGACGAAAATCAATCAGGGCTGGTGCCCAAGTATTGCTCCCATTGGCTACCTCAATGAACCTCTTGGCCAAAAAGGACAGAAGAAAGTGCATTGCGACCCTGAACTATTCCCAATCATCCAAAAGCTCTGGAAAACACTCCTGACCAAACGCTGCTCGCTTCGTCAGCTCTATACCATCATGGAACGGCAATACCCGATCTACAACGAAGGGAAGCTCCTCAGTTATTCATCATTCCATCGCCTTTTTCAGAGTAAGTTCTACTGCGGCTTGTTCAAGTGGAATCGCGGCT
>CAZLFU010000036.1:0-10022 GCA_964558895.1 uncultured Candidatus Peribacteria bacterium
ATGTATGCGCTTTCTTTCTCGAAATACCAAGTGCTTCTGCTGCTGACGGCTGCTCGGCGAGAGCCTTGAGTTGGCGACCAAACTTTCCGTTGTCGAGCCACCAGAGAAATCCTGCCCAAAGTCCTGTGCAGAGTGTCGCGATAATTGCGAAGAGTACTGGATCATCGAAACCAGGGAGTCTTGGGAAACGTACGAGACCGAGTGATCCTCCTGTGATGGATGATGAGTTGAGGACGATATCGAGCACGATGAGGTGTACAGCGATCGTCATCACACCTAGTGCATCATCGCTGAGTCGTGCAGACATCCATGCAAATACACAGGCGAGAAGAATAGTGCAAAAGAGACTTGAGAGAATTCCGAGGAAGAAACTTCCTGTACTCAGTAACACGATATGGAGTGCATACGCTGCAATCATCGAACTTGCCACAGGGCCGAAGTGAAAGAGTTGTGCCCGACCAAGGACGAGATTTAAGGAGAGTGCTGATGGTAAAAACATCATGATTGCCGCGATGAGATAGAGAGCGTATTCCATAGTTTAAGAGATGCGAGAACGTGTACGAAAAATGCCATCAGGTTTCCAGAGCAACACAATGATGATCACTGCAAGAGCAATGCTATTTTGGTAGCCAGAGGGTAGGTACATGCCAAACCAAGGGAGCCCTATTACAAGCTGTTCTAAGAGCGCGATACCATAAGCGCACAGCACGGTTCCCCACAGATTTCCGAGCCCTGCTGCTGTGACTGCAGCATACGCTTTTATCGTGATTGTAAGGCCAAGCGTAGGGGAGAGATTTTGATCGATACCGATGAAGATTCCTCCTGCTCCAGCAAGTATTCCACTAGCGATGAAGACCATACGGTGCAGCATTTTTGAGTGGATACCCAGACTCTCCGCTGCCTCAGGATTTTGTGTTGTTGCTCGCAGAGCTCTCCCGAGAGCAGTACTATGGAGTAACCACGCTGTAAAACTAAAAATAATAATCGTCATGCCGATCAGGATTGATTGTTCGAGGGTCAGTGAGAAGTCTTGAAACGGAAGAAGATGAGATTCCTGCAAAATAGCTTTTGGTGATGTTCCGAAGACAATGATGATGAGTCCATCCAACATCATTCCAAACGCAATGGTTGTCACAAGTGGGAGAAAACGATGTCGTTTATAGAAGGGCGCTATCCACCCTTCGAAGCAGAGCCATGTAATGCAGAGTGAGCTAAAGATTCCCCCAAGGATTGCAATGATCAAGGGTGAGCCATGAGAACTCAGCCACCATGTCATATAGCCACTGATAAGCGCGATCTGCCCAAGCGCCATATTGAAGACCCGTAGGACGCCATAGACGAGTGCTAATCCACTACTCATGAGGGCTGCGAGAGAGCCTGCGATAAGAGCATTGATGAGAAGTTGTTGCACAAGAAAAGTGTAGCATTGAGTAAGTAGTGAGTAGAATGATTCTCGCAGCCGGGACACCGTGTCCCGGGATAAAATGCCATATTGCTATAGTGTTATATTGTTAAAATTTAGCACCAGAAGCGCGGCCTTCCATGGCCGCAGTTCTTTGTCATGGCGCGGTCTGCACCCATGGAAGGGTGCAGCTCCTATAGTTTTATATTTCGCTGGGACGTGGCGTTCCGGAAAGAAAGATTTTAAAAAAGCAAAAGAGTCAGAGGAGACAAAGGATGTTACGGTTTCCTTTGACTCTTCTGACTCCTTTGAATCCTTTGTTTCACTACATCAATTATTCCAATGGCACGAGCTCAGATTGTTCAATAGCACCATTTTTAAAGACTTTCATCGCAAATGCCAAACCCTTCACATCACCATTCATATCAAAGGAAATATTGCCAATAAGACCAGAGTATTTGAGTCCATAGAGAGCCTGCTTCACCTTTTCTCCATCTACAGATGCAGTACTCTTCATTGATTGAGCGAGCACCATCACAGAGTCATAGCCTGTTGCCGCGAAGAACATTCCCTGTCTTGGCTCTAGATATTTTGATCGGAAAATTGTTGCAAATCTCTTTCGTTCAGGTGTGGATTCATCCAATCCTGGCATAGAGAGTGCTTTTAGACCTTCACTCTCTACTGGTGCTGTAATTCCAATATTATTGGAATCAGCGACATCTGTTCCTACAATTTGTTGCTGAAATCCAAGGGTTCGGAATTGTTTTATTGCTTCGATGAGATTTGCATCTCCCTGTGTATTTGGGAGGAAGATATCGAAATCAACTTTCTTGAGTCTCGTAAGGAGTGATCGGAAATCTTTTGTTCCCTGTGGAACGACTTCATCGAAAACGATACTTGTTTCCCCTGTTGCTAATTCTTGTGCGAGTGCAGAGCGCACACCCTGAGCAAAGTCAGTATTTTCGCTAATGATTGCAAGTTTTTTAAATCCATTCTTTGCGAAGAACTTCTTAAACGCAGGAGCTTTGAGAGCGTCACTCGGATACACACGGAAGACATAGTCGCCTGCAGTGGTGACTGTCGGAGCAGAGGCAACAGTAGAAACGAGAGGGATATGTTTTGCTTCAGCGATTTGTGCTGCAGCGAGGACTTCTGAGCTGCATCCAACAAGTAGTGCGCTCACTCGATCAACATTCACAAGTTTTTGAGCAGCACTGAGGCCCCCTGCACCATTACACTGACCATCTTCTGAAACGAGTTCGACTCTATGACCATTGATACCTCCAAGTGCATTGAGTTCTTGTACTGCAATTGCAGCCCCATTTGCTGCATCGATACCATAGGAAGCAGCATCTCCAGTTAAGGGTCCGATGATGCCGATGCGAATTGCTGCATCATTATTTGTGCCACATGCACTGAGTGAAAGTGCAAGTACTCCAAGAATCATTGAACGCTTGAGCATAAAAAATTGAGGGGGAATAAACATCTGTATTCTCCAGTCTTTTCTAGTGAAACAGCAATTGTGTCGCTTGAGCACCTATGTCCTTGTTATACTTACTCTGTATCTTCGCGTATGCGCCTCCATCGCTTCATTATCGCGCAGGAATTGACGATCGGTCTCTCCACTATCCTTGATCCAGATTTTCTGCATCAGATTTCCTCTGTGTTACGGATGAAAAAAGGTTCTGAAATTATTCTGCTCGATGGCAAGAGACATGCTGCACATGCTGTGATTCAGGAAATCAAGAAATCAGAACTCATTGTCGAGATTACTTCCATAGAAAATATTCTATGTGAGCCAGAGCGAGAGGTTATTTTGTGCTGTGCAGTACTCAAGCGAGAAAATTTTGAGTGGGTGATCGAGAAGGCGACGGAACTTGGTGCTATGACAATTGTGCCAATTCTTGCAGAGCGTACGGTAAAAACAGGCCTAAAAATGGAGCGTCTTGTGCGTATTGCTAAGGAAGCAGTGGAGCAGTGTGGGCGAGGAAGAATTCCAACCATTCATGAGCCGATGACCCTCGATGATGCATTGAAATTCATCGCAGATGTGCCAAGGAAAATCTTTTGTCATCCTCCAGTTGACCTCCGAAATGCGAAAGATACTGGCGTTCATTGTTCGAACGTTGCATCTATGCCACCATCAAAACGCATTGCATGTTTCATAGGACCAGAAGGAGGGTGGACAGAGAAAGAAGTCTCTCTTGCTTCGGAGTTTGGATGTGAATTATGTGCGTTAACACCACTCACACTTCGCGCAGAAACTGCAGCAATAATTGCAGTACACAGAGCGGTAGAAGGACTGCTTTGATGTTGGTTATTTCTCTCATTCTTCGTGCCAACCTGATAGTAGGTTCGGCATATCAAATCATTGTACCATAAATTAGAAGAAAACACAAAAAAAGAATAGGAAAATGAAAGGAGCTGCACCTTTCCAATGGTGCAGACTATGCCATGACAAAGAACTGCGCCCATGGAAGGGCGCGCTCCTAGTGTTAAATTTAACAATATAACACTATAACAATATAGCATTTTATCCTGGGAAACGGTTTCTAAAACTACGTAAATGATTGAACTCCCGCGGCCTGGAAGGCCGCTGCTGGTCCAATAATGAATCCAACCTTAAGAAGCTAAGAAGCTACCACCTAAGAAGCTTTCTCGTAAAAACCTACAAGCTACCAGCTACTTCCTACAAGCTTCTCGTGCCCCTCTGCTATACTCCTTCGCATATGCGCTTACACTTCGAAACGATCATTATTTCCTTCGTCTATTTCATCGCAGGAGCAGTGAGTCTTGCAGGTGTCGCTGCGACATTCTTCTATAAAAATGATCTCCAACTTACGATTACTCAAGTGCAGTTACTCGCTTCTGTTGGGCTTATTCCATGGAGCATCAAGCCGATTTATGGATTCTTCTCCGACAATGTCCCAATCTTCGGCTCCCATAGAAAAGCATATCTGATTCTTGCTGGAATCCTTGGCTCACTTGGGTATTTCTGCATGGCGCTCTTGGTAAAAGATTTCACTGGTGCACTCATCGCTACGACGATTTCTGCAGTCGGTTTTGCACTCGCGGATGTCACGGTCGATGGCATCGTTGCAGAGCGTAGTCGAACACAAAAAGAAGCAGGGAAACTCCAGAGTATTTGTCGGGCTTCACTCATGCTCGGGGCACTTGTTGTTGCGTATGCTTCTGGTGTACTTGTAGAGAAAATTGGTGCACGCAATGTTTTTTATGTCACAGCGTTCCTTCCACTTTGCACGAGCATTCTTGCACTCTGGATCTCGGATACATTTGCAAATCTCGATACATTCTCGTGGCGCATATTGTGGCAGAAGATTCGTACAATGTTCTCGAAATCATTTCTTTTCGCCGTCGCTTTCCTTTTCGTTTGGAGGGCGACTCCTTCCAGTGGTGGCGCATTTAGTTATTTCCTGATCGATGAACTCCATTTCACGGCAGAGTTCTTTGGCCGCTTGAGCCTCATCAGTAATATCACAGCGATTATCGGTATCCTCGTATTTCGTAAATTCCTCCTCGGCCTTTCGCTTCGAAAATTATTCTTCTGGGTCGTGATCCTGAGTATCCTTCTCTCGCTTCCAAGTATCGCTTTAGTAGAGGGCTGGTACAAATATTTTGGTGTCTCTGCAAAGTTCTTCGCTCTCGCAGATACTGCAGTAGCAGGAGTGCTCCAGGAGATAGGATTCTTGCCACTCCTCGTCTTCGCTGCGCGCCTCTGCCCGAAGGGATTTGAAGCGACGGCATTTGCCATCCTCGCAAGTATTATGAATATCGGCATGGGAGTGAGTGATGCACTTGGCGCGTGGCTTACCTCAATTTTTGATATTCATGGCGCTACTGCTACGAGTCCAGGAGATTACACCAATCTTGCAAAGGTTATGTGGATTGCGATTCTTTCAAGTGCTCTTCCATTGCCATTACTTCGCTACTTGCCAGAGACACGTGTGAGTGAGGAGATAGACGCCGGTGCTGCTCGACAGTCGGATTCTCCTATAGCTCAGAGGGAAGTGGCATAAATAAGAAGCTTGTAGCGGGGTAGCTGGTAGCTTGTAGGTTTTTACGAGAAAGCTTCTTAGGTGGCAGCTTCTTAGCTTCTTAAGTCTTGGATAATTATCAAAAATGACCATATAGCCGGAAATTCTTTTACAATGACCGCAGTCGGGACACCGTGTCCCGGCATTATTCAGTAAATAAACTCATATTGGACATACCTATTTTTATTCATATTCTTGCGAAGAAGGTAACCATATAGGTCGAGAGATTTGACTAAAACTGTTCTTATTGCAGCAATTAACCTTACACTTTTATCGTTTATCGTGGAGGCATGAAATCCCACCACGCCTACCAACTCGCAGCTATGAAGGCAGCGCTCGTTGAACGTATCCTCACCGGCAAGATCTCTGTCACAGATGCAGCAAGATCTGTGAAGAAGAGTCGCTTTACGATCTACAGTTGGATGACACGATACAAAGAAGCAAAGATTGATGGCTTGCTCCCCAAGACAACAGGACCAAAGGGTGGCAAAGCCTGGAATCGTAGCAAGACAGAGACGGAAGCTACCGTTCTTCAGATGCTCAGAGAGCATCATGACTGGAATATTTATGACATTGCTGCACATCTTCCTGCAGAACATCATGTGCATCCTTGTACTGTCTGGCGTATCTGGAAACGCACACAGCAGGAACGTGCCACTATTCGTCTTCCACGTCCTGCGCCGCAGAGGTATGTGAAAGAGGAAATTGGAGAGGAAATCCAGATGGACACAAGCTTTCCGTGGGGAAGAGTGCCTCGTGTCTGTTTCGATTGCCTCGATGATCATTCACGTTTTGCTTTCGCAAAACTCTTCACGCATTGTGATCAAGACAGCGCTATTCAATTCCTCCACTATGTCATCGCAAAAGCTCCTTTTATCATTCGTGCCATCCGGACAGATTGTGGGAGAGAATGGAGCACGCGTTTCTCCCTTGCTTGCACACTCGCCGGTATCAAACACATCAAAAACGAACCATACCATCCCGAGCACAACGGCAAAATCGAGAAGTTCCATGATGGTCTTAAGCACCGTTGTTTCTATGTGTATTTGCATCCTTCAGACTGTATTGAACAGCAGAACAGCGATCTTCGGCAATGGCTTGTTTGGTACAACTATCACAAGATCCATCTTGGTATGGGTATGGAGAAAAAGACTCCAGCACAAGTCGTCTATGAGAGCCTTATTTCCAAATCCTCTTGTGTTAGGTTAATGCTGCAACCTAACAAGATTTGACTAAAACATGAAAAAGTATACGGTTATCTCTTATGAAAAATTACCTTACAGATTTCGCAATGCCGTTGCACACGGCTCCAAAGAATAGGAATAACAGTACTCTTTTACGCAACATTTTTCGCGCGACTTTGATGGCAACACTTCTTGCTAAGGCATCAGCTCAGTCCATAGGAATAGAAAGTGAACCTGAGAAACATGTTCCAGCAGCGAAGGTTATACCAGATCAAGGTCAGAAAACTCCTACTGTGAAACGACCAGATTTTATCACTGTTGGCACAAATCAATTTCCCGGTTCTATTATGAAAGAAGTTAGAGGTGCAGAAGGAGAACCTTCTACATTTGTCCTACCATCGTATCTTGCACATCCAAATCTAAATACTCTTGAACCTGGGCAGGAATTACCTCTACGGCCATCTATACTTACACGTACTCTCGCTAGTGGGCACAAAACTGATTATGAAGTTCCTCGGCGTATTATAAAAGTTGGTGATGTACCAGTTGTTACATGGAAGCCAGTGGATATTAATATTTTGGATAACAGATTATTTCCTTGGATGTCTGCAGCAGAGCAAGCGATGCTTAGCGATGTTGGGTTACCAATTGGTGACAAGCATTATCCAAAAGGTTGGGATCCTAAACATAATAACAATTTCAGTTGTCATACATTTGCGATTGCTATGGCACTGCAACTTGGTAGCGAAGGTTTAACTGATAAACATTTTCTTCCCGGTCATATTGATGACAGTACAGAAGGCACAAACCCAACACAGGTTCTTTTAGATCATTATTTTACTAGCATTATTTCTACTGTAATTACTCCTAAAAAAGATCCACTAGATCGTAAAAATCCACTAGGAATACGATCAATAGCTGGCGAAATGCAAAAAGGGGATATTGTTACTTTTCAGCTGACCGAAAACAGTATTCAGCAACAAGATGCTGGAACATTTATGCTTACTGGTTATATTGTAGGAGTAGATATTCATCATTTAGATGATGCAGGTACTGTAGTAAGGACTGAAACTCGTAAGACAATGCTCACCAAATTTGGACAAGGACCGATTATCAATCTTCCTCTCGAGATTGCTGCCGAATTAGTTTCAGCAAAAAAACCGATTCAAATTCATCTTTATCGAAAAAACGAATCTGCAACAACACCTCAAAAAGTTGCTCGATAATTTTAGGTAATCAGCATCCCATCCCCGAAAGAATAAAACCGTAGTTTATTGCGTTTTGCTTCTTCGTAGCACTTGAGTATTTCCTCTCTTCCTGCAAATGCAGAAACAAGCATGAGGAGGCTCGAGCGAGGAACATGAAAATTTGTAATGAGTGCATCGATGACTTTGAATTTGTACCCCTCTGAGATAAAGATATTTGTTGTACCACAGGGCTGAAGCACAGTTCCATCCTGTGCGCATGCTGATTCGAGCGTGCGTACGACAGTCGTACCTACTGCAGTGATGCATTTCCCCGCACTTTTTGCTTTCCTAAGGGCTCGCTGTGTCTCTTCTGGGACTTGATACTCTTCGGTATGGAGTTGCTTCGTCTTCCACTGATCTTCTGTAAGTAGAGCAAATGTCCCGAGGTGCACATGGAGTGTGACATAGGCGATCTCCGTTCCTTGCTGCTCTAATTCTTTCAGTAATTCTGGAGTGAAGTGCAGTGAAGCCGTAGGGGCAGCGATAGAACCCTCTGTTTTAGCGAAGACTGTTTGGTATTTCTCTCGAAGCTCAGTTTCACTAAGTGGTGTATTTTTTATATATGGAGGTAATGGCATCGAGCCCTTACTCTTAAGGAGATTTTGTAGCTCAGTGAGCGGGAATGATGGAGTAAGAATCCAAGCCTTTTCTTCACGTTTCATAACAGTGAAATATTTTTCTGTATTGCCAGGAACTTTTAGTTTCTCTCCTTCTCGTAGTTTCTTTGGACTGAGTACGCGCATGAAGTTTGTATGTGTGCCGAGGAAAAGAACCGCGATGAGGCTTCCATTCTCTCGCTGAAGTGTAAGACGAGCAGGAATCACTTTTGTTTCATTGAGTACGAGAAGAGTATTTTTTGGTAAATATTTTGGTAGATCACGAAAGGTTGCGAACTTGATTAGCTTGGTCTTTCGATCAAATATCATCAACCGAGCGCTATCGCGTGGCTCTGCTGGAGCATTTGCGATGAGCTCAGGTAGAAGCTCATAGTCGTACTGAGAGAGGAGATTTTTAAAAGAATGCACAGGGAGATTGTACAGTGATACTTTCTCAGGGAGATTAATTACGCTGCTTTCTAGTATCTACCCAAGGTTTTCGCTGTGTCCCAGCTGCTCTCTTTACTTCAGGAGGAAGAGCAAGGGTTGCTTCTAACTGAAGACGAGTCTCTAATTCAACTCCATGATATGGTTTCATGCCTCTCGTTGCTGCAACGTTTGCTTCAGCTCTTAGAAACTGATTATATACGTGGTCAGCCAGTCTTTCTGGTATGATTTTCATTTCTCCAAGATATGCCAGTACTCTGAGTTCATCTGGCTGAAGAGAAGACGCAGATGCTCCCAAGAGATAGGCCTCAAGAATGAGTCTTCTCCTAGGATTCTTACCATTATGAATCTCAAGTAATCTACTCAGTCTTTCCTGAAAAGCAGGATTACTCCAAAGTTTAGCGCCTACTTCATGCTGCTCTGCCAATTCAATATCTTGCGCATGTGAGTATGCTTGTTCTGAGGTCATTGGAACTTTCGCCATAAAGAAGTGGAAAAATGAGAAGTAAACTTAACAATAACAAACTAATTATATGATTTGTCAACATTTTAGCAAGCAAAAAGTCCAGAGAAGCATTATTTTGGCTTTCTAGTACACAAAAAAGGGCGGCAGGGCCGCCCTTTGGAACTACGATTGATAGAGGAAAACTATTTCTTCATAGCATCTGCCTTCTCCATAGCTGCTGGAGCGGATACAGAAGCAGAGCTCTGCATCATTGTTCCTGTTGCTGCGACTGGAGCTGCTGGAGCAGACATTACAGAAGAGGAAACTGGAGCTGGTGTAGGAGCTGGAGTAACTTCTTTTTTCATCATGAGTGGGTTAGTGCAAGCTGCGAAAAGAAGAGAGGCACCGAGAACAGCAAGAGTCTTTTTGGACATGGAAAGAAGGGGAAAGGAAGAAATAAAGTGATAAGATCGTAGCACTGAACGCCAGAAAGTAGAACTAGACAAGATGTTTATATTATGAAATTGCTAACTTGTTAAGTTTAGTATGCGGATATCGAATTTCTTTTACAGAGTATCTATCTTCTTTCAGTACAATCGTCCTGTCGCCTTGAAAAATTTCGTCTCGGTTCTCTGCGAGAGAAGCG
>CAZLFU010000037.1:0-10002 GCA_964558895.1 uncultured Candidatus Peribacteria bacterium
AAATTATTATTTATTTATCTTGTCTATTTATTGAGCCGATTTTTGACTTACAAGGTAGAAGGTCGGTCACAGGTCGCAGATCGAAAGTCGTAAGGTCGTATCCTTCAATGAAAATTTGCATGAGATGATTAGTTTTAATATCATTGTTTCTATGGATGAAGACTTACATTTTGATAATGAAAATGAACCTGTTTCAGATGGAACTGCTCAAATTCGATCAATTTTGTCGGAACATGCAAGAAATGATAAGCCTTGGAGTGATGCAAAAAAAAGCCAGATTTCGTGCTCTTATGGATCAAGTCCATGCAAAAATGAGAGATAATTGTCCAGATTTAGCAGAGGTTCACAAAAAGAACTTTAACTTATAATCTCTGAATTCCCTGAATTCTTTGATTTCCCTAATTTCCCAACTTAAAGTACCAAATTCTCCGTATTGTAATCTCCATTCGCTGGTAGCTTCTGCTGCTGGCTCGTCTTGGGATTGTAGATCTGGTAATAGAGCTCAATAAGTTGCTGTGTATTCAACCTGCGAGTCATCAAACCGACGTTGTGCAAGCCAGATTCTACAATGTTGATCTGATCGCGCAGGCGAGCACTCATACCATGGAATTTACGACTACGATTGAGGGCTTTTGTAATCGTATCATCCACACCCATCCACTGGAAAAACTGTGCGAGAACAGGTTTCTTTTCTGGCTGGTCATCGAGTGGAACAACGATGTAAAAACGCTTCTGCATGATGTCTGCAACTTCTACAATACGTTCCACAAAGTCTGCATATGCGATGGTCTGTTCTCTAAGGAGCTCTGCCTTCTGATTCTTGGCATTGTCACGTACTTTTTCGAGATACGGATCGATATTTACGTTACTGGATCGTACGAGAATTTGAATAGGGAAGTTGAGTGTATTGAGGAAAGACATATATCCACTGATAATTCCCTTCTGCTCGGTTTCACTCTTGAGGTCGTAGTTGATTGGTTGCACTTCCAAGACAGCACGGAGACCACCATTTTTGAGGACCACAGTGTCATTGCGGATTTCTGCAAATGGCAAAAATCGCTCCGTAATTGTCTTGTGCGTCATCTTCCGTTTACGAATGGTGCTCTCCAGCTTCTTCTTTGATTTTTCCTCTTTTTCTCGTTCTTTTTGGGACAGAGGATTATCGCCCTTCGTTTCACCTGTTGCATCAGATTGAATTTCCTCTGGAAGAGGAGTGTCAGCCGGTTCTTTTGTGTTAAAAAATCCCATATGTATTACGCAGGATGTTGAATATCATATATACGATGCGATGCATCTTCATCGCCATTATCCATTGATAGAGGAGTGATGTCGTTGATGGAAGCTTCGCTTGCTGTAGGAGGAGTGACAGATATTCTCTCTTTGCGTACGGGCATAGTTTCAATTTGCCCAGTAGAGAGTAGATGATCCATAGTTTCCTCTGTTTCCTTGGGCTCAACTTGCTGCTGCCCAATGTATTGCTCCAATTCATCGAGACCAGTATCCAAAACCCGACTCAATTCTTTTGCCGATGCGTTTGGCATTTCCTTTGTATATTTTTCCTCCTTACCTCCACCAAAAGCATGAATATTGATAGTGAGACCTGTTCGCGGTCCCCAAACACGTAGGCCAGGCTTCTCTCCGCGTTCTACTTGTAGCAGGAGAAGACGAAAGAGAGAGACGTTATTAATTTTCACGAATGCGAACGCTGCCGTAATCATCATTGGTAACCATGCTGCAATGGTGAGACCTATTCCAATAGAAGCACCTTCCCCTGCTGTTTTTTTCATTGCACTCCATATCGTGTAGCTTATTCCTCCGCCGATCAGCACCATGATGAGCTGGCGCAACGTGATAGGGCCTACCACCTTATCGGGGATGCTGACGTCCTGTGGAATTTTGACGGGGTCGATAGCCATATTTGTTTTAGAATCTTCTTATTATAGCAGAATTCTCTATACGAAGGAACTGCCTGCACCCAGGGAAGGGGAGGCAAGTTCCAAGTTAGAATTGTCAATTTTATAAAAGTATTCTCTAGTATATCTAAGAAGCTACCAAATCACTCTTTTGAGAGCTTTTCTTTTCCTTCTTCTTTCGCTCACCTGGAAGGAAATCGAGCTCATCGCTCTTCTTTACAATGCGAATTGTATCCCCTTCGTGGAAGATACCACGCACAATGTGCTCTGCAATTTCATCTTCCACTTTCTCCTGAATGATGCGGCGTACGGGTCTTGCGCCGTATTCTGGATCAAACCCCTTTTCTGCAAGGTAGTTGATAGCTTTCTGGTCAATTTCGAGATCGTAGCCTTTCTCTCGCAATCGCACAGCAAATTGGTCTACCTGGTTACGTACAATCTTGCGGATGTGTTCCTGGTTCAACGCATTGAAGACGATAATATGATCAATACGGTTGAGGAATTCTGGGCGAACATGCTCCTTGAGTTCTGTGATGACTTCCGCCTTCTTTTCCTCGTAGGCAGATTCCTCTTTCTGTGCCTCGTCTTCTGTCTTGAAGCCAATTTTTGCAGCCTGCTTTGTGAGCTTTTCTGCACCGATGTTGCTTGTCATCACGATGATTGTATTGCGGAAGTCGACACGATTTCCCTGCCCATCTGTCAGTACTCCATCTTCCAAAATCTGAAGAAGAATATTGAAGAACTCGGGGTGAGCTTTTTCGATTTCGTCGAAGAGCACAACAGAGTATGGCTTCCTACGTACAGCTTCGGTGAGTTGTCCGCCATCTTCGTATCCAACATATCCAGCAGTCGCTCCTACCAAACGTGAGACGTTGTGACGTTCCATAAACTCGGACATGTCGATCTTAATCAACGCATCATCACGATTGAATACTTCTGTGGCGATGGTACGTACAAGCTCTGTTTTACCTACTCCTGTTGGTCCAAGGAAGAGGAAGGAACCAATTGGACGTTTTTGATCTCCAATTCCCACACGACTTCTGCGGATGGCTCTTGCTACTTTCTTGATAGACTCATCCTGACCGATCACACTCTTACGTAGAACAATTTCCAAGTTCTGGAGCTTCTTTTGTTCGGTTTTGAGGAGTCGTGTGACAGGGATGCCAGTCATGCGACCAATGACGTGAGCAATATCTTCACTATCAATCTGGAGAGGCGTTCGCAAATCTCCATCCTGTCTGCGACGGACTTCTTCCAGCTCTTCCTGTGCAATTTGCTGCTCCTGTTTAAGCTTGAGTGCGAGGTGATACTTTTGATCCTTCACGGCAGCCTGCTGCTTGAGGACGAGCTTCTCCAATTTATCTTCCAATTTTTTCAGCGCAGGAGATTCTTCTGGCTGTTCCAAGCTCTTTCCTGCAGATGCCTCATCGAGCACGTCGATTGCTTTGTCGGGAAGTTGTTTTTCTGGAAGATATCTTTTACTCAACACAACTGCCTCCTCGAGTGCTTCATCTGTAATAGACAAATTATGGAACTCCTCGAAGGATTTTCGAATGCCTCTGAGAATGACAATAGTATCTTCTACTGTTGGTTCTTCTATCAAAATAGATTGGAAGCGGCGAGTAAGCGCACGGTCCTTTTCGATTGTCCTAAATTCATCCAATGTGGTAGCTCCAATCACTTGGAGGGAGCCACGACTGAGGGCGGGCTTGAGGATATTTGCAGCATCCAGAGAGCCTTCGGCAGAACCTGCTCCAATGACAGTATGCAATTCATCAATGAAAAGAATTACTTCGTTCTCGCTTTGGATTGCTTCCTTGATGATGTCATCGAAGCGCTGTTCAAATTCTCCACGGTACTTGGTACCAGCAACGAGAGAACCCATGTTGAGCATGAGTACGCGTCGGTTTCGGAGAGAGACAGGAACATCTCCCTTTGCAATGCGTTGAGCGAGTCCTTCTGCTACTGCAGTTTTTCCCACTCCTGGCTCGCCAATGAGCACAGGGTTATTTTTCGTTTTTCGGTTGAGGATATGAATCATACGTTCAATTTCTTTATTTCTTCCGATCACTGGGTCGAGCTTGCCTTCTTTGGCACGTTCGATGAGGTCATCGGTAAAGTAATCGAGCACCGGAGTTTTACTCTTTCCATCAGTCTTTCTCTTTTTGAGGCCATCGGGATCTGGTGATACACCAGAGCCCTGCATGCCGACAATGGCTCCCTGCAAACTCTGGAAAAATGCTTCCAAAGATTGTTCCATATTTCCATTCTGTTGTTTGAACTGACTAATCTGACCAAACATCTCTTCTACATGCGTACGAAGATCTTCTGGCTCTACTTGCATTTGTTCCAAGAGCGATGTGGCTGCATTTTTTCCTGTCGATACAAGCGCATGGAGCAGGTGCTCTGTTCCAACATTTGCATGACGAAACTTATGTGCAGTTACCACGCTCTGTTCGATCACATTATGTAAGAATGTTGAGAGTCCATGCTTTACCTGTGCTCCCTCGACGTCATTCTTCTTCATTGCCTTGAGCAAAATGCGAATGTTTTCCAGTGTGACTCCAGCTCCCGTAAAGATAGAGAATCCAAGTGACTTTGGAATACTGAGTAGTCCAAGGAGCAGATGCTCTGTTCCGATGTAACTACTCTTCATGTTCTTTGCTTCCTGCTCTGCAATTTGCAGTGCGAGTTTAGCGTTGGGCGTGAAGCGATCGAACGGGTGCATGGAACGAAGGGGAAGAAGAGAAGATGATTCCGGAGGTTTATCACTCTATCATAGTGAGTGCTAAAACGTCCAGAGTATCGTGTCAGTTTATCACATTTTTCTGTGAGGCTGGAGTGACGTGTGTGCTTTGAATATTGCATTGCTCCATTTTGACAAGTTTATCGTACATACTTGTTTTTCGTGTATTTCGAGACATGCATACTTTCACAAACCACTTTCTCGTTAGAAAAATGAAGTGAAAGAACTGTGCATATCATATTTGTGAATACGAAAGTTGTTCAAATAATGAAGCTTGCGCTTTCTCATAAAACAAACATAAATACTGTATTATGATTTATATTTTTTTGGGCACCTCTCAGTCTTTGTTTGCCCTCCAGTCATTGAGGAAGATTGCAATGATGGTGGTTGTTGGAATCGCAAGCATTATACCCAGTACAGGATGAATGGTTTCGGGGAAGCTTACACCAATGAGCATTCCAAAAAGAATAGCGATAGGGGAAAGCCCAACAGCACGCTTCATAATGAGTGGCACAAGGAGATTATTTTCACACCATTGGATCACATAGTAGATGCCAGCAACCACGAGTGCCCAAATAAATCCTTCTTGTGTAAGCGCAATGAAGACAGAAGGAACTGCAGCGATAAGCGGTCCCATTGCAGGAATAAATTCACAGAAGCCTGCTAGTACCGCAAGGGTAAGTGCATAGGGCATTCGCAAGATAATCAAAGCGAGAAATGTAAGAGTGAAGATGCTTAAACATAAGAGGAGTTCTCCCCGTGCCCATTGAGCAATCTTGATGTGAATTGCCTCAAATTTTACATCAATGTATGCCTGGTATTTCTGTGGAAGAAAGCCACGCAACCATCGTACAATTTGTTCTTTTTCCAATTGAATGAAGAATGCCAATACAAGTACGACGATCAGATTCACAAAAAATGCGAAGACTGATCCTGCAATTTGTGCTGCATAGCGCACAGAGCCTTGAGCAGCAGTGGAGAGGGATTGTCCAAATTGCTGAAGAGCATCTGTGAATTGGTGAATTGAAAGATTTTGAAGAGTAGTCTGTGAGAGAGAAGTGAGGCGAACATTCAATTCCTCCGAAAGTAGAGGAATAGATACTTGTGGATTTGCGAGAAAGAGATCTACTTGCGTACTCAGAGTTGCAGCAATTTGTTGTAGCTGAGTCGCAATAATAGGAATGAGAGATACTAGAAGGAAAACAAGCAGAAAAAGTGCAATGAAATAGTGGATAAGAACGGCTATACCACGAGGTACTTTGTACTCCTGAAATTTTCGTACACTAGGATCAATAACCACAGCTATAAAGACAGCAAGGAGCGCAAGTACCAACTTGTCTCGCATGTGAAAGATAATCCATGCACCTGCGAAAATGGCGATGATTGCAAAAGTTGCTTTGACGGTACTCTTTACAGAAATTTGCACTACTATGTCCTCTGTTGCTTTATCTTGAGATATTGGGAGAGATTTTCTCTTTGGAGGTAGGGTCTTATTATTGCGCGCTCGCTCCAAAATTTTCTGTGCTCGTTCTCCAACAATGCGCAGCGATGTGAATGCCTTTGCTTTCTTTTCTGGTGTCATTGAGGAAAGAGTTATGGTGCAGGTACTGGATTGGTTGGAGCGGGAACAGGATTTCCTGCAATAGTATCCGCAAAGAAGTCTATAATAAAAAATGCGAGAAGAGAGACTAAAAATCCAGTTATTGCCAGTCGTATTGTTCTTTTTCCTGCAGATGTATCCCCACCGGAGATAGATCCAATCGCAAATTGATATGCTCCAAAAAGAAGCATGATCAGGAAAACTCCTCCTGTGAATCCAAACACAACACGAATGGCATTTGCTATGAAAGAGGGTATACACTGGAATGACATTGCTCCAGTTGTAAAATCACATCCAGCGATTCCGCTGTGTATGAATGATGTTGGTTGTGCCAGTACTTGCGCTGGCAACACCATCCAACAAGTAATACTGATGATGAGAGCTTTTGGAGAAATTCGCATGTCGGCTACTATTTTGCTGTTTTTGGCTCCATGATGCGATATACTTATTGGCGAATTCTCTCGTAATTTGCGAGAATTGTGGTATTTCATGTTCTTCTATGCCTTCCTCACCCTCCAATTTTTCCTGGCAAACAACCAAAAAACCCATTGTTGCATTGGCTCCAATGGCGGGAGTGACGGATGCTTCGTATCGTCAGCTTATCAAGTTTCTCGCACCAGAAGTAATTGTATACACAGAGTTTCTGAGTACAGATGCTATTCATTTTGGCGCTAAGAAAACGATGAACATGATTAGTTTTGATCCAGAAATTGAAAAACCATTTATCGTGCAAGTGTTTGGGAAGGATCCAGAGCATTTTCTTACTGCAGCAAAGGTGATTGAGCAGATGGGTGCTGATGGTATCGATATCAACATGGGGTGTCCGGCTGCAAAGGTTGTTTCTTCGTGTCATGGCTCTGCACTCATTCAAAAGCCAGAGCTTGCGCAGGAGCTTGTGTATGCGACAAAAAAAGCAGTGAGTATTCCCGTCAGTGTAAAGACGCGGCTTGGCTGGAATACAGAGGAGACACTCATACCATTTTGTCAGAAATTGGTAGAGGCAGGCGCAGAAGCACTAGCTATTCATGGAAGAACGTACAATGACAAATTCAGTGGTGCTGCGAGATGGAACATGATCTATGAATTGAAGAAAAATGTCTCTGTTCCTGTCATTGGCAATGGAGATATTGCAAATGCGGAAGATGCTTTGGAAAAAATTGGCAACCTGGATGGTGTGATGGTAGGAAGGGGAACATTTGGAAACCCTTGGTTGATGAAGGATATTTGTGATGCATTTAAAAATAAAAATTCCGTATCTGTAGAGACGCCCCGACGGGACGTCTCTACAGATACAAACATTCTTATACCAACGGTTCAATCATTAACATTCGAAGAAAAAATCCCCTTTATTCTCCGACATTGTGAACTCGCTGTGAAAACGAAAGGAGAGAAGCGAGGAATGTTAGAAATGCGCCGGCACCTTGCGAGTTACATCAAAGGAGTCGATGGTGCCAAGGAGATGCGTGCACAATTGGTACGCGTGGAATCGGTACGGGAGGTGGAATCAATTCTTTGTAGTTAGATATTTGAATCAGAATAAAGAATCCAGAATTTTGAATAGAATTATTCAAGATTCTGGATTCCAGATTCAAAATTCTAGATCAAAGTTCCACTCTTACTCCTGGTCCCATACTCGGAGAGATGGAGATAGATTGAATATATACACCTTTGATTCCAGCAGGCTGCGCATCTTTTACTGCTTGAATAAGTGCGTTGAAGTTTTCTTCCAACTTCTGTGCGCCAAAGGACATCTTTCCAAAGATCGTGTGGATGATACCTTGTTTATCCATCTTACACTCGATACGACCTTTCTTGAGCTCCTGGATTGTCTTCGCAATATCCTGTGTTACAGTGCCAGCTTTTGGATTTGGCATGAGTCCTTTTTGACCAAGTGTCTTGGCAATCTTTCCGAGGTCTTTCATCACAGTGGGAACAGCTACCGCAATATCAAAGTTGATCTCTCCTTTTTCAATCTGTGCTATCAAATCTTCTTTTCCTGCGAGAACTGCACCTGCTTTTTTTGCAGTATCAACCAAGTCATCTGGAACAAATGCGGCGATACGCACAGATTTTCCTGTTCCATGAGGAAGGCTTACTGTCGTACGTACGAGCTGGTCTGCTTGTGTTGTGTCTGCGGCTATACGAATATGTACTTCTGCAGTTGCATCAAAGGAAACAGTACTTAATTTTGTAAGCAATTCTATTGCTTCGGATACGGGATATAGCTCTTTTTGAACTAGCGCAATTTTTTCTGCGTACTTCTTTCCTCTCTTACGTGCAACGCTGGACTTGGTTGTCATAGAAAACAGGGGAATGTGGTACAAACGCCCGAAGGCTCCCACAAATAGATCACTGATATTTTGCCTCGTTTCACGGGTTTGTGCAATATATTACCTACTTTTCTTCTTGGATTTCGGTTTTTTGGGAGCTTGTTCCATTTTGTCTACATTTGATGGGGCAGTGCTCGCTTTGCGACTGCGGAGGGGAACTCTCTGGAAAATATGCGTTTCATGTGTTGTATCATTGCTGGTGCACCAGCAGAGAAGGAGACCGTAGCAGAGCAGAACAGTGGGGAGAATCCACCATTCATCACCAGATGCTGCTCCAAAGATAATAGTCAGAAGGAGTGATAGTCCTGCAAAGAGGGCAATAAAGTGGCCAAGGATCTTAAAGACAGAGAAGTAGATTGCTTCTGGAATCGCCTTGGAAGCAGCATCGATCATCTGTTCGTGGTGGTCATGCCAGAGGAATACAATGCCACCGATCGCAAAAACAAAGAGGAGTCCCAAGTAGGCGATACTCGAGTATCCATGGCCGTTCAATACGCTTACGATAGTAGGAAGCGCTCCTAGCGTCATCAGAGAGATGCCGACAGATTCCATGAGGTAACAGTAAATTGCCTCACCAACCTGTTTTGGTTTTGCGCCAGGTTGTAACATGCTTGCAATAAAAAGCAGTGTCACAATCAAAAGAAGGGCGATGGGCACAATGACACTGTAGAACGTACCAACCATTTCAAAAACGGTCACAAGGAGACTTTCCATAAGAGAAGAGTAATTGGAACCTAGGATATGATGTCCCGAAATGCATGGCACGCGAAATTCATTGCGTAAACTTCGTATTGGTGCTGGTACACCACGTAATGATTCTTAACTTAGGCTACCGTTACACCCATACTACGTGCAGATCCTTCGATGATTTTCATTGCTGCTTCTACGTCGTTTGCGTTCAAATCAGACAGCTTCACTTCGGCAATTTCTCGTACCTGAGCCTTTGTGAGGGTGCCAACTTTTTTCTTGTTTGGCTCACTGCTTCCTTTTTGGAGCTTTGCCTTTTCCATAATCAACACAGAGGCTGGTGGCTGCTTCACTTCGAAGGTAAAGCTGCGGTCTTCGTAGACAGTAAGTACAATAGGAACAATCTGGCCCATGCGATCCTTCGTGCGATCATTAAACTGCGCACAGAAGCCTTGGATATCTACTCCTGCTTGACCGAGCACAGGACCGAGCGGAGGCGATGGATTCGCCTGTCCTCCCTTTGCCTTTGTCTTGACGACTTTGGTGACTTTCTTTGCCATAAGCCGCAATACTCTACGGATCTTGGAAGGCGTGGTCAATGAAGAAAACTGGTTTTCTTTCATTTTTTCGGGTTATTTGATGCTTTTATGAAGGTAAATATGAAGATTGGCATTCCTTTCCACTTTCTTTTGACGCAAAAGAAAGTGGAGAAAGAAAACAGTCGCT
>CAZLFU010000038.1:0-9862 GCA_964558895.1 uncultured Candidatus Peribacteria bacterium
TGGAAAATTAACTTATTCAGTACCTTTGCCAAGTATTCAACTTCAATAGTAATTTAAAATACAAATATCTATTTCGTCAATTTCAATACGCTCTTTCGAGGAATTTTGCCGTCTTCAACCCTACTCAAAATCCTTAAATTTTGTTATAATTCTCTGATACTCTCTCAAAAAGAGTACGTAAGAAAATAATTACACAACAAAAACCAAATTACGCACATGTCCTTCCACACCCTCATGTTTGGCTGGGAATACCCCCCTCTCCACCTTGGTGGCTTGGGTGTTGCCTGCCAAGGACTTGTACGAGGACTCCTCAAACATGGAAATAGAGTGACACTGGTTCTGCCAAATCCACACACAGCAGACGACAGCCACTTGAATATTGTGTACCCAACAGAGGAAATAACGAAAACAATTCGCATCAAAAGCATGCTCTCACCGTACGATTCTCGTGAGGAGTATGCAGTGCGATTTCATGCGCTTCCTCGTGAATCCAGCCAAATCTACGGAGAAGATTTGTGTAGTGCTATAGAACAGTACACAGAAGCAAGTGTAGCTATGACCAAACACATCCAACCAGATGTTGTGCACTCCCACGACTGGATGACGTACGAAGCAGGTATGCGTGCTTCTGCACATCACGATGCACCTCTGGTTGCTCACATTCACGCAACAGAACTAGATAGAACACACTTTCAACCAGATGAGTGGATTTACCGAAAAGAACGGAAGGGATTCGAAGCCGCAAAGCACATTATCGCTGTGAGCCAGTACACCAAAACAATTCTGACGGATCATTACGGAATCGCAGCTGATAAAATCAGTGTAGTACACAATGGCAACAGTGATGAATTTGTAGAATCGATGGAGAGCATTCATGCCAAGAAAACTACAAAACATGCGCCAATGATCCTCTTTCTCGGACGGCTCACTATTCAAAAGGGACCCTGGCAATTTTTGGATATGGCTGCCGAGGTGCATCGCCTACGACCAGATGTGCAGTTTGTCATCGCTGGTGACGGCAACATGCTGGGGGAACTCATCGAACGCACATGCGAACTTGGCTTACAGGAGAGTGTGATTTTCGCAGGAAAAGTACATTCCAAAGAAGCCAAGAAACTCTACGACAAGGCAGATTGCTTTGTAATGCCATCTGTTTCGGAGCCTTTTGGCTTGGTGGCATTGGAGGCAATTGCAAGTGGCACCCCTGTCATTCTCTCCAAGCAATCTGGTGTATCAGAAGTAGTAGGACACGCGTTTACCGTAGACTTCTGGGACACCAAGCGCATGGCAGACTGTGCACTTACGATCCTCCGAGAGGACGCACTGGCAGATCAATTACGCTCGGAGGCTACATCTGTATTGCAAAACCTCACGTGGCAGAACCAGTCGAGAGAAGTACAGAACATTTATCAAAAACTTGTTTGTCATGCATAAATTTTTAATTTAAAATTTCAAATTTTTATTCAATTTCTCATTATAAATTACAAATTACAAATTAAAAATTCATAACAAACTAGCAACCATGAATACCAATATATGTTTCTACTTCCAGGTGCACCAACCCTATCGCCTCCGCGATATCCGTATCACAGATATTGGACAAAAAGATTTGGAATACTTCGATGAAGACAAAAACAGACAGATCTTCCGCAAAGTGGCAGAAAAGTGCTATTTACCAGCAAATGCATTGATGCTGGAACTCTTGGAGCAGTACCCATATTTTCGTATTTCGTACTCGCTCTCTGGCGTCTTTTTAGATCAATGCAAAGAGTACGGACACGATGTATTGGAATCCTTCCAGAAACTTGCCCATACCGGAAGAGTAGAATTTTTGGCAGAAACGTACTATCACTCGCTTAGTTATTTACGATCGCTCGAAGAGTTCTGCGAGCAGGTGTGTAAACACTGCAATCAAATTGAAACACTCTTTGGCCAGAAGCCAAAAGTCTTCCGTAATACCGAACTTATTTACAATAACGAAATTGCAAACGTAGCACGCATGATGGGCTTCCAAGGAATCCTCTCTGAGGGTACAGATCGTGATCTAAGTGGCAGAAATCCCAATGATCCTTACAGGCCACCCGTGTTTGATCTGCCAGATGGCATGACAGACATTATTCGAAACAAGCGACCCTATTCCAAAGCGAAAAAATCCAACACCGTTCTCCTCAAAAACTATAAATTGTCCGATGACGTGGCCTTCCGATTTTCGGATAAGTCTTGGATAGGCTTCCCTCTCAATGCAGAGAAGTTTACCGACTGGATTACTGGCAATGCAGGGCACAGTATCAACCTGTTTATGGACTACGAAACCTTTGGAGAGCACCAGTGGGAGGATACTGGCATTTTCGCATTTCTCCGAGATCTTCCACGTGTATGGCAAGAACGTGGTATCGGCACACGTACGCCATCGCAGGTGATCAAAGAGTGGGATGACGCATGGCAAATGGATGAGTACAACGTGCATCACTATATCTCCTGGGCAGATATGGAACGAGATCTCTCTGCGTGGCAAGGAAATCGCATCCAAGATGCAGCACTCAACGCACTGTTTGCTCTGGAGTATGCCATCAAACAATCGGAGAATACCCAGCTTTTGGAAACGTGGCGCAAGCTCCAGACCTCCGATCACTTCTACTACATGTGCACCAAGTATTGGAGCGATGGCGACGTGCATAAGTACTTTAGTCCGTACGAATCTCCCTACGAGGCCTATCGCCGCTTTAGCCACGCCCTCTGTGATCTTCAACACAAACTCGATCATCCCCTTTCCTCTCCTAATTCATAATTCTTAATTCCTAATTCATACTTCTTAATTCATACTTCCTAATTCTTCATCTCTCATTCTCCCCAATGCCTCGCTCTCTCATCGTTGGAAACGGCTCTCTCCTCGCAACATTCGATGAATGTATGCAGATGCGAGATTTGTACTATCCAAACGTTGGAAAAGAAGATCACACCGTGTACGGCAACGTACACCGCACAGGTGTCTGGGTAGAAGGAAAAGGCTTCGCATGGTTTGATAACCCAAGCTGGAAGATTACCCCGCGGTACAAACCAGAAACACTGGTGGGGAATTCTCTCCTTCGCAATGAAGATCTTGGTATCGAAATTACCATCGAAGATTACGTGCATCCTGTACATAATATTCTTGTACGTCGCTGTCTCATCCAAAGCATCGATGGACTCACCAAACAAGTACGCATGTTCTTTAACCACGATCTGCACATCTTCGGAGATAAACAAAAAGATACTGCCTTCTACGAACCCTATACCAATAGTGTTATTCACTATCGAGATAATCGCTACTTCCTGATAGGCGGAGATACCGATAAGCCCACAGAATGCATCACAGGTGTGCAGGGCGATAGAACACAATCGGTGCTACGTACTATGCAGGAACTAAAAACCTGTGGCATCAGCTCCTACAGTGTAGGAAAAACCGAATATCGCGGGCTCGAGGGGACATGGAAAGACGCAGAAGATGGCGAACTAGCTCGAAATCCCATAGAACAAGGATCGGTAGACTCCACTGTCGCCATTCACTGCACCGCAGACTCAGAGAATAAAACCGAAGTGAATATGTGGTTCTGTGCAGGAAAATCTCTGGACGAAGTACTCAAACTTCAACAGACAATCCTGGAAGAAACGACAGAACGTCTACAGAGAAACTGTCACAATTACTGGAAAAGCTGGGTCAATAAAACACAACATGATTTTGGTTCATTATCACCAGAAATCGTAGACCTCTACAAACGAAGTCTGCTTCTCATTCGCATGCATGCAGACCACGAGGGAGGCCTCTTGGCTGCCGCAGACGCAGACATCATGGCATTTAACCGTGATACCTACACATACGTGTGGCCACGCGATGGTGCATTTGTATCACTAGCTCTCGATGAAGCTGGTTACATAGAAGTATCGAGACGCTTTTTTGAATTCTGCAGCGATGTGCAACAGCCAGATGGCTACATGCTACACAAATATAATCCCGATAAATCTCTGGGGTCTTCGTGGCATCCGTGGTTTCGCGATGGGGAGTCTCAGTTACCTATCCAAGAAGATGAAACAGCACTGGTTATTTACGCTCTCTGGAAACACTTCGAAGTCACGCAAGATTTTGAATTCTTGCAGACCATGTTTGAAGAATTTATACGGCAAGCTGCCAACTTCTTGGTGGAGTATCGCGACACAGAGACAGACTTACCTCTTCCTAGCTACGATCCATGGGAAGAGCACAGAGGTATCTTCACCTATACAACGGCCTGCACCATTGCAGGGCTCTATGCTGCAGCAAAAATATCACAGATGCTTGGGCATCATCATCACAGCGAACGGTACGAAAGTACGGCAGACAGCATGAAGCAGGCCATGCTCTTCCATTTATTTGATGAAAAAACGCAGCGCTTCGTAAAAAAGATAGATCGTAAAGACGGCCAGGTTGTATACAAAGATCTCACACCAGATGCCAGCATTTGTGCGGTATGGAAGCTGGGAATTCTCTCTGCAACGGACCCTCGAATCACGTCTACCATGAAGCAATTGGAAGATGCTCTACAAGTACGCACAAAAGTGGGAGGATTCGCTCGCTACACCACAGATTACTATCACGCTGTGACAGAGCCTACCAAAGAAATTCCTGGTAATCCGTGGATTATCACCACTCTCTGGGATGCTCAGTGGCACATCGCCAAGGCAGAGAAAAAGGAAGACTTGGAATATGCACGTTCGCTCCTCAATTGGGTTGTGGATCATGCAAGTGAAACAGGTATTCTCGCAGAGCAGCTCAATCCTTTGACAGGAGAAGCTCTCTCCGTAGCACCGCTTACGTGGAGTCATGCAACGTATGTGGAGACAGTGCTTCAGTTTGCGAAGAAGGAGAAGGAACTAAACCAGTAACTTCCGAGAATCAGATCAAATTTCTCATCTTCTATTTCTTTGGTTTCCTTGGACTCCTCGGTTTCCTTGTACTCTTTGGTCTCTTTGGACTCCTTGGTTTCCTTGGTTTCTTTAATTTCCTCAAAATCCCTGAAATCCTAATTTCCCTAAAATCCCTGAAATCTCTGAATTCCCTAATTCCCCTGAATTCCTTCAAGTTCCCAAACCCATAGCCCGCAGCTCCAAGCTTTGATATACTTCTCTCAACCTCTTCCTCTTGCATTTGCACATGCTCAATCGTTTCACTGTGACTGGTCTTCTTACTGTGCTTTCTCTTGGGTATGCAATCCCTGTTTTTGCACAAGAGAAAGAAAGTAGTAGTTCTCCTTCTCCAGAAGAAGCTCATCAAATTCGTTGGCTCGAGAGGCAGGAACGTGCATACAAATTTCGTAATAATGTATACAGGTTACGAAAAACTATCGAAACGTTTCATCAACAAGCAGCAGAACGAAGAGAAAAATTGATTGAGTATCGCAAGCAGTGTTGGCAGGAATTTAGGCAAGCAAATAAGTACACACAATTTTCTGCCATGCAAAAATGTTACAGAGGAGAACTTATGTTGGATTTGGAAAATACGAGAAAGCAGAAACTATTCCTGGAAGAACTTCCTGGCGTGAGCGATCCAACAAAGGCAAAAGCTGTTGCAGTATTAGATACGTTTCAAGAAGCTATCAATGTTGTCATCGATGGAATCGACGTGCATGTGTTTACGCAGGAATCGGAACTTAGTCAGACCAAGTTAAATTTAAATATTCAATACAGAGTGCCCTACCTGCATCAACTCAACCTGATAGAAGCAGAATACCTGCTGGCATGGACCTCTCACTTCATGGTGGAGCTTGATGACCTTATTCAAGACCCAAAGATGTCCGATGAGACGTTTTACAGCGTTTCTGACGCATTTCTCTGTCTCGAAGATGCCGAAGCATCGTTGAAGGAGACAATCTATACATCTAATTACTTGGAATCGAATATGAAAATTCGTCAATCGCAATCCCTGCTCAAAAACTGCAGTCCTTACCTAGAGGAGGGATACCGACTGTGGAAGGAGGCAACTGTTTCCGCAAGTGTGCCAAGTTTAAAACCTCATGAAAAAAGCGTAAAACGCGGTTTAGCTTTTCTGTAGTAATACTACATCATAAATACTAAATAATTCAATTATCTGCCTCCCCTCTTGCATGGGGGGTTATACTTCTTGGCCAAGCAGTATGACATCTCGACCAATTCGTCACCGGGTAGAACACACCAAGAATAAGCACTCGCGTGCTGTTCTCAAGGATGGAACTATTGTGATTCGCCTCGCGAAGAACCTGAGCAAAAAAGAGCAACGTGAACACATCGATAGCCTGCTCGAGCGTATGAAAGACCAAGTAAAAGAAGAACAGAAAAAAATTGCACTGCATCCGTTTAGACGCTTGCTTGATGAAGGTGAAAGCATAGGTGTTCGCCTCGCAAATGGCACAAAATACACGATCATATTAAAACCAGGGAAAGTAACCCGTGTTCAGAGAACCATGCGAGGATGGAACATCAGTGTAGCACCGAGAATGCGCAGGCAAGGATTGCATCGTCTTCTCTGGAAAATTATTTCTGAGCAGGAGCACGCACGAGTAGAGGCGTTAGTTCGAAAATTAAACGAGGAAACCTACGGCGTGAATGTTTCCAAAGTTCAACTCAAATTTGCTTCGTCTCAGTGGGGTAGCTGCTCATCACGTGGTGTTATTATGATTAATACCGCACTTCTCTTCGCGCCATCGCATCTCCTTCGCTACGTCATCATTCACGAACTAGCTCATCGCAAACGAGCAGATCATTCACCTATGTACTGGAGCTGGGTAGAGTGGGCTATGCCTTCGTACAAGCGCACACGAAATGAACTGCAGGAATACAGACTCCCTAACTTGTAATACACTGCATGATCTCTTATTCTCTTTGCATACTTCTTTCCCCTTTCTCCTATGCGACTTGGTGGCGACGATGATGATGGTGACGACACAACTGTGGAACCTTTGGTAGATGCTGGAGAATATGATTTGGGAGAAGATATGGGAGGAAAAGTTGGCGAGCATGAAAGTGATGAAGATCAATTGTAAATCGATGATAGAAACTACCCTCACCCCGACCCTCTCCCGTAACGGGAGAGGGAGCACTATTTACGAACTCAATATCGTATATTAGTAAAATAGTGCACCCTTCTCCCCTTCGGGGAGAAGGGACGGGGATGAGGGTAGCTCTCAGAGGTAGAAGAGGAAGAATCTGGAAAAGTAGAGGTACCGATTTTACTGGAAGCACTGGTTTGTAATTTCATGCACGACCAATGCTCCTTTTATCATGACAATAATTCCGACCACTCCAAGTACGCCAAAAGTGTAGAGCCTACTCATACAGAAAACCTTGGCATAAGAGTCCTATCATTGAACAATAGAACTGATTCCCGCCTCTTCACATAACTGACCAAGAAGAAACATCGGTAGGCCAACCACGCTCGACCAATCCCCTTTCAAGTTCTCAATCATAAACTGACCTGCTCCATCAATTTGAAATCCACCAGAACGATCTTTCCATAAGCCAGTACCAATCCACCAATCAATGTCTTTTGATGAAAGCGTTTTGAATGTAACAGCAGAAGAAGAGATTCCTGCGAAAGATTTTTGATCTGGCGAGAGGAGGCATAGAGCAGAATGCACAAGCGATATATTGCCACTCTGTTTCCCCAGCATCTCTCTGGCATGCTTCTCATCTCTTGGTTTTTCGAGCAGTTCACCCTCTGCAGAGACAACCAAAGTATCGCACCCAAGCACCCAAGTATCAGTCTGATACGACGCAACATCTTGGGCTTTGGCTTTGGCCAGAGCTTGTGCACGTAAAACAGGATCTTTCTCTGGATGTGCATCTTCGTCCACACTACTTACAATGACTGTAAAAGGAATACCTGCATTCTCCAGAAGCTTGGCACGTTGTGGACTCGCCGATGCAAGAATCAGTGATTGCACAGAGAAATAGTAACCTAAACCAACTAATGATACAGCTCTACTGTCCGTATTCCTCCAAATACCTCTGCTTCAAACTTGTGGTAGGACGTTGTGGAACAGCAATATCGGTTCTCTTTGTACTGGGATCTCGTGCTTCCTCCAGCATTCGCATGCGAAGCTCCATAGTTGCAGGCTCGCCTGCATTCTGTGAGCGAAGAAGAGCTCTATCACTGATGAGCCCTACAGGAGGAGTCTTATCACCCACAAGAGAGAGACAGAGCTCATAAAAACCTTGCAAGGCAAAAGTCTTGAGACTCTCTGGGCACGCACGTGTTTTGATGTACCGTCTGAGAAGAGACTCTTCTCGATCACTCAGATCCTGCATTGTAATAGTGGAGACTGGTGCAGATGCATGTACTTCTTCTGGTTCTGCTGGAGCAGCTGCTCGTAGTTCGTAACTTTCCTGATTGAAATCTGGACAGGTAACAGTCGAATCCATTCTTCGTAAATCTGTACAGCGATCAATAGCTTGGAAATACGCCCTACGCTGTAAACGAAGTGTAGGACGATAGTCCAATACAAATGGACGAAGGTCACCCAAGTCCTCGGAGAGACGACCATCTTGATCCTGTGATCGAAAAACGGCCTCTGTGGTTGCAAGAGGTGCAAGCACTGCTATGGCGAGCATCAAAGAAAGAATTCGAACAGGAGCACTTCGTAGCATATGTTGGTTTTGGTAATACTAGTATTATACCAAATTTTTACATTTATTTCAACCCCACGCCTGTTCGCACCTTATCCATGGTTTCCTTGGCAAGCAAAGAGGCCTTCTTTGCCCCTGCATCCAGAACTTCCCTGGCGTGCTCTGGGGTGAGAGCTGCTCTCCTCTCTCTCATTGGCGCAAAGTAATCCAAATACGCCTCCAGAAGCTGCTTCTTCGCATCTCCATAGCTCAAGCCTTCTCGATAGGCATCTGCAAGTTTCTGCTGCTCTGCCTTCGATAAAAAGAGCGTATGAATTTGATACACCACACATCTCTCTGGATCTTTGGGGTCATTTACTCCTGCAGAATCTGTCACGATACCCATAATCGCTTTTTTGATCGCCTTCTCATCGTCAAAAAGTGGAATGGTATTGCCATAACTCTTGCTCATCTTTTGACCATCCGTACCTGGAACTACGGCAACTTCCTCGCGAATCATAGGCTCGGGAATGGTAAACGTCTCTCCAAAGGCATTATTAAATTTGATGGCAATATCTCTCGTCATCTCTACATGCTGCTTCTGATCTTTCCCTACAGGAACTGTGTCTGCCTGGTAAAGAAGAATATCTGCCGCCATAAGGACAGGATACGTAAAGAGGCCAACAGATGCAGAAATGCCCTTCTCTACTTTCTCTTTGTAGCTCACTGCACGTTCTAGGAGTCCCATTGGAGTCACCGTAGAGAGAATCCAACTGAGTTCTGTATGTTCTGGAATTTCGGACTGATAGAAAATTGTCGAGGCCTCTGGATCAAACCCCGCTGCCAAGTAATCCAAAATACAATCCTGACGATACTGACGCAGGGTATCTGCATCTTGCAACGTGGTAAGCGCATGAAGATCTACAATGAAAAACAAACTCTCATCTGCCTGCTTGGACAATTCCAAATTGGGCTTCATGGATCCAAAGTAGTTGCCCAAGTGCAATTGACCCGATGGTTGCATGGCAGAAAGTACACGCATGGGAAAAGTGTAGCAGATAGACCGAGATTACCTGCAAATAAATTGTTATTCTGGTGCCTTTGTATGCCTTGTACTGAGAGTACAGCTTTCTAGCTCAACTCTCGTTTGTCACTGAGCTCCATCTTGTCACACTGAGCTCTGTCGAAGTGTGACAGGCGTTTCATCTAACATCTGTTCTTTTTGGTCACAAAAAGAACAAAGACCATTGGAAGTAGTGCTTCATTGATG
>CAZLFU010000039.1:0-9625 GCA_964558895.1 uncultured Candidatus Peribacteria bacterium
TCGTGGATAATTCTTTGACAGCAGAGTATCCTTTCACCTCTATTCATTATATTCTCACAGCCGGTTTAGATTGGGCACGCTCGATTACTTTTGACCCAGCCGGAAAAGGAAATCTGCACACCCCACCACTTCCCCTCGTCACAGCATGAATAAAATTCTTTCACTCTTTCTCCTCTTCCCAATCCTCGCTTCCTGTTCTCAAGAACCGGCCATACAAGATACGAGCGAAGGAGCTGTCCTTGGTTGGATCCCCTACTGGGATCAAGAGAATGCGATGAAATCTGTAAAAGAAAACCCCGAGCTATTCGATTATCTCTCCGTTTTTTGGTACAGAGTAGATGCAAAAGGAAATCTCACCACATACGAGGTGGTAGAAGAAGATCGTTCAATCATCAGGTATGCTCATAACAATGGCATCAAAGTGCTTGCTCTCATTGCCAATCTTCCAGACTACACCGAAGAAGAAAACGAGTGGGATACCAATAGAATTCAGCTAGTAACAGAGACAAAAGAGGCACGAAAAGAGCATATTGATGATATTCTTTCACTTTTTGATTCTCACGACTTTGATGGAATCAATATTGATTATGAGTCTCTGCAGGCATCACAAAAAGAATCCTTTTCTCTTTTCATAGAGGAACTTGCAGATGCACTGCATGCAAAGGGGAAGATACTTGGAGTCGCAATTCACCCAAAGACAGAAGAAGGAAACCCCGAGGAATCCAATGGTTCGCAAGCACAAGATTTGGTGCGCATTGCAAAAGTAGCCGACCAACTCCACTTTATGACATATGGAGAGCACTATCCAGGAGGAAATCCTGGTCCAATTGCATCTCCACAATGGATAAGCAAAGTACTTGGATATGCAGTGAAGGAGCTAAAGCTCCCGCGGGAAAAGCTTTTTGTTGGTATAGGCTTGTATGGAATTGATTGGCATCATCAAGAAGATGGTAACTTTACGACGGGAGATGGTGAACTCACTTTGGGCGCGATAGAAACACTCAATCTTGCGACTATTCAAAGAGATACAGTTTCTCAAAGCCCATGGGTAATGGAAAGCAACATCGAACTATGGTTTGAAGATACTCAGAGTATTGCAGCAAAAATAAAAGCTGCGAAGAACCTTGGTGTAAACAATATTGCCTTTTGGAGACTAGGCGGAGAAGCCAGTGATACCTGGAGCGTTCTGAGGGAATAAATGCATAGCGAAGAATTACTTCGTTTTATGAGTATTTCTTAGCAACCGTTTCCAGCGCTTCACACACTGCATCCTGTTCTTCCTGTGTTAGAGTAGGATAGAGAGGAATTGAAAGACAATATGTATAGCCTTCATCAGCATGTGGGAAGTCATTTGTCTTGTTTCTTCTCCAGTCTTTCACAGGTCGGATAGCTGCGATGCCAAGCTCTGCAAGCTCTGCTGAGTACGTTTCTACTGGAGCATTGTGGAGATGCACAATGTAGCGATACCAGAAACGTTTTGTAGTCGGATCTGGGAGTGAGAAAGCACCTGTCTCCTCTGCAATGTATCGGAGCTTTTCGTAGTATCTTTCTGCAATTTGTTGCCTTGCCTGGATAAACCCATCTAGTCTTGCAAGTTGAGCAAGTGCTACAGAGGCCTCGAGATCATTCATCTTATCGTTATGACGATGTGCTGCAGGTTCCAAGTCGTCATAATCTCTATTTGCTTTTACTGTATCTATAATAGAAAACTGATTACTGAGAACTGCACCTCCCTCCCCTGCTCCCATTGGCTTTGTAGCGTAAAATGAGAGAATGGAAGCTTCACTTCTTGCACCCAACAATCCACCATCTACTTGAACACCAAACCCATGAGCACAATCTTCTAAAATTGGACCATTAATATTTTGTAGTTCTGGGATAGGTGCAGGAGCACCAAAAGTGTTGACGACAACGATAATCTTCGTACGCGGGGTATGAACTTTGCGTACGGATTCTGGGTCGATATTCCAATCTGATTCTCTCACATCTGCAAGGATTGGTGTAGCACCAACGGCAAGTATGCAGTTTACCATTGCAACAAAACTATAAGCTGGAATGATGACTTCGTCCCCTTCGCCAATTTCCATTCCCCTTAGTGCAAGGGTAAGTGCACTTAAGCCGGAAGAAACACAAGCAACGTGGTCTACTCCTGCTTTTTTTGCCAAGGACGATTCCAATTCCCTCACTTTATTTCCGCCTGCCCAAAGTCCACTTCGTACGACATCGGAAACTGCTTGAACTTCTTCTTCTCCATACGTAAGTCTATTGTGTGGAACTCTGATCGCCATAGTGAATTTTAGTTATAAATTAGGAAAGGACTTATTGTATATCTGTACAAACTAAAGGGAAGAAGATACAAAGAAATCTTTGCACTATTTATGGCATTAGAAAATTATTATTATCATTGTCAATCAAGCACTTTTCTTTTAGGACTTACCCACCTACCAGTGGATTTTACAAAGAATGCCAAGGGAATACTATAGAGATACAAGACGACATCTACGAAGCGCAGAAAGAAGAAGGTAAGTCCGTATAAGAGGAGACTTGGTTTATTCTCTACAAACGCAATGACTACTGTCAGCAGATAATCCATCAAAAACACACCGAGGAAGAGGTCTTGGAATCGAACATCAATGACATACGGCAAGAAATCTGGAAATTCTATGTGTATAGGTTGAAATCCTGTAAGAAGAAATACCAGAAAAAAGAATGGCACAGGCAAAAAGAAAATACATACTACAATCATTTCTATTTGAAAAATCGCTGTAGAAAGCCAGAATAAACTTGGCCAAAACCCATGCTTTCTCACAGTCTGCCAAAAGCCCAAGTTCCATCTTTTTACCTGCTTGGAATAGTCTTTAAAGTTTGTAGGCTCATTGCTTATACCAAAGCATTTTGGTGTGTAAGCAATTTTACCTAGTTTTTTATGATGGACCTCAAATGTCATGTTGAAATCTTCGATAATGAGGCCAGGCGCTGTTATGTCTATACTTGGGAGAATAGAAGAGCGATAGATACTGCAAAATCCCGGAATGATGGCAGAGACGTTGGTATACTTCCATGTCTGTCCATAGCGCATAACAGCCTGGAGCATCCTATAGAGACGAACTCTATATGCTACAATGATCATCTGCCATTCTGGCCAAAAGTGCTTCTTCCAATGAGGAATAGCATGACCTGCCACTGCACATATATCGGGGTCATTAAAAAAAGGTAGTGCATGCTTCAAGTAATTTTTATCAATTTCTGTGTCCGCATCTACTATCATTACAGCTTTATATTTTTTTGAAAGCTCAAAGTGATCGATAAGATGCTTCAAAACACCTGCTTTTCCTTTATTTGGGAAAATATCAGCGACATTACAGCCATACTTTCTACATATTTCAACCGTACGATCTGTAGAGGCATCACTTCCAATATGAACCTGATGCGGCTCAACAAGATGCAAAACCGACGCAATTGTTCGAGCAATGGTAAGCTCTTCATTGTGAGCAGGAACAATCACAGCAACATCTTGGACCAAAATTTCTTGCTTACGTGGTCTTACTTGCAAAATTTTTTTACCAATGTGCGTAAGTCTTTCTGTAAAAAAACGCAATAATCCCACAAGTGCCCAGAATGTAACAGTGATGCCAGATAATGTAAAAAAAGCGTAGAGCCCCGCTACACCCGTAAAGGAGATTTCTATTTCTGGAAGTAGAGATACATGTCCAAAAAAAGAGAGAATAATTACATTAGCCACAAAGAGGAATATTGCAACTGCTATCCATCTCATGAGACAAGATTAATAAGTTCGGCCAAAGGAATGGTACTACCGTAGTCTTCCTTTCCTCGCGATGCAATAAATTGGAGTAACCCATCTCGTAGTGAGACCTGCTGTGTCCATCCCAATTCTTCGATAGCCGCAGTATCTGGCATTCGATTGGTGTGATCTTCTGTGAAATGAGGAATATACTCAATTTTTGCATCTTTCGACCCAGTGAGCTCGATCATAGTTTCTGCGAGTTCTCTCATTGTAATCTGTGCAGTACCTCCTACATTGAAGACTTGCCCCGGTTTTCCAAAGTACATGGCTAGTAGTAATCCTTGTACAAGGTCATCTACAAAGCAAAAAGTCCTTGTCTGCATTCCATCACCATAAATTTTGAGCGTATCACCCGTAAGAATACTCTTCAAAAATTGTGGCATAACGCGCTGATCCGAAGGGGACATTCTTGGACCATAGGTATTAAAAATACGTACAATCTTTGCATCAATATTATATTTTCTCTGGTAGGTAATCATGATGCTTTCTGAAAAGCGCTTTCCTTCCTCGTAGGGGCAACGAGGGCCAATAGGACTTACATTTCCTGTATAGGAAACAGGTTGTGGACATACTTCTGGCTGGCCATACACTTCGCACGAACTGGAGAATACTACAGAGGCATTATGTTTTTTTGCGATATCCATCACTCGAATAGTCCCGATGGAACACGTTTGCAACATTTCTGTTGCGAGTATGGTAATATTGGGAACACCTGTAGGACAAGCAAGATGATATACTCTCCTAACAGGTACATCTTCAAACATCTCGCTAAATTGAGGAGAATTGATGTCTAGTTCAAAGAAGCTAAAACGATCATTTGTAAGTAATTCTTCTATATTCTCTTTTCTCCCTGTAATTAAATTATCAACTGCATAGACTTCGCACCCCATGTCAAGAAGCACACGGCACAAACTTGAACCCACAAAACCTGCACCACCTGTTACCAATACTGGAACTTGTGTCTGCTCCTGAATGCGGCCATCTATAAGGCTGAAATAGTTATGAATTACTTTCATTGGTGGTCAAAAAAGGAGGCTATTATACACTTTTTTTGTACTGTCAAATCATGTTGAAATAGAACTATTTGTTATATATTTTATAGTTAAAGATTGTTATATATTATTTACTTTATAATACTAAACAATGTTTTACGAGTTCTTGTTCCTCACTGCGTGTCTTTTCCTGATATATGCAACACCCATACCTGCTCCAGAAGCAATGAGAACAATAGCGGTTGGTCCTGTATCGCCAATGGGAGCACCAACAGGAGCTGGCGGCTCCAAAATGGAAGCTGCATACGGTTGAATAGCATAGTATTGTGGTGCAGATGGTCTCAGTGGTTCCGAGCTTGACGAAGAACCCATGAGAGAAGAATCCTGCTCTTCTTCGAGATCTTGCTTTAGTGTTACACACGCATTCGAGCACTCATCATTTTCAATCGTATTTCCGTCGTCGCATTCTTCTGTGCCATCAACAATTCCATTTCCACAAATCCCTAGGCCGTTAATGAACTCTGGTTCCACTTTACAACTACTCGAACAGCCATCTCTACCAACTCTATTGCTATCGTCACACTCTTCATCAAATTCTTGAATTCCATTTCCGCAGGACGAACGAAGCGCAAGTGTACAACTACTCTTACAGGAAAGACCTCCGTCACATTCCTCTCCCCTATCTCGAATACCATCCCCACAAACTGCCAATCTGCAATCAAGTCTGCAGCGATCTGGCAGTACATTAGAATTACCATTTCCACTATCACACTGTTCATCAGCATCGATAACAAAATCTCCGCATAGTGGAAGCTTGCAATTTGTGCGACATGCATTGCTCTGTATATCCGAATTTCTTAATCCTTCGTCACATTCCTCTCCAGCTTCTAAATACCCGTTTCCACAAACCTCCTCTCGCACTTCAATGTCGAGAACACAAGAAGAACAACCATCCCCATCCATAGTATTGCCATCATCACATTCTTCATTGAGATCCTGCAAGCCATCACCACAAATAAATACTTCTTCGGGTAATTGAGAGAAGCAACTATCACCACTACACAAATCTGGATCGCTTGCTTCGGAAAGACAGAGACTACTGCATCCATCTCCATCAGCTACATTGCCATCATCGCATGTTTCTGTGCCTTGCAAATCTCCATCTCCACAGGTTTGATTTTTGCAAGTGAGACCACAGGATTCATCAATATGGGTATCATAAATACATGAACCCGTCTCGCAATCTGCATCTGTTCGACAGGAGTTGAATGGAGCTTGATCACAAATTCTACCATTATCACATTCTTCATCATCATCCGTGTTGGGGGAGCCATCGAGTCCGCTCATTTGAACAATGCCATCGCCACAAACTTCGTTACGACAGAACTCATCACAACCATCACCAGATTGCAGAACTGCTATTCCCCCACCATTCTCGCAAGCAAGGACAGATTCCTCTGTTGTCCAAAGTACACCATCGAACTCGCCTCCTTCGCAGATTCCTCCAAAATCACATTCTTCGGATCCACTTACAATTCCATCTCCACAGAGGGAACTCCCTGATGATGTGGAGCTAGTTGCACCCTCCTCACAAGGAGGAAGAATGGTAAATGAACAACCAGAAATGAGCTCACCAGTTTCCACATTAATACCTGGGGCCGTACAAACATTTCCACACGTCGGTACATTGTAAACAATTCCACCATCTTCTGTTGCTGTGGGTATAGGCTCACACTGTTCACCAATTTGTGTGGATACAACCAAGTCTCCGCAATAGAACCACTTACAGGTATATGAGCAAGCACCAAGACCATTGAATCTGCCCAGATCACATTCCTCACCTTTGTCAGGATCGAGAAAATGATTACCACACCCTTCTGGAATATCCAGACTATAATACGATCCGCTTGCAGTATCTACAACTGGTGCAGTCACTCCCCCTCCCCCGCCACCTGTACGGAACAAACAATTTGATGCGCATGTACTCGTGCCAGGAGGTTCGCACTCTTCAAATCCGGAACGTACCACTCCATCACCGCACTCTGCAAATTCGCAGGTTGAAAGACAGGAATCTGTATTGGTGGAATTGCCATCATCACAACTTTCACCAGTATCTGTGACACCGTCTCCACAGCCTTGCGCAGTACAGTCCGTTCTGCAGGCTGCATCAGATTCATTGGAGTTATCATCTCCTTCATCACATTCTTCGTCACCAACTATTACCGAGTCTCCACAGACTTCCGCACAAGAACTGGGAGCGCCAGAACAAGTCCATCCTGTTTCTTCGATACACGAGGCGTCACATCCATCTCCATCGGTCACATTTCCATCGTCACATTCTTCACCGGAGTTTACAACGCTGTTTCCACAATCAAATATCCAGTTTGTATTATTACCACTATCCTCACAATTTACACAGGCAATAATTCTACCACTACCAGCATTGCTGTCTTGTACATCGAGATATTGAGCTGTGTAAGTTCCTACATTTCCATCCACCATCAACCGTGCAGCACTTCCGGAGCTTGTGGAATTAAGAGAAAGAAGGTTTGCAGCAATTCCATTGAGAGTAAGTGCCCCAGAAATACTCTGCCTTGCAGTATGATCAAGGGTAAGTGTTGCAGCAGTTGTTACAGACTTAATAAGATTATAAAATACGGTACTACCACTCAGGGACTGATTGGTACCGTTTAATGTGACTGCTCCGTTTCTCCTTGTAAAGCTTCCATGATTTGACCAATTATTTCCTACTGTAATGGCGTAGTTACCACTTCCAGAATCCAAAGTAGAATTGTAGAGTCCCACATCAGCATTAATGTCCAAAGCAGTACCAAGTGTATACGTACCAGATCCCGATGCAGGACTTCCGGATGCAAGTGTAAATATTTCGGAAGAAGACAATGCACGACTGTAGAGACGGACATCATCAATGTCTCCAGTAAAGAGCCCTCCACCCGCATCAATAGAACGCCCTCCTATAACAAACTGTGGCTCACCACTATACGTAATCTCTCCACTTGTACTATCTGTCGCTACTTGCACTCCATTAACGTATGCACGAACAATTGCTCCATCGTACGTCATTGCAAGATGTGTCCATGTGTCAGAATTAATGGTGCCAAATCCCTGCAGTTCTGCAAATGTGCCATCTATATTATACATGTAGTGAGTTGCATTTTCGGAAACTGCAATCATGAAACCTGCAAACGGATCGCTCCAGGAACCAGAATCCTCATATGGAATTCCTGCAACATGCTGAGCTGTACTCCCCGAAAGATCATCTCCGTTGATCCAAGCTGCAATAGTTGCAGTAGTTTCCACCTGTAATAGTGGACTGTATTCAATAGCTACAACGTCATTTGTCCCATCAAAAGTAAGACTATAAGGATTATAATACTCACCACTCACTGTATCGCTACTCCACGCTGAAGTAGTCATGTTTGTAAGAGTTCCACTTTGTTCATGTCTCGAACTGTCTTTTACAATTGAACCTGTACCTTCATCTAATTTCCAGTATCCAAGTAATCCGGAATCGAGAATAAGCGATTGGAAAGAATTTGAGCCCATATTTAACATTTCACCATCGTCTGATGATGTAAGAAATACTCCAGTACTTGTTGTAAAAGTACCTGTACCTGTCAGCATCGATCCACTCACAGTAAGTCCATTGGTTCCCATTGTCATGGTTCCTTGTACCTCCAAATCGTGTACACGCACTCGAGCACCTGGAGTGTACGTGCTTGCAGTCCACACAAATAATTTTTTATCTGCTTGTACATGAAGAGTAGAATTACCATCCACAGAATACAATGCTGTGATATCTGAATCCTCGCTATTGTCTGCCAACATAAGTTCATCATTCGTTATAGCTATCGATCCAGAATCGGAGCGTACAATGACATGATCTTGGTACAACGTAAATCCTGTCATTCCTGCTCCTGACCCTAGTGAAATTGTTACAGCGTCTTCTGATTCATCGTCGAGAAAGACCGCCACGATTGTTCCACCTGTAAGAGTTGCGCCACTAAAAATATACTGTCCTCCTGCATCGGTATCAGTAGACTCTGTGATTGCACCACCATTTAAGCTCAGTGATACAGTTGCGCTCGCCAGCGGCGTAATTCCTTGATCGCTATAGACGGATCCAACAATTCCGAGAAGGACCCAATTCGTATTATTCCCACTATTGATACATCCTTCTGTCGCAAGGTAACAATATAACGAACTTCCATACACAGCACTATTATCTTGAATATCCAAATGATCGATTGTCTGAGTACCTGTTTGTGCATCTAGGGTAAGATAACTTGCGCTACCTGTACGTGATGAGCGTAAATTGAGAGGAGATCCTATGCTTCCCTGCAGTACGAGTGCACCCGAAATTGTTTGATTTGCTGCGAAATCAAATAGGAGAGTATCACCTGCACTCGAAGTTTTTGTAAGATTGTACAAAGCAGTCGATCCACTGAGAGTTTGACTGGTACCATCCAGAATGACTGAACCACTACCTTGGACAAATGTTCCTTGATTGAGGAAATTACCACCAAGCGTCACAGAGTAATCCGATGACGAGACGTCTAGGGTTGAATCGTAGAGTGCCAACGTTCCATCGATATTTATATTGGACCCAAGCACGTATGTTCCAGATCCGGTGGATCTAGAGGTGCCAGCAATCGAAGCAATTTCTGAAGCACTTACATTCCTATTGTACAATCTTACATCATCAATTCTACCATCCCATGTAAGCGTATCACTTCCAGAAATTCCAATCCTGTTTGTATTGGTTCGTATTCCCAGTGTCCCAGCAGTTGTTATCGAATCGTCAACG